>NZ_CP079865.1:300432-600865 GCF_025263565.1 Mycobacterium sp. SMC-8
CAGCTTCTCGATCGTGGCATCGGACATGTGGTTGCCGTGCATGATGTGGTCGAACCCGGCCTCCACCGCCGCATTCATCTCTCCGTCGCCGCGGGCGTGGATGGTGATCTGCATGCCGAGCTGATGGGCCAGGTCGGCGCACAGCTTCAGTTCGTCGTCGGTGAACGCCTGGTAGTCGCCGAACGGGCTGTCGGCGAGCTTGATCAGATCCACCCCCGCCTTCTTCTGACGGCGGATCTCGGCGATCATCTCGTCCGGGGCGTTGGTCAGCTTGCCGGTGCTGGACTCCGGGTTGCCGGTGGCGTCCGGGAACCAGTCCGTCAACCCGTTGCTCGTGGTCAGATACCGTCCCGCCGAGGTCATCCGGGGGCCGTGCACGATGCCGCGCTTGATCCCTTCCCGCAGCCCGACGCCGATGTAATACGAGCCACCCGGCTGCGAGATGCTGGTGACGCCGGCCGCCAGCACCTTCTCGACGTTCGCCGCGGCGATGAGCGTGCGCAGCTCCGGCGGCGTGTACATCGAGATCTCTTCCTCGGTGCGTGCCAGGCCGTAGGTCATATGGCAGTGGATGTCGATCAGCCCCGGCATCACGGTCTTGCCGCGGGCGTCGATCACCTCCAGCCGTGCACCCCGCGGGATGTCGACCTCACGGTCCACCGAACCGATCTTGACGATCCGCGCATTGCGCACCAGCACAGCGCAATTCGGTATCGGTGGGTTGGCGTCGCCGTCGACGACGGTGCCGTTCTCGATCAGTAGCCAGTTGTCGGCCACGGTGAGTCTCCTTGTCTTTCAGTCCAGTCCGACGCGGTGCCTGATCAGGATCTCGACGAAGGCGTCGGGATCTTCGAAGTACGGCGCGTGGCCGCAGCCGGGCATCAGCTCAAGAGGGGCTCCGGGCAGGTTCTTCTGGGCCTCCATGCCCATCGACGGCGGGGTCCACTTGTCGTCGGCGCCCCACACCAGCAGCACGGGCAGGCCGGGCAGCAGTGAGGCGAGCTCGGTGTCCACCCGGGCGTCGTTGCACTCGGTGTCCAGCCATTCGGAGACCTTCAGCAGGGCCGCCTTGGCACCGGTCGAGGAGTTGATCATCGACTCCTCCCGTACCCAGGCGTCGGTGACCATCTCCGGGTCCGACACCAGGAAGGTCAGCTTGCGGCGGACGCCGTCGACGCTGCCGTCGGAAAGCACCTCCGGCGGGGTGTGGAACTCCTGTGGGAAGTCGCCGACGCCGACTGCGCCGATCAGCACCAGGGCTTTCACCAGATCCGTGCGGTGCACGGCCAGGTGTGCGGCGACGTGACCGCCCAGCGAGGTGCCGACGACGGTGACCTTCGACAAGTCCAGCGAGTCGAGCACCCCGGCGATCACGTCAGCGAAACCTGCTGCGCTGTAATCGATGTCGTCCCGCTTCTCGGCGAACCCGTGGCCCGGGAAATCGATCGCCAGCACCCGGTAACCCGCCGCCACCAGGCCGGGCATCACCGGGACGAACCGGTCCGCCCGGGAGCCGGCGCCGTGCAGGCACACCAGGATGTTGTCGCCGGAACCGGATTCGACGACGCGCGTGGTGACGCCGGCCCCGGTGACCGGATAGGCGATCACGGTGTCCCGACCGTGGTGGAACGGATAGCGCCGCGGCTGCACCGCGGCCTCGGGCGTCACCTCCTGCACCGTCACGACGCTGCCGCCGGACGCACCGCCAGTGCCTCGATCTCGACCCTGGCCGCCTCCTCCACCAGGCCACCGATGATCAGCAGGGTGTTCGGTGGGTACACGCCGGACGGGTAGATCTCGGCGAACTTCTCCTTACGCCCGGCCATGAACTCCGGGATCATCTCCCGGCCCACCACGTAGGTGCGGAACCCGATGACGTTGTCGAATCCGAGTCCCGCTGCGGCCAGCGCGACCCCGAGGTTGTCGTAGGTGGCCTTCACCTGCTCGGCGCCGTCGGAGGTGGGGAACTTACCGTCGGCGTTCGCGCCCATCTGCCCGGCCACCACCACGACCTCGCCCGGGTTACCGGAGGCAAGGGTGGAGTAGTCGCCGAACTTGGGCAGGGGCGCATCCTGGTAGGTGATCACGTGACTTCCTTTTCCTCTTCGTGGTTTTCGTAACTGGATTCTTCGGTGGGCTAGACGGCGTAGCGGACCGCACCGGTACCGCAGATCCAGGCCGGGGTCGGTTGATAGGTGAGCACCTCGCACGGCCCGCCGCCCATGGCTCCGGCGACGGCCATCCAGTTCAGGATCTCGTGGCCGCCGTGGCCGCCGCCCTTCTCGATGTCGTCGTAACTCCAGGCGAACAGCGTCTGCATGTCACCGGCGGACAACAGGTTCAGGAACTGTCGGTCCCATTCGGGGTTTACGCAGGCATCGCCCATCTCCTGGGCCATCTTGATCTCGTACGGGCCGATGTCGGTCCACAGGTTCGGGTCGCGCTCGAGGTAGCCGCGTCCCTCGTTCTGAAACGTCTTCATCCTGGCCAGGAACTCGTCCGACTCGCGGCTCGGCTCCCAGATCGGCGGCCAGTGCGACAGCCCGCCGGTGCCCCAGAACATGATCCGCTTGTCGCTGCCCTCAACGGCGGCGTGCACCGCCGCGCCGACCTCGAAGGCGCGCTTCATCGTGATCAGCGGAGGGGTGAACACGTTGATGTACACCGGGATCACCGGGATGTCCGCTTCAGGACGCAGCAACCGCATCGGGACCATCAGGTTGTTGCCGAACTCCGCGGTGCCCATCCGGGCCGCGTCGATGCCGGAGGCCACCAGTGTGCGCAGGATACGTTCGGCGAGTTCCTTCTCACCTTCGAATATCTGCACCTGATCGAACTTCAGCAGCTCGAGGAGGTGCTCGCCGGGACCGGTGTGGTGTTCGGCCACACCGACGCTGATCGACGGCATCAGGTTGCGGAAGTGGTTTTCGAAGTGGTCGTCCAGGAAGGCGATGATCACGTCGGGGCGGGCATCGGCGACGCTGCGCCTGAGCTCGTCATAGGCGGCGAACACCGCCGTGTGCTCATCGGCGGTGACGTCGCCGGGCCAACCGAGGATTCCCGGCGCGTGGGATGCGGAGATCCCTCCGACTACCGGCATGTCAGAACTCCGTCCGAACCTTGTTGGAAATCTTTCCCACACCGGCGATCTCGACCTCGACGACGTCGCCGTCACGCAGGAACTCCGGCGGGTTGCGTTTGAAACCCACGCCGGCGGCAGTGCCGCTGACGATGACGTCGCCCGGCAACAGCGGTGTCACCTGGGAGATCTCGGCGATCAACCGGGGAATGTCGAAGATCAGGTCCCGGGTGAACGCGTTCTGTTTGACCACCCCGTTGACCCGGCAGGTCACCTCGATGTCCGGCTTGATACCGACGGTGTCGCGGTCGACGATGCCCGGCCCGATCGGGGTGGAGGCGGGCGCGTTCTTGCCGAGCGTCCATTGCACGTGCCGGACCTGACGGTCGCGCACCGACACGTCGTTGACGACCGTGTAGCCGGCCACCACATCCCAGGAGTCCTCTTCGGACACATTGCGTGCGGGGGCACCGATGACGACTCCGAGCTCGGCCTCCCAGTCGAACTCGACCGACAGCGCACTCGGCAGGTCGAGCCGGTCGAAGGGACCGGCGATCGTGGAGAGATCCTTTATGAAGACCACCGGCGCCTTCGGCACGGTGGCCAGAAAGACGTCCTTGGACTCCTGTTGATGGTCCAGGTAGTTGATGCCGATGCAGAAGATGCGACTCGACGGCGTGACCGGAGGCAGCAGGACCACCTCGCTGCGCTTCACCCGCCCGGTGCGGGCCTCGGTGACGCGCTCACCCTGCCCCGCCGCCAGCAGCACCAGTGCGTCGCGCAGTGACCAGTCCAGGCCGACGATCGTGGCGTCGCCGCCATCGATGAAGCCGTCGCCATCGATGAAGCCGCACCGGGTGCTGCCCTGATGGACGTATTGAACTAACTGCAACGAACCTCTCCTTCGGTATCCGTGGTTTCGGCGGCGCCGGCCAGCAGGGCCTCTTCGGTGCCGCCGAGGAAAATGTGCGAGAAACTGGGATCGGCGCGCAGTTCGGCCGCCGACCCGGACCGGCGCACCCGTCCGGTAGCCAGCACGTAAGCCCAATCCGCCGATGCCATCGCAAGATTGGCGCGCTGCTCGACCAGCAGCACCGCGATTCCACTGGCCTTGAGTTCGGCGAGCTGCTCGTCGAGCAGACGGGAGGCCATCTCCTCGGTCAGGCCCGCCGTGGGCTCGTCGAGAAGAAGCACCTTCGGCTCGAGCATCAGCACCCGCGCCATGGCGAGCATCTTGCGCTCCCCGCCCGAGAGCACACCGGCGTGCCTCTTGAGCATCGACTTCAGCCGAGGGAACAGCTCGAGCACCCGCTCCCTGTTGGCCGCAACCCTGGTTCTGGACAACGTGTAGCCGCCGATGACGATGTTCTCCTCCACAGTCAGAGGTTTGAAGACGTCGTCGATCTGCGGGACGTATCCCATGCCGCCGGCGGCCCGCTCTGCGGTGGACATCGCGGTGATGTCACCGTGATCGGCCAGCTCGACCGTTCCGCCCATCGGTTTGACCAGCCCGGCCAATCCCTTGAGCAGAGTGCTCTTTCCGCAGCCGTTGGGTCCGACCACACACGCGGTCTTTCCGGCGACCAGCTCCAGGCTGACGTTGTGCACGATCGGTACGCCGTTGTAACCGACCGTGAGATCCTGTACGCCGAGCACCTTCGCGCCCGTCGCGGTGCGGGTGTCATCCGGCGACATATGCGTCCACCACTTCCTGTTCGCGGCGGGCCGCCGCCATGGATCCTTCGAACAGCACCTGCCCGCGCGCCATCACCACGACCGAATCGGTCAGGCGTTCCACCGCGTCGAGCTCGTGGGCGACCATCAGGATGCTGATACCGCGGTCCCGCAGCGCCATCAGGAAATCGGAGATGCGCTCGATGATGCTCGCGTGCACACCGGCGAACGGCTCGTCGAGCAGCAGCATCTCGGGTTCGGTGGTGACCGCACGCAGCAGTTCCAGGATGCGGCGCTGACCTCCGGAGAGATCGCCCATGTAGTCGTTCTCCTTGGCCTCGAGGCCGAATTCGGCGAGCAGCGCCCGTGCTCTGGCCACCGCGTCGCGCTGGCCGGGCAGCCAGCGGCGCCGGGGACGGGTGAAGACCTGCAGGAACCCGGTGCCGCCGACGGCGCGGTCGGCCAGCAGCAGGTTCTCCAGCACCGTCAGCCGGCCGAAGTCGGCGGGCATCTGGAAGGTCCGCATGATGCCCCGCCGAGACCGCTTGTACGGCGGCATCTTTGCGATGTCCTGACCGCGGTGGAGCACCCGTCCCGCCTGCACGGGTGCGGTACCGGCCAGCGCGTGCAACAGCGTGGACTTGCCTGCGCCGTTGGGGCCGACCACGGCGGTGATCCTGGCCCGCGGCACGCTCAGCGCGACGTTCTCCAGTACCCGGTTCGCGCCGTAGGCCACGGTGAGCCCGTCGATGGTCAGGATGCGATCGTCACTCATCACACCACCCCTTGTCTGGGTTCGGTCCTGGACCAGAACGGCATCGGGGCGCCGTCGACGCCGAAAGTGCGCTTGCGCTCGGGGAACACGCCCTGCGGCCGCCACCACAGGAACGCGATGATCACCAATCCGACCACCACGTACTGCAACGCGTCCACCGTTCCCGGCGCACCGAACTGCGGCAGGTAGCGCGTCGCCTCGGTCAGCCCCACCGGCAACAGCAGCGCGCCGAGCAGCACGCCGAATCGGTTTCCGGCGCCGCCGACGATCACCGCGCCCATCAGGATCAACGTCTCCTGATACGACCAGTCCGCCGGCGCGTAGGTTCCGATGAACGCGGCCAGCAGCGCGCCACTGAGCGCTCCGAGGCCGTTGCCGACCGCGAAGGCCGCCAGCCGGACCGGGGTGACGTTGATGCCGAGCGCGTCGGCGGCCTCCGGGTTCTCCCGCACCGCGCGCAGCACGCGCCACAGCGGCGCCCGCGAGATCCGCAGCACCACCCACGCCGCCAGCACCGTCATCGCGATCGCGAATCCGGCGTATAGCCAGGAATATTCGTCCGACCGCAGCCCCAGCTCCGATTTGAGCGGAGCCGGGATCAGATACAGGCCGTGCCCGCCGCCGAGCAGTCCCGGCATCGCCACCACCAGCGCCGCGGCGATCAGCGCCACCGACAGCATCGCCACCGCCTGGTAGTCGGACCGCAGGCGCCGCAGCGCGACCAGCCCGATCGGTAGGGAGATCAGCATGCCGGCCAGCACCGCGCCGACGAACGGCAACGGGAAGGGCAGCGACGCACCCCAGAAGTACTCCTGGACCACGGTGCCGCCTCCGGCCTCCGGTGGGCCCAGCGACAGCAGCGCCACGGTGTAGCCACCCACCGCCACCGACACGATGTAGCTCAGATTGAGCAGGCCGGTGTCGGAGTACTGCAATTCCAGTCCCCAGCAGCCGATCACGGCCACCGCGGCATAGACCACGAGCGTGACGAGGTAAAAGGACAGATCTGTGCTCATGCGCGATCCGTTCCCGTGCTCTTGCCTCGCACGTCCACTCCTTGCTGGGACGTCATACCTGCAAAGCCCTTCCCGCCGAGAACTCCGCACGGATGCCCTGCGGTCGTGCCATCAGCACGCCGATCAGGACCACCAGCGCGATGGCGATCTTGAAGCTCGGATCCAGCCACACCGCGGTGAGTTCCGTTGCCAGGCCGAGGACGAGCGCACCGAACATGGCGCCGTAGGCGTCACCGATTCCGCCCAGCACCGCGGCGGCGATCACCAACACGATGAACGTGCGTCCCGAGGTGGCCGAGAACGACGAGCTGATGACGAACAACGCCACCCCGGCCAGACCGCACAACGCGCCGGAGATCGCCCAGGCGGTGGCCACCACACGCTGGGTGGGGATGCCGCACGACTGCGCCAGTCCCCCGTCGACCGACGCGGCGCGCATGGCCAGGCCCAGCCGGGACCGCTTGAGCAGCAGATGCATGGTGACCATGGCGATCAGCGCGAGGGCGATCACGATCAACTGGAGGTCGGTGACCGCGGCGCTGGCGATGGTGAACACCACCGTCGGGGTGACCTCGTACCGGAACGACATCGGACCCACCATGGCCAGCAGGGTGTTGGCCAGCACCAGGCTGACCGCCAGGCTGATCACCAGCATCTGGAACACCGACACACCACGCCGCGCGAACGGTTGGTACACAAAGCGATTCAGCAGCAACGAGATCACCACGCCCGCTGCGACACCGATCAACGCCGCGGCAGCCATCGGGAGTCCGGCCCGGCCGGCCCCCAGCGCGGCGAACCCCGAGACCACCATCGTCTCGCTGAACGCGAGGTTGAAGACGTTCGAGACGCTGTACTGCAAGGTGAAACCGACCGCGGCCAGGGCGAGCACCGCGGCGATCACCATCCCGAACACCGTCGCAGAGACAAGCAGATTCACGAGATCAGCGCTGTCCGCTCGCGAGGGCTTCGAGCTCTTCGGCGGGAAGCTGGCTCACCAGCCGCAGTTGCCTGGTGGCCGGATCCCAGTCGTAGAACGCGAAGGCACCGATCACGTTGTGGAACTCGTTGAGCCGGTATTCACCGTTGGCGCCGACGTACTGGATGTTTTCCCCTTTGCCGAGCGCCTCGACGCCGTCGGCGTAGTTGGTCACCACCGTCTTGCCGTTACCGGCGGCGAGGATCTCGGGGATGGCCGAGTTGTAGTCCTCGGGCTCCACCGAGTCGGTCTTGGTGGCGGCCAGACCCGAGAGCACCACACCGTCGTAGGCCGCACGGGCGTACGCGCTGTCCTTGAACGACGGGATGTCGATACCGTCCGTGCCCTCCAGCGACTGCAGGGTCTCGACGAAGGTCTCGGTGCCCGCACCCCCTTCCTGGGCATACCGGACGACCACCTGCAGCGATCTCGCCAGCGCCTCGTCCCCGCCGTAGGCGCCCAACGCCGCTTCCTGCCAGTCGCCGGTGGTGGCAAGGGTGTTCGTGACGATCGGGATGTCGCCGCCGCCGGCCTGGTTGAGTTCGGTCAGGAAGGTGCCCGCGGTGACCGCGTCCGCCTCGAACACGATGGCAGCCGGCCGGTTCTGCAGGATCCGCGCCACCTCGGTGCGGTAGGAGGGCTGCTCGGGCTGGATCGTCATGGCCTCGGTGACACCGACGCCCAGTCCCCCCAGCGCCTCTTCCAGCGGCGGGATGTTCGCCTGCGCCGAGGCGCCGCTGACGAACACCAACGCGACCTTGTCGAAGTTCTGCCGCTGCGAGTGCAACGCCATCGCCTGGGCGCCCACCGAATCCGAGGTGATCAGGCGGTAGTAGTAGTCGAGCTCGGTCCGGTCGAAGCGGCCGTCGCCGGCCGGGGAGAACATCACCTGGCCGGCCTCCTCCAGCACCGGGGCGGCCGCGGCGGCCTCGGCGGTGCTGGGGCCGAGCACGGTGAACAGGTTGGAGGTGGTGCTCAACATCTGGCGCGCGGCGGGCACCGAATCGCTGGCCGTGCCCTTGGTGTCGAACGCTTCGCACTCGATGTCACGGCCGAGCACCCCGCCGGCCTCGTTGATCTCGGCAGCCGCAGGCAGGCATCCGTTGACCACCTCGGCACCCTCCACCGCGGTGGGACCGCTGAACGCCATCAGCATGCCGACCACAAGTGGGTCACCAGTTCCGGCCTCACCACCGCCCGAACATGCGGGCACTGCGAGCAGGGCGGCCGCGGCCGCTGCGCTGGACCAGACCTTCGTCGATTTCTTCATGTCACTCCCACGTGAGTCGGCAACCAATCTGCAACCATTCCTCGCCCAATGAGGCTAGAAGAGTTGCGCTGTGCCGGGAACACAATCACGCAAATTGCTCGACCGCCAGCGCGGGGTTTCGTTGACTTAGTAACCGGATCAGGACATCGACTGCGCGATCCTCGACGCCCGCTCCCACGCTGCGATCACGCAGGCGCGCGCCAGCGCCTCCTGGCGCCAACCCGCGCTGGTCCGGGCTCGCAACCCCAGCCACCACGCCCCGTGGGCCGCGGTTGAGCGTCCCGTCTCGATCCGGACGTCAGCGCCGAGCTGCTGCTGCAGACTCGCGCCCACCCCGACGGGCAGATCGACGGTCACGTGGGACACGCCGGCGCTGCGCAACAACCTCACTGCGGTGTCCAGACTGTCGTCCCGCGCGTCGCAGCCTCGCAACGCGCCAGTGTCAGGACACGTGATCCACCACAGGCCCGGTACCCCCACGGCCTGGAATCTATGCAGGTAGACAGTCGAAATCGGCTCCACTTCGGGAGCCGCTGGCGCCATCCGGGACAGCAGCGCCGCGAGCGGATCGGCACCCAAGCGCGACCGGGCCCTGGTGATCGCGCCGCGGGTCGGGCGCTGCCGCGAGAGGCCGCGTCCGGTGGCCGCCGGCAGCGTCGTCCACACCAGGTCGGTGACGTCGTCGTAGGTCGCGCGCGGACTCATCGCCGAGCCGAGCACGTGGTAGGTCGTCACCCAGGGCGGCAGGGTCCGCACCCGCTCGGCCGCCACGCCTGCGGCCAGCACCGCGTCGTCGACCATCGTGGGAGGCACCGCGCCGACCAGCGCGCACAGCGCCAAGCGGTCGGACATGGTGAACACCTCGGCACCCGCCTTAAGTCAATTCCGGAATGGGTCTGTGCGTTCAGAGTTTACGCATGCGTTACTCGAACCAATTCTCATACATTGGTCGAGTTATGTTGGCTTACTCACTAGTGCCGCCCAATACGGTCGCATTGGTTACAGTGAACGCACTCGGCACACGAAAGGGGGACTGATGAGCGGCGGAGCCATGCCGGTGGTCGATCGTGACATCCGACGGCTCATCGACGAGTGGGTCGCTGCCGCACATCTCCCCCGCAACGGCCGGTTGCCGGCCGAGCGCCACCTCGCGGACCAACTCGGTTGCACCCGAGCTCAGGTGCGCCGCGTGATGGCCCAGCTCGAACGGGAGGGCCGGGTGGTACGCGAGGTCGGCCGCGGAACGTTCCTCGTCGCCGACGGCGACGAGGCTGCGCCGTCCGGCACTTCGGGTGCCGGCGGGTCGTTTGCGCCGGCGGCGATCATGACTGCGTCATTGCTGTTCGAGCCCGAGGTGGTGTCGGTGGCGGCGTTGGCCGCCACCGAGGAAGATTTCGCCGAACTGCGTCGCTGCCTTGCCCGGGGAGAAGCGGCCACCGACTACGAATCCTTCGAACAGTGGGACATCACCCTGCACCACGCGTTCGCGGTGGCCACTCATAATCCGCAGATCGTGGCGATGGTCGACGTGCTGAACTCGACACGCAACAACCCGGTATGGGGCCGGCTCAAGCGTGACGGCTACACCCCCGAGAACCGAGCCACCATCGAACGCGAACATCAGGAGATCGTCGAGGCGCTGATACAGCGGGACCGGCGCCGGGCGGCCACCGCGATGACCGATCACCTTCGCTTCGTGCGGTCGGTGGTGACCGGGCAATGACCGCCCCCGGACCGGAAGCCACCTCGGTCGCGCAATACCTGGACGGTCAGATCCTGGCCGGTGCGCTCAAGCCCGGCGGCCGCGTGCCGACCGAGCGTGCGCTGGCGGGCCTGCTCGGGTGCAGTCGCCACGACGTGCGCCGGCAACTCGACGTGCTGGAGACCCGAGGGCGGGTCACCCGCGAAGTCGGACGCGGCACCTTCCTGACCCGCGACGGCGCCGGCTCCCCCGCAGCTGTGGCGACGCCGGTGAGGATCAGCCCACTGGATTTGATCGACGCCCGCGCCGCGTGGGAACCCAACCTGATGACGCTGGTGGCGGTGGCCGCCACCGCCGAGGACTTCGCCGAGATCCGAAGGTGCCTGGAACAAGGCGAGGCCGCACGCACACCCGATGAATTCGCGGAGTGGGACATCGCTTTTCACCGCGCGCTGGCCTTGGCCACGCACAACTCCGTGGTGGCCGCACTCAACGACATGGTCGAGTCCGGCAGGCGACGATTGGCCGGCAGCGCGCTGGACACCCGCCCGTACACCCCGCAGAACTACGCCGTGTGCCAGCGTGAGCACCGCGAGATCGCCGAGGCGATCTTCGACCGTGACGCCACCAGAAGCCGCGAGGCGATGCGTCATCACCTGCAGACCGTCCGCGGGCAACTGCTCGCAGGACTGCCCTGATCCGCCAGAACGCTTGTCGGAGAGGGTGATCAGCGGCTGCCGGGAGGCAGCATCTGGAACCCGCCGAGGATCCGGTCGGCGTCCCGCCGGTAATCCGGGTCCTGCTCGTCGGCGCTCTGCACCGTGATCGCCACACCGTATGTCCGGCCTTCACTGACCATCACGGCGCTGAGCAGGTCGGCCCGGCGTGGCTTCAGACCGGGCAGCAGAGGCGACAGGTAGTGCCCGCGCACGGCGGGCAACCCGCACAACGTGGTGTCCGTCAGCGTCAGATCGGTGACGCCCAGCTGGGACACCTGGCGGCGTTGATCGGCGAAGAACTCCTCCGGGGCGATCTCACCGCGGTGCGACTCCAGGGTCACCACCGCGGTCGGCGCGATCCCACCGGCCGCGAGCCCGTCGTTGCGCATGACGAACCGGATCATCGGCGAGTCCAGCGCGGTGATCCGCTTCCAGCCGTCGGGCTGCGGAATACGAAGCACCGGTTCGGTGTCGGACGCCGGACCGCGCGGCGGCGGGACGTCGGCGAGCTTGCTGTCCACGGGAGTGCACAGATCGACCGACGCGTACGAGCCGAACGGTGTGCCGGGTTCCACGGCCACCGCCCGCGCGTCGTCGACCACTCTTGTACACGACGACACCAGCGCCGCCACCGTCATGACGGTGGCCGCGAACACGCGGCGCCGCAGCAAGGGCGAGATCTTCACCCGATCACCCCCTAGTGCGCGAAATGCCTTGCCCCGGTGAGATAGAGCGTGATGCCGGCCGCCTCGGCAGCTGCGGTCACCTCATCGTCACGCACCGACCCGCCGGGATGCACCACGGCCTTCACCCCCGCCTTGATCAGCGTCTCGAGCCCATCAGGGAATGGGAAGAAGGCGTCGGAGGCACCGACCGCGCCGCGGGTGCGGTCGCCGGCGCGCTCGACCGCGAGCCTGGCCGCGTCCACCCGGTTGACCTGCCCCATCCCCACACCGACCGTCGCGCCGTCCTTGGCCAGCACGATCGCGTTCGACTTGACCGCGCGGCAGGCGCGCCAGGCGAACACAAGATCAGCCAGTGTGGCGGGATCGGCCGGCGATCCGGTGGCCAGCGTCCAGTTGTTCGGGTCGTCACCGCTGGCATCCAGAGCGTCGCGCTGCTGCACCAGCAGCCCGCCGCTGACCTGGCGAAACTCGGTGCCGCCCGGCTGCGGTTCGGAGGCGAGCAGCACCCGGATGTTCTTCTTGCCCGACAGCACCTCGACGGCGCCCGGCTCGTAGGCCGGAGCGATGATCACCTCGGTGAAGATCCCGGCGACCGTCTCGGCCATCTCGACGGTGACCTCGGTGTTGGCCGCGATGACCCCACCGAAGGCTGACAGCGGGTCACAGTCATGGGCCTTGCGGTGCGCATCGGCCACCGACACCGACGAGACCGCGATGCCACAGGGGTTGGCGTGCTTGATGATCGCCACGCAGATGTCCTCGTGGTCGAATGCGGCGCGCCACGCGGCATCGGCGTCGGTGTAGTTGTTGTAGGACATCTCCTTGCCGTGCAGCTGCTCGGCCTGGGCCAGGCCCGGCCAGCCGCTGTCGTCGCGATACAGCGCCGCCTGCTGATGCGGATTCTCGCCGTACCGCAGCACCGCAGACCGGTGGAACGTCAAACCGACCCAGGGCGGCAGCTCGGTCGACGCAGCGTCGTGCTCAGGAGCCAGCACCGACTCCATCCAGGACGCGACCGCGACGTCGTACTCCGCGGTGTGCCGGAACGCCAACGCCGCCAGCTTCTTCCGCTCCGCATAGGTGAATCCGCCGGCCCGCACCGCGGCCAGCACACCGTCGTACCCGAGCGGCTCGACCACCACGGCGACACTCGGATGGTTCTTGGCCGCCGCCCGCACCATCGACGGACCACCGATGTCGATCTGTTCCACGCACTCGTCGACACCGGCCCCGGAGGCGACGGTCTGGGTGAACGGGTAAAGGTTCACCACCACGAGTTCGAAGGCCGCCACACCGAGCGCTTCGAGCGCCGAAACATGTTCGGGTTTGCGCTGATCGGCAAGCAGCCCGGCGTGCACGTGTGGGTGCAGAGTCTTCACGCGCCCGTCCAGCACCTCGGGGAAGCCGGTGACGTCCTCGACCGGGGTCACCGGAACACCGGCGCCGGCAATGGTTTTCGCGGTCGACCCGGTCGACACGATCTCGACACCCGCCGCATGCAGTCCCTGGGCGAGCGGAACGAGGCCGGTCTTGTCGTAGACGCTGATCAGCGCGCGGCGGATCGGCCGCCGGAACACCTCGTCGTCGTTGTCGCTCATCCTAGGGTCGCCTTTCGTCCTGTCCGGGTCACGCCGCGGGTTGCCACCGCCGCCACCACATCCACCAGAAGTTGTCGTTCGATCACCTTGATCCGCTCGTGCAGGGTCGACTCGTCGTCGCCGTCGAGGACCTGCACCGCCCGCTGAGCGACGATCGGTCCGGTGTCGGTGCCCTCATCCACGAGATGAACCGTGCACCCGGTGACCCGCACCCCGTAGGCCAGCGCATCGCGCACTGCGTGGGCGCCGGGAAACGCCGGAAGCAGCGCCGGGTGGGTGTTGAGCACCCGCCCCGGAAATGATGAAAGAAACCTCGGGCCAAGGATTTTCATGAACCCGGCCGACACCACCACGTCGGGCCGGTGGGCGGCGGTTGCGGCGGTCAGCGCGGCGTCCCACGCGGCACGGTCGGCGTACTCGCTCAGCGGCACGGTGAACGTCGGTACCGCCGCTCCGGCCGCGATGTCCAGCGCGGCACACGCCCGATCGGTGCCGACCGCCACCACCCGGGCCGGGTAGTCACCGACAGCCGAGTTCAGCAGAGATGCCAGCAGCGAACCGGTGCCCGAAGCCAGCACGACAAGCCGCGCGTCCGGCGCGCTCGGGGGTACGCGCAGGCACGACTGCTCTTCGCGTCGGCCGGCCTCCAGTTGCACGCTGAAAGCCTAGTGGTCGCGGCGTTCGCGTTCGCCGCCGCTGTCGGTGTCGTGACCGTCGCGGTCTACGACGCCCCGGCCATCTCTTTCGTCTACGACGCCCCGGCCATCTCTTTCGTCTACGACGAAGTGCTCCTCCGGGTCGAACTCTTCAAGCGGCAGACCCCCGACCGGTCCGGCCGGCTCGGCCGCGGCATCGGCGGGCCCGGCGTCGACGACGATCTCGTCGGTCTGCGGTTGCGCGTCCTCTTCCAGGCCAGAAGTCGTTTGCGCCCCGTCGTCCACGTCGTCGGGCTCATCGACGGTGGATACGTCGACCGGCTTCGGAGTGCGGACCCGCGGAGTGACCCCGCCCGACATCACGACGGTCAGCGCACCGATCCCGAGCATCCACAGGAACACCGCGGGGCCGAACGTGGTCTGGTCGACCCCGATGTCGCCGAAGTTGCCCAGAGGGCCCCCGCCGGCCTCGGCGAGCAGCGCCATCACCGCGGCCGCGGCTGCGGCGGCGACGACGACCTTCAGGAGCGCCGGCCCCAGCGGCAGCGGGCGGCGCGCGCACTGCTGGCCGAGCGCCACCCCGGAGACGGCCGCAGTGATCATCAGCGCCACCCACACCGGACCGAGCGGCGGCGTCGGCACCGCCGCCAGCACCGGTAGCGCCGGGATATCCCCGCCGAACACGGTGAATGAACTGAACGTCGCCAATCCGACGTGGGCACTGGACCCCACCGCCACCGCGGAGGCGCCGACCATCACATTGGGCAGGT
This sequence comes from Mycobacterium sp. SMC-8, assembly GCF_025263565.1. Classification (NCBI taxonomy): domain Bacteria; kingdom Bacillati; phylum Actinomycetota; class Actinomycetes; order Mycobacteriales; family Mycobacteriaceae; genus Mycobacterium; species Mycobacterium sp. SMC-8. Next base: position 315,357 of record NZ_CP079865.1, read on the forward strand.
ACAGCACCGACAGCACCATCAGGCTGAGCTGCCCGAACATCGAGTCCGTGATGGAGAACAGGTCGTGCATGGTCGACCAGTGCACGATCAGCGATCCGGCGACGATCGCACCGGACAACCCCATCAAGGTGAGCACACCGGCCGCAGCCGCCCGCAGGGATTCCGGAAGCCACTTCGGCAGCGGAGTCGAGGCCAGCAACGGGCCGCCGACCCGCGAGCCGACGCCGAGCACCGCACCGATCGCGTGCACCGCGAACACCGACCCGAACGCGTGCAGCGCGTCCGGGGTCTGCAGTTCGGTGAGCACCGAGGCGGCGTCATGGATCACCGCCAGGCAGATCGCGGCGATCAGCACGGGACCGCCCAGCGCCGACGCCACCACCCAGCGGGTGACGAACCACGATGTGCCCGCCGCCGCAGCGGTGGTGCGCGCGGTGCCGTAGATCATCACCAGGACCGGCAGCAGCGGCATCACCCCAAGGGCGCTGCCGCCGATCGACACCGGGACCTGGTGCACACCCAGCCACATGCTGGCGATGGCGCCGAGAGTGCCTGTCATGTCGCTGTTGGCGATCACCAGCTGCAGCAGCACCACCGCAGCGATCACCAGCAACGCGACGAGAGAGGGTCCGAACGCGACCCGCAGCAGGTCACGCGCCTGGCGTGTGCCGACTGGCCGGGTGCTCACAGGTTGGGCCGCTCCTCGCAGGCGCTCGGGCGCGCGACGTTCGCGCACGCGCGGCTCAGACTACGACGACGACTGACCCGACTGCGAGGATGACGGCGGCTGGTGTTGCGTGGGCACATGGGTGGTCGGCGTGTCGCTTGCCGGCGGCTGACCGTAGGTGGGGAAACCCGTGGGCGGGGTCGGCGGTCCCGACGGGGCGGACTGCCCGGACGGGGATGCGGCCGGGAAGCCACCGGTGCCCGGGTAGCCGCTGCCGCCGTACTGCGACGGGTAGCCGGGACGCTGGTGCTGCGGGAGCTGCTGGTGCTGCCCCTGGCCGGTGTGCGGCCCCTGCTGGCCGTAGTAGCCGTACTGCCCGTAGGACTGCGGCTGCTCATACTTCGGCCGCGGCGCCGGCGGAGTGATGATGCCGGAATCGAACAGCAGCACGACGACCGCGGTGGCCGCCTGCAGCAGGGTGAACGCAACGGCCAGGTACAGGCCCCAGCCGATCGAGGCCTCGGAGGGCTTGTTGATGACCTCTGCCAGCACGAGCAGGAAGCCCAGCACGGCGGCTACCGCGGCGACGGCGACGAAGTTGCGCTGCCGGGGCAGCAGACCGACCCCGGCGAGCAGGCCCGCCACCACCGCGGCGATGACTGCGAAGAACACGCCGAAGGAGCTGGCGGTCAGCGGACGGAAATCGGGGAAGTCCGACGACGCGACAGTGAATTGGGGGCCGAAGCTGGACAGGTACACCAGCAGGCCGAGGACCGCGACGGCGGCGCTGAGAGAGAAGGGCAGCCGGCTCGGACCGTCTGCGGCCGGTTCGGCGTCAGGAACCCGACCGAACTGCTGAGTCGGCGCCGTGAACTGCGTGGTGGGCTGCTGACCGGGAAATCCAGGACCTCCGGGCGCGCCTTGTGGGTACGACATGACCTCTCCTGTGCTGTGCGGGCGTCGGAACCGACGGTGCCGCCATCAGGGCGACAGTCGACGTCGATCAATCCGCCTGAGCGATTCGATAAACCACGCTAGCGCACCGCGGGGTGGGCCTGTCACTTCGTCACCGGCCCGCACCCTCGCCCCGGGCCCGTGCTACGCGGACGCCAGCACGGGCGAATCAGCCGACGCCTGCTCGGCGTTCTCGATCTCGCGCACCAGCGGCAGAACCCGCGCCCCGAAGTACTCGATCTCCTCCTGAAAGTGCAGGAAGCCGCCCAGGATCAGGTCGACGCCACGCTTGCGGTACGCCGCGATGCGTTCGGCGATCTGCTCCGGCGTGCCGATCAGCCGGGTGCGGAAACCGTCGTTGTACTGCACCAGGTCCTCGAAGGTGGAGTCGGCCCACATCCCCTTCTTGTCGCTGGTCGAGTTGCCGGCCTGCTGCACCGCACCGCGGAAACCCTCGACCGCCGGCTTGTTCGCCTTGGCGATGATCTCCTTGAGGGTCTCCCGGGCCTCTTTCTCGGTGTCTCTGGCGATGATGAAGCCGTTGAGCCCGAAGCTGACCTCACGGCCCGCTGGAGCGGCACTGCGGGCGTGGTCGCGCACCTCCACCAACTGCTCGGTGACCCCGTCGAAGTCCTTGCCGTTGGAGAAGTACCAGTCGGCGTAGTAGCCGCCGTTGCGGCGGGCGGCGGTCGAGTTGCCGCCTTGGAACAGCTCCGGATTGGGTCGCTCAGGGGTGTTGGCGGGTTTGGGTTTCAAGGTGAAATCGTGGATGCGGTAGAAGTCGCCGCGGAAATCCACGTCGTCCTCGGTCCAGATCTTGCGCAGGACCTGCAGGAACTCCGCGCTGCGCCGGTAGCGCTCGTCGTGTTCCAGCCACGGTTCGCCCAGGTGGGTGAACTCGTCTTTGAACCAGCCGCTGACGACGTTGACGGCGAAGCGGCCACCGGAGAGCTGATCGGCGGTGGCCCCGAGCTTGGCCAGCACGGCCGGCTGCCACAACCCTGGGTGCACGGCCGCGATGACCTTGAGCCGTTCGGTGGCAAGCAGCAGCGCAAGACTGAAGCTGGTCGATTCGTGCTGGTACTCGGCGCCGTAGCTGGCTTCGTACCGCACCTGCGACAGCGCGTATTCGAAGCCGTTGTTCTCCGCGGTGCGGGCGAGTTTCCGGTTGTAGTCGTAGTTCCAGTCGGTGCGCTGCTCGATGTCACTGGTGACCAGGCCACCGCTGACGTTGGGCACCCAGTACGCGAACTTGACGTGGTCGGCGATGCGTTCGGTGGTCATGGCTAGCCATGCAACCGCCGCAGGGCGGCGCGGTCATCGGTATGGATCGCGGTGAACCGAAACCACCCGAACCCGACCCCCCTTGCGCCGCCAGATTGGAACACGTTCTAATTCTCGGCATGAACTACGGGTTGGTGCTGTTCACCTCGGACCGCGGAATCACACCGGCGGCCGCCGCCAAGCTCGCCGACGAACACGGCTTCGAGACGTTCTACGTGCCCGAACACACCCACATCCCGATCAAGCGGCAGGCCGCCCACCCCACCACCGGCGACGAATCCCTGCCCGACGACCGCTACATGCGCACCCTCGACCCATGGGTCTCTCTGGGCACCGCGGCCGCGGTCACCTCGCGGGTCCGGCTGTCCACGGCGGTGGCACTGCCCGTCGAGCACGACCCCATCACGCTGGCCAAATCCATCGCCACGCTCGATCACCTCTCGGGCGGGCGGGTCTGCCTGGGCGTCGGTTTCGGCTGGAACACCGACGAGCTGACCGACCACAACGTGCCGCCGGCCCGCCGGCGCACCATGCTGCGCGAATATCTGGAAGCCATGCGGGCGCTGTGGACCCAGGAGGAAGCCGAGTACGACGGCGAGTTCGTCAAGTTCGGACCGTCCTGGGCGTGGCCCAAGCCGGTGCAATCACACATCCCGGTTCTCGTCGGCGCCGCCGGCACCGAGAAGAACTTCAAGTGGATCGCGAAGTCCGCCGACGGCTGGATCACCACGCCGCGCGACTTCGACATCGACGAGCCCGTCAAGCTGCTGCAGGACACCTGGGCGGCCGCCGGGCGTGACGGCGCCCCGCAGATCGTCGCGCTCGATTTCAAGCCGGACCCCGAGAAGCTGGCGCACTGGCGTGAACTCGGCGTCACCGAGGTGCTGTTCGGGCTGCCCGACAGGTCCGAGGCCGACGTCGCCGCCTATGTCGAGCGGCTGGCCGGGAAGCTCGGCGCCCTGACCTGAGTCCACCGGTCGCGGCGCTACCCCGGTACCGCGCGGTTGCCGTTCTCCGTCGGCGTGACGCGGACCGACGCGCCCAGCGGGTCCCCGCCGGTCATCAGCGACACGAGTTCGACGTCCTCGGTGGTGGCCAAGAATCGGGATCCGTCGTCGAGGCGCCCGACGATGATTCCGGTGCGCACCGGCCAGTCGTGATGCACCGAATAGGTCTCGATCGTGCCCGTTCCCTCGGGGGTCTTGGTCACCGCGACGGTGGGCCGTGCGGCGACTTCGGCGGTCAGTTCCGCGCTGCGTGACGTGCGCCAGCCGACCGGCTCGGTCGAATAGACCCCGACGGAGTACTTGCTCATGATGCCGCCGTTGGCGCCGACGAAGCCGAATCGGCCCGGGTGGTCGCGCATCTGGATCACCGTCTCGGCGATGCCGTGCAGCGAGTAGCTGTTGCCCGGGCCCCCGAAATACGGCAGCCCCCCGGTCAGGGTCAGGCCCCGGGGGTCGTCGCCCGACAGGCCGAGCGCCTCGCAGATCACGAACACCGGGAACGGGAAACAGCTGTAGAGGTCGAAGGTGCTGATGTCGCGCACACCGACGCCGGCCACTCGCAGGGCTTCGTGTGCGGCATGCACCGCCGCCGGGCTGGCGCCGAGGTCCGCCCGGTCCAGCAGCGGCTGCTCGACCAGATCCGAGTGGCCGTGCTGGTACACCCACTTCTCCTCGGGCACACCGAGCCTGCGCGCGGCCTCGATCGACATCAGCACCGCGGCAGCGCCCTGGTTGACGGTGTCGCGGGCGACGAGCAACCGCGGGTACGGATCGCAGATCATCCGGTTCTCGTCCGTCACGGTCGCGATCTCGTCCACCGAGCGTTCCACCGGAGACGACGAGAACGGGTTCTTGGCAGCGACTTTGGACATCGGCGCGAAGAGTTCGGCCATCTGGCGCCGGTACTCGTCGACGCCGAGCCCGAGCCGGGCGCGCCGCGCGTTGTCCAACAGCCCGTACTGCACGGGAGCGCCGGTCAGGCCGTGCCGGATGGTGTATTCGTCGACATAGGTGAAGATCTGGTGTCCGCGGTCTTCGAGCTGCCCGTCGACGTGCTCGGTGAAATCCGGCTTGTCGTCCCGGTTCGCGAAGTACTTTGCCGTCGACCCGGGTTCGGAGCCCATGATCATCACGACGTCCGCGTCACCGGCGACGATCAGGTTGCCGGCCTCGGTGACCAGTTTCTGCGGCCCCTGCCCGCCGACGGGTTCGAGCACAACGCGGGCCGGGGCGCCTCCCACCCGGTTCATCACCGAACGCGGGTAGTTGTCTGACTTGCCGAGCGTCGCGGGCATCGGGCCCGAGATCTCGAACTGGCGCAGCCCGAACACCGTGTCCACGGCGGCGGCCACGTCGGCGGGGTCGGCGCCGGTGTCGGCGAGGGCGGCCCGCACCGCGGCGGCCGCCAGCTCGACGGCTGACATGCCGCGGTAGTCCGGGTCGTCGACCCGTTCGGTGAACTGCCCGACGCCTACGATCACCGGCGTCCGTGGATCCACTGCCATGCGCCCCGTCCTCTCAGTTACTTCGGGAGGCTAATAGAACATGTTGCAGAAGTTCCACATACGCTGTGTCCGACGTACGACTATCGTGATGTACGTCTTTATTGACGTATAGTTCGGTCATGAACTGGGACCCCCGTCCGATGTCGCTGGTCGTCGGCGGCGTGGTGCCCGTCGAGGACGTGGTGGGCCGGGTTCGCGAATCCACCGAGGTCCTGTCCACGCTCCCGAACTCCGGTGCCGTGCTGGTCGGTGACCGCAGGCACGGCAAGACCTCGCTGGCCCGGCTCGTGCAGCGAAGGGCCGCCGACACCGGCGCCGTCGTCGTGTCCGTCAGCGCCGAACGCGAGACCTACGCCGAGTTCGTCGCCGCGCTGATCTCCGAGCTGGCCCGCCTGGACCCGGCGTGGGCCCAGGAACTCGCCCGGATCCGGCTCACGCTCACCGCGGGACCCGTCCGGCTGGAACGCGACAGCCGCGCCGCGGCCACTCTCGACGATCTGCTCGACCGTGCCATCCGGCGGGCCGACGGACGCATCCTGGCGCTGTTCATCGACGAGGTCAGCGTGTTGGCACGCAACCTGGAGCGCGCCGCCGCCGGCTCCGGGGATACCTTCCTGCACCTGCTTCGCCGGGTGCGTCAGGACCATCCCGGCAGGGTCGCGACGGTGCTCTCGGGCTCGATCGGCTTCCACCACGTCTCGGCCGACGCGCCGAGCACGGTCAACGACATCCCGAAGATCGCGGTGGGGCCCATCCGTTCCGATCACGCCACGTATCTGGCCGAGTGCCTGCTGCTGGGCAGCGGCGTGCCGACCACCAACCGGCGCGAGGTCGCCGCGGCGATCGCCGCGGCCGCCGAGAATGTGCCCTACTACATCCAGCACCTGGTGGCCGCCGCCCGGAAATCCTGGCTCGACACCGGCGTGGCGCCGTATCCGGAACTGGTCGATCTTCTGGTGCTCGACGCCGTCGAGAGCCCCTACGACCCCTGGGATCTGCGGCATTACCGAGACCGCTTGCCGCACTACTACGGCGCCGACGCGCCGGCGATCGCCGGGCTGCTCGACATCTACGCCCACGCCGGTGGCCCGCTGGGCGTCGACACCGTGCTGATGCGCCTGCGCAGCGAGGGCAACCCGATCACCGACCGGGCACAGCTGGTGTCCGTCATCGAGCGGCTCACCCTCGACCACTACCTGGTCCGCTCCGGTGACGCCGACGCGTTCTCCTCCCCATTGCTACAGCGGGCGTGGAAAGCGATGCGGCGGTGAGCTATCCGCCGTTGTTCACGCCGTCGGCCGCCGACGCCGCCGAACTCGAAGCGTCGACGGTGGGCCGGACCGACCTGCTCGACACCCTGACGAACCGCATCACGGCTGCGGCACGCGACGGCTCCCGACCGCACACGCTGCTGGTCGCACCCCGCGGCGCCGGCAAGACACACACCTTGCGGGTGGCCGTCAACCGCGCGATCTCGGATCCCGAAACCGCCGAACGCATTCTGCCCCTGGAGGTTTCGGAGGACTCGCTGGCAATCGGCTCCTATCTCGACCTGCTGGTGGAGATGGCGCGCGCAGTCGGGCCCGAGGTCGGCGAGGAGGCCAGGGCGCTCAGGAACGCCCGGGACCCGGTGGGCATCGAGGCCGCGATCATCCGCTCGGCCGCGGACCGGATGATCCTGCTGGCGATCGAGAACGCCGATCGCGTGTTCGACGCGATCGGCGCGCCCGGGCAGGGAAGCCTGCGGGCCTGGGTCGAAACATCCACGGCCGTACTGGTTCTGGCGACCACCCCCGCGCTGTTCCCGGGCGTCTCGTCGCGCGAGTTCCCGTGGTACGGGTCGTTCATGATCGAGACGCTGACCGCACTGACGACCGAAGACGCGACCGAGTTGTTGCGCCGCGCGGCACGGCGACGGGGGGATGCCGGCTTGGCGGCCTACCTCGACTCCGCCGCCGGCCGGGCCCGGGTGCAAGACGTGCACCGGATCATCGGCGGCACTCCCCGTCTGTGGCACCTGCTCGCCGAGTCCACGGGCGAATCCGAGCTCACAGCGCTGACCCCGGCAGTCGACGCGGTGCTCGATCGACTGGCGCCGCAGTTCCAGCAGCAACTGTGGCAGTTACCCCCGGGCGAACAACGGCTGGTCGTCGAACTGGCCCGGGGCTCGGCACCGCGATCGGTCTCCGACCTCGCCCACCGCGTGGGGGTGTCGAATCAATCGGCGTCCGCGGCATTGGGACGGCTGGCCGCCGCGGGCTGGGTGACCTCGTCCAAGGCCGACGGTGACCGCCGCACCTCCTGGTACGACCTCACGGATCCGCTGCTGCGCAGCTACCTGCAGTACCGCGAGCGCTAGAAACGCGGCGAGCGTGTGCTGCTCGAAAAGATCTGGAGCTCAGAGGCTTTCGAGGAGCTCGCGGGCCAGCTTGGCGGTCTCCGACGGGGTCTTGCCGACCTTCACCCCGGCTGCCTCCAGGGCCTCCTTCTTGGCGGCCGCGGTGCCGGACGAGCCCGACACGATGGCGCCGGCGTGGCCCATGGTCTTGCCCTCCGGAGCGGTGAAGCCCGCGACATAGCCGACGACCGGCTTGGTGACGTTGGCCTTGATGTAGTCGGCCGCCCGTTCCTCGGCGTCACCACCGATCTCGCCGATCATCACGATGATCTTGGTCTCGGGGTCCTTCTCGAACGCCTCGATCGCGTCGATGTGGGTGGTGCCGATCACCGGGTCTCCGCCGATGCCGATCGCGGTGGAGAAGCCGAGATCGCGAAGCTCGTACATCATCTGGTAGGTCAGCGTGCCCGACTTCGACACCAGACCGATCGGGCCCTTGCCGGTGATGTTGTTCGGCGTGATGCCGACCAGCGACTCGCCGGGGGTGATGATGCCCGGGCAGTTGGGGCCGATGATGCGGGTCTTCTGGCCCTTGTCCACGTTATAGGCCCACGCATAGGCGGTGTCCTGCACCGGGATTCCCTCGGTGATGACCACCAGCAGCGGGATCTCGGCGTCGATGGCCTCGATGATCGCGTCCTTGGAGAACGCCGGCGGCACGAACGCGATCGAGGTGTCGGCGCCGGTCTCCTTCATCGCCTCGGCGACCGAGGCGAACACCGGGAGTTCGACGTCGTTACCGTCTTTATCCTGGTGCGTGACCGTCGTGCCGGCCTTGCGCGCGTTGACACCGCCGACGATCTGAGTGCCTGCCTTGAGCATCAGCTTGGTGTGTTTGGTTCCCTCACCGCCGGTGATGCCCTGGACGATGACCTTGCTGTCCTTGTTCAAAAAGATCGACATCTCGTATGTCCCTTACTTGTTCGCCAGCTCGGCGGCCTTGTCGGCGCCGGAGTCCATGGTGTCGGCCTGGATGACCAGCGGGTGGTTGGCCTCGGAGAGGATGCGACGGCCCTCTTCGACGTTGTTGCCGTCAAGACGCACCACGAGCGGCTTGTTGGCCTCGTCGCCGAGCATCTGCAGCGCCTTGACGATGCCGTTGGCCACCGCGTCGCAGGCGGTGATGCCGCCGAACACGTTGACGAACACGCTCTTGACCTGAGAGTCGTTCAGGATCACATCGAGCCCGGCGGCCATCACCTCGGCCGACGCACCGCCGCCGATGTCGAGGAAGTTGGCCGGCTTCACGCCACCGTGCTTCTCGCCGGCGTAGGCGACGACGTCCAGCGTCGACATCACCAGACCCGCGCCGTTGCCGATGATGCCGACCGCGCCGTCGAGCTTGACGTAGTTGAGGTCGTTCTCCTTGGCCTTGAGCTCCAGCGGGTCGGTGGACTCCTTGTCCTCGAACTCGGCGTGCTCGGGGTGGCGGAAGTCGGCGTTGGCGTCGAGCGTGACCTTGCCGTCCAGCGCGAGGATCTGGTCGTCGGGCGTGCGCACGAGCGGGTTCACCTCGACCAGCGTGGCGTCCTCGGCGACGAAGACCTCCCACAGCTTGGCGATGGTGACCGCGGCGGCGTCGAGCACCTCGGCGGGCAGGTGGCCCTTCTCGGCGATCTCGCGGGCGAACGCCTCGTCGACACCCTTGACCGCGTCGACGGGAACCTTGGCAAGCCGCTCGGGCTTGGTGGCGGCGACCTCTTCGATCTCCATGCCGCCCTCCACCGAGCACATGGCCAGGTAGGTGCGGTTGGCGCGGTCGAGCAGGAAGGAGATGTAGTACTCCTCGGCGATGTCGCTGGCCTCGGCGACCAGCAGCTTCTTGACCACGTGGCCCTTGATGTCCAGTCCCAGGATGTTCTGGGCGTGGGTGAAGGCGTCGTCGGGGGTGGCGGCGTACTTCACGCCACCGGCCTTACCCCGGCCACCGACCTTGACCTGCGCCTTGACCATCACGGGTTTGCCGATTTCCTCGGCGATCGCTTTGGCGTCCTCGGCGGATTCGGTCACCCGGCCGGGAGTGGTGGGAACGTTGTGCTTGGCGAACAGCTCTTTCGCCTGATACTCGAAGAGGTCCATGGACTCTTAGAACTTCCCTGTCTGTGAGCGGCTAGAAGTACGGCCCGACGGGCTCGGGGGAACTGTATCGACCCGCGTGCCACTCATTGCCACCGCCCACCGCTCATGTGGTCGATCTCACCGGCATAACCAAAGTGATTCAAATCACAAATGGCGGCGGAATAGACGCACGGGTTGCCACTCTGATTGGAATTTGGTTAACGTCCATTGGTCTAGATAACGGTCTGGTCACGACGACAAGGATTTTTCAGGTTGCCTCAGCATCGTCCGCCTCGCTCTTCCGAGGCCCTCGCGGCGCCTGGTCCCACCGAAGTCACCGACATCATCCCGTTCAATGAATTCGGCGAACTCACCGATCACTTGAATCTGGAGTTCTTGTCGCACGCGGCTTTTGACCGCGACACGCAGGTGATCCACGCTCCGGAGCTCGACGACCTCAACGACACCGACGACGAGACGCCGCTGCGCCTGGCCGTGCCGGACGAGTTCCGCGCCGCCCCGCAGGCCGAGCGCCGGCCGTCCGCGCGGGCCTACCGCGACAGTCACACCGACGTCACCGACGGCACAGCAAAGACGGACATCATCGATATGCGCGGCCGCACCGGCCAGCACCGCAAGGCCGAGGTACCCGTCCGGGGCCGTCTGGTCGTCGCGGCGATGGCTGTCGGCGCCACCGCGGCCGGCGCGCACACGATGACCAACCAGACCTCCAAGGCGCCGGCCGAGACGGTACTCGCCGCGGATCAGATCGCGCTGGGCGACGGCAGCACGATCACCGGCTCGGTGGACGGCATGCAGATCGTGACGGTCGCCCCGGCCGCCAACTCTGCCGTGCACGCCGAGGAGATCACCAAAGCCGCCGCGTTCGCGCAGGAGCGCGCCGAGCGCGAAGCCCGGCTGACCAAGCCCCAGTTCGTCATGCCGACCACCGGAGTGTGGACCTCGGGCTTCGGCTACCGGTGGGGCGTCCTGCACGCCGGCATCGACATCGCCAACGCCATCGGCACGCCGATCCTGGCCGCCGCCGACGGCGTCGTGATCGCCGCCGGGTCCGAAGGCGGCTACGGCAACGTGGTGAAACTGCGTCACGCCGACGGCACCGTGACGTTGTACGGGCACAACAGCTCGCTTCTGGTCAACGTCGGCGAGCGGGTCATGGCCGGCGACCAGATCGCCAAGATGGGCAACACCGGCAACTCCACCGGTCCGCACTGCCACTTCGAGGTGCACATCGGCGGTACCCGCGTCGACCCTGTCGGCTGGCTGGCCAAGCGGGGGCTGTCCCCCGGCGGCTACGTTGGCTGAGTGGCCGACGAGTCCTCTGATTCCACCGAAGAGACCCGGATCCTGCGGCGCGTACCGCTGACGGGCTCCCAGCCCCTTCCGTCTGCCTCGCAGTCCTCCACTGAGCCTCCTACCGGCATCCTGCGCCGCCATCCCACCGGCGAGCTGTCCGTCGCGTCCGTCTCCGACCCAGTTACCCAGTACGTCCCGCGGGCCAAACCCGTCGCGGTGGGACCCACTCGTCCGACCCGGGCCGAATCCCGCGCCGCCATCGCCGCCGCGGGGACGACGATCGTGTCCGGCTGGGCCACCGGGGTGATCGCGACCGACCTGATCGCCGGCTGGTGGTCCACCGACCCGCTGTTCTGTGTCGCGATGGGGTTCCTGGCCGCGGTGACGGCCGCGGCGTCCATCAGCGGTGTCATTGCGCTGCTGTTGCGCCGCCCCAACGCCCGCCTACTGATGGTGGTAGGCGCCGTCATCGCGATCCTGATCTTCGCCAGCCTGTTCGTCGCGGGCGCGAAGCTGCCCCCGCTGGTCTACGCGATGCCGGTGCTGCCGCTGGCATCAGTCGCGCTGGCGGCGCTGCCGGCCACCGCACGGTGGAGCCGCACGGGTTAGAGCTTGCTGACCGGCGCGTGGTTGTGCATCAGCTTGACGCGGCCGGCGCTGCCGAAGTCGATCAGCGACATCGCCGACTCCCCGGCGCCCGAGACCTCCTCGACCCGGCCCAGCCCGTACTTGTCGTGGGTGACGCGGTCCCCCGGCTCGAGCACGATCAGCGGCCGCTTGCCGGCCGCCGACCGCGTCGGTGAAGGACGCGGTGTGCCGTACCGGCCCGCGTTGCCGACCGGCACGGAGAACGACGACGCCGGCGCCTCGGTGCGGCGCCAGTCGATGAGCTCCTTCGGGATCTCACGCAGAAACCGGGACTCCGGGTTCAGCATCGGCTGCCCCCAGGACGACCGCACCTTGGCACGGCTCAGGTACAGACGTTGCCGGGCGCGGGTGATGCCGACGTAGGCAAGCCGGCGCTCCTCGGAGAGTTCGGCCGGATCCCCGAGCGCACGCATGTGCGGGAACATGCCGTCCTCCCAGCCGGTGACGAACACGACGGGGAATTCCAGTCCCTTGGCGGTGTGCAGCGTCATCATCGTGACGACGCCGGAACCGTGCTCGGGGATGTCGTCGGCGTCGGCGACCAGCGACACCCGCTCCAGGAATGCGGCCAGCACACCGGTGTCGGGGACGTCCTCGTCCTGCTGCTCGTCCCCGTCCTCGCCGGCCAACGCCCTGGCGTTGGCCAGGTCGGTGCTGAATTCGTGTGCGACGCTGACCAACTCGTTCAGGTTGTCCAGCCGGGCCAGGTCCTGTGGATCGCTGGAGGACTCCAGTTCGGCGCGGTAGCCGGTGCGGTCGAGCACGGTCTCGACAAGATCGCCGAGTTCGCCGTCGAGTCCGCCGCGCAGATCGTCGAGCAGGTCGACGAAACCCTTGATCGCCTTCTCCGACCGGGTGTTGAGCATCGGCACCTTGCCTTCGGCGGCGGCCGCGAGCGCGTCGTTGAAGTTGGCGCCGGTGGTCTCGGCGTACACCGCCACACAGGCCTCGGCTCGGTCCCCGATGCCGCGGCGCGGAGTGTTGAGGATGCGCCGCATGCTCACCGAGTCGCCGGGGTTGTCGAGCACCCGCAGATAGGCGACGATGTCGCGGATCTCCTTGCGCTCGTAGAAGCGCACTCCCCCGACCACCTTGTACGGGATGCCGGCCCGGATGAAGACCTCCTCGATGGCCCGTGAGGAGTTGTTGGTGCGGTAGAACACCGCGACGTCGTTGTACGAGAATCCCGGCACCGAGTCGGCCAGCGCGTCGATCTCCTGCGCGACGAAGCGGGCCTCGTCGTGCTCGTTGTCGGCGACGTAGCCGACGATGAGGTCGCCTTCGCCGGCATCGGTCCACAGCCGCTTCTCGCGCCGCCCTGTGTTGCGGGCGATCACCGAGTTCGCCGCGTTCAGGATCGTCTGGGTGGAGCGGTAGTTCTGTTCCAGCAGAATCGTCGTGGCGTTCGGGAAGTCGCGCTCGAAGTCCTCGATGTTGCGGATCGTGGCGCCGCGGAACGCATAAATGGACTGGTCGGCGTCGCCCACCACGCACAACTCGGCAGGTGCGACCCCGTCGACCGTTTCGGTTCCGACGAGTTCCCTGACGAGCACGTACTGCGCATGGTTGGTGTCCTGGTACTCGTCGACCAGAATGTGCCGGAAGCGGCGCCGGTAGTACTGCGCGATCTGGGGAAACGCCTGCAGCACAGCGACGGTCTCGCCGATCAGGTCGTCGAAGTCCAGCGCGTTGGCCGCCCGCAGCCGGCGTTGGTACTCCGCGTACACCTCGGCGATGATCCGGGCGAGATCGTCGGCGGCCTCGGAGGCCTCCGCGGCGGCCTGCTCAGGTCCGATCAGCTCGTTCTTCAGATTGGAGATGCCGTTGGACAGCAGCCGGGGCGAGTACTTCTTGGTGTCCAGGCCCATGTCCTTGCCGATCATCAACAACAGACGGCGCGAGTCGTCGGCGTCGTAGATCGAAAAGTTCGAGTTCAGGCCGGGCAGCAGCGAGGCCTGGTTGCGCAGGATCCGCACGCAGGTCGAGTGGAACGTCGACACCCACATGTTGCGGGCCCGCGGGCCGACCAGTGCGACCACCCGCTCCCGCATCTCCGCGGCCGCCTTATTGGTGAACGTGATGGCCAGCACCTGCCCGACACCGACGTCGCGGGCGGCCAGCAGGTGGGCGATGCGCCGAGTCAGCACCGCCGTCTTACCGGAGCCGGCACCGGCCACGATCAACAGGGGCGTGCCCTCATGCAGCACTGCCTGCCGCTGCTGCGGGTTGAGCCCGTCCAGAAGCTCGTCGGTGCCGGCGTCGGAGAAAAGCGAAGTCATATCGGTCCCCAACTTACCGCCGGGCGGCGACACTCTTTGCGCAGGCGAGCCAGGTGGTGGCAGACTGTTCGGGTGCTTACCGCGCAGCTCGGCCATACGCACCTCGCCCGAGGGGCTTGTCGCCGATTTTTCTACGGGTACCGGCCAGCGGTGCCCGTGGTCTAGCTGCTTCCCAGAGCCCCGCGGTCCGCTTTGCGATCCGGGGCTCGTCTCGTGTGTGAGGCCCGAAACGCACCGGAGCGGGCCGATCCCACAACGAGAATCCGGAGAACGACATGACGACGATGGAAACCGCCCAAGTGCCTGAGATCGACGAACTGCGCGAGGAGATCGACCGTCTCGATGCGGCGATCCTCGAGGCCGTCCAGCGCCGCACCGAGGTATCGCAGATGATCGGCAAGGCACGGATGGCCTCCGGGGGCACCCGCCTGGTGCACAGCCGCGAGATGAAGGTCATCGAGCGCTACAGCGTGCTCGGCGAAGAGGGAAAGAACCTCGCCATGCTGCTGCTGCGCCTCGGCCGCGGTCGCCTCGGCAAGTAGCGTCCCCGGGCGTGAAAACCGTCGCCCAGCGGCGGTGGGCACGCCGAAGTCACTCGGACGTCAGGGCCTCCATCAGCCACGGTGTCAGCCATTCCACGGCCTCGGGGGTGGGGTGCACGCCGTCGCTGCGCACCCGGATGCCGTCCACCCTGGTCTGGTAGTAGCCGTTGGGGCTGAGCTTCTTGTTCAGGTCCAGCACCGTCGCGTTCGGCCGTTCGTCGACCACGCTGCGCAGCAACGTATTCCACTGCTCGACACGCTTGGGCTGATCCTCGGGGTACAGGCTGCCGTCCGCTTTCTCCGCGCGCCGGTTGTACGGCTCGGTCGTCACCACCAACCGGGCACCGGTCGAGCCCAGGATGTCCAGCGCCCGGTTGAGCTCCCCACGCAGATACGCGTCGTAGCCGGGCTCGCCGATGTGGGTCCACCGACCCTCGTTCAACCGGTCCACCACCTCCCACCGGCCGACGATCAGCAGCACCACATCGGGCTTCTCGTGTCCGATGCGCTGAGCCCAGCGGGCCGGCCACGCGTCGCACTCCGGCTTCTGCGGCAACTCCTGGCCGACGTATTCATAGGGCCCGCCGCGGGCGATGCCGCACCCGATCGTGGTGTAGTCGGCGAAGTCCAGGCCCGGCGTCTCAGGCAGGTACCGCATCAATGTCCACGCGATCGAGTCGCCGAACACCGCCACCCGCAGGTCGCCCGGGGCGCGCGGCTTCTGTGGCCTGGTGACCTCGACGGGCACCTCGGCGCCGACCAGCGCCGCGATGTCCACGTCCGGGCCCGGCTGGGGTGTCGCGGGCGCGACGCGCACCGGCAGCACCGTCATCGTCACCACCGCGGCCGTCGCGGCCGTCGCCGCCGCCAGCGGCAGCATCGGCACGAACGCGGGCCGCCACTCGCGGATCGGCTGCTCGATCAGCCACCACGACACCGCCGCCACCGCGATCGTCGCCGCGCAGCGCAGCGCGAACAGCTCCCAGCCGTCGATGCCGGTGCGTTCCCCGTTGAGCACCAGGAAGATCGGCCAGTGCCACAGGTACACCCCGTAGGAGATCGCGCCGAGCCCGACGAGCGGGCCCGCCGAGAGCAGCCGCGCGACCGGCCCGTCCTGGGCGAGCGCCACCGGGGCGATGATGAGCACCGCCGCCACGGCGACTACGAGCAGCAGTCCGGCCCGGAACTCCGCGGCGCTTCCGGTGGCCATCCGCGCGGCGCTGAACAACACCACCAGCCCGGCCAGCGGAAGCCACCACGCGATCCAGCGGGCCCAGCGCGACCGGAACATCACCAGGCCCGCGGTCAGCCCGCGCCAGTCGCGCACCAGCAGCGCGGCCGCGGCGGCGCCGACCAGCAGGGCCTGCACCCGGGTGTCGGTCCCGAAGTACACGCGGTTGAGGGTCGCGTCGGCACTGCGCATCGTCGTGGCCGCTGCGGACGCGGCAACGCCTCCAGCGGCCACCACGAAGACCGCACCACGCACCACCCGCGCAGACAACGGCACCCCGCGCCGATACGCCAGCGCCGTCAGCCCCGCGACGACGGCGGCGATCAGCAACGGCCACAGCACGTAGTACTGCTCCTCGACGGCCAGCGACCACGTGTGTTGCAGCGGTGAGGGCGGCGCGCCCTGAGAGAAGTAGTCGGTGTGCTGGGCGACGAACACCCAGTTCGACATCCAGAAGAACGCGGCGACGGCGTCTTCACGCAGGTTCGCGGTGGATTCCTCGGAGAACAGCTCCCGCAATGCGACGACGGCCAGCACCATCACCAGCAGCGCGGGCAGCAGTCGGCGGGCCCGCCGGATCCAGAAACCCTTCAGCCCGATCCGGCCGGTCCGCCCGACCTCGTCGAGCAGCAGCGAGGTGATCAGGAATCCGCTGAGGACGAAGAACACGTCGACGCCGAGGAAGCCACCGGACAGTCCGGGGACGCCGCCGTGGTCGGCCAGCACCAGCGCGACCGCGATCGCCCGGATGCCGTCGAGGGCCGGAATCGACTGCCCCGGCCCGACATACCGCCGCGGGCCCACTCGCATCGGCGCCGCACTCACGGCAGTCAATTTCCAGGGCCCTCCTCGCCTACTTCAAGCAAGGAAGTCTAGGGTCCGACCGCCGGCGGATCCGGAAGGCGCGCTGGCTCCAACCCCTGCCCGGTCCCGCAAGCCGGGGGTGCCTCCCTCGTGCGAGCAGACGCAAACTCTGGCGTGTCGCCGGCGACTCGCCGGAGTTCGTGTCTGCTCGGCGCGCAGGTGACTACTTGGTGAGCGCGATGTACTTGATGTCGAGATACTCCTGTATGCCCTCGGTGCCGCCCTCGCGGCCGAAGCCCGACTCCTTGATGCCGCCGAACGGCGCCGCCGCATCGGAGATGACCCCGCGGTTCACGCCGACCATGCCGGACTCGATTCCCTCGGCGACCCGCAGCGCCCGGTCCAGCGACTGGGTGTACACGTAGGCGGCCAGTCCGTACTCGGTGTTGTTGGCGGCGGCGATGCCTTCTTCCTCGGTGTCGAACCCGGCGATGGGTGCCACGGGCCCGAACACCTCTTCCTTGAGGATGCGGGCATCGGCGGGGACGTCGGTGAGCACGGTGGCCGGGTAGAAGTTGCCGGGCCCGCCCGGGGCGACGCCGCCGACGGCGACGGTCGCGCCGCGCGAGACGGCATCGGACACCAACTCGGTCACCTTGGCGACCTGCTTGGCGTTGATCAGCGGGCCGAGTGTCGACTTCTCGTCGAGGCCCTTACCGAGGGTGAACTCGCTCATCCGCTTGACGAACTTCTCGGTGAACTCCGCGCGCACGGCGTTGGCGACGTGGAAACGGTTGGCGGCGGTGCAGGCCTCGCCGCCGTTGCGCATCTTGGCCAGGATCGCCCCGTCCACAGCGGCGTCGACGTCGGCGTCGTCGAACACGATGAACGGAGCGTTGCCGCCGAGTTCCATCGACGTACGCAGCAGTTTGTCGGCCGACTGCTTGACCAGCGCCTTGCCCACGCCGGTGGATCCGGTGAAGGTCAGCTTGCGAAGCCGGCCGTCGCTGGTCAGTGCCTCGGTCACGGGCCCCGGGCTGCTGGTGGGCAGCACCGACAGCACGCCCTTGGGGAGGCCGGCCTCGGCCATCAGCTTGGCCAGAAGCAGCATGGTCAGCGGCGTCTCCTGTGCGGGCTTGACGATCATCGTGCACCCGGCCGCGAATGCCGGACCCATCTTGCGGGTGCCCATCGCCAGCGGAAAGTTCCACGGCGTGATCGCATAGCACGGACCGACCGCCTGCTTGGTCACCAGGATGCGTCCGGTGCCGGCCGGGCTCGTCGTGTACCTGCCGTCGATACGCACGGCCTCCTCGGCGAACCAGCGGAAGAACTCCGCGCCGTAGGTGACCTCGCCCTTGCTCTCGGCGAGCACCTTGCCCATCTCCAGGGTCATCAGCGCCGCGATGTCGTCGGCGCGCGCGGTGATGGTCTCGAACACCGACCGCAGGATCTCTCCGCGCTTGCGGGGCGGGGTCGCGGCCCATTCCGCCTGCACCGCACATGCCGCGTCCAGCGCGTCGCGCGCGTCGTCGGCGGTCGCGTCGGCGACCTCGGTCAGCACCTCGTCGTCACTGGGGTCCAGCACGTTGAACGTCGACTTGCCCTGGCGTTCCTCACCGCCGATCCACAGACCGGTCGGTACCGAAGCCAGCAGCGCGGAAGTATCCATACCTCCATCATTTACTCCTTCGTCTGCGCGCCCGCACTAGGGTTCTGCACATGGGTTCTGACATCACCGGCACGCCTGCGTGGCAGGCACTGTCCCGCCATCACGACGAGATCGCCGCCGCGGATCTGCGTGAACTGTTCGCCGAGGATCCCGCCCGGGGCACCGAGCTGGCGCTGACGGTCGGCGACCTCTACATCGACTACAGCAAGCACCGCGTCACCCGGGAGACCCTGCGCCTGCTTACGGATCTGGCCCGCGCCGCCGACGTACCGGCCAAGCGGGACGCGATGTTCGCCGGGGAACACATCAACACCTCTGAGGACCGCGCGGTGCTGCACACCGCGCTGCGCCTGCCGCGGGACGCGTCTCTGACCGTCGACGGGCAGGACGTCGTCGCCGACGTGCACGAGGTGCTGGACCGGATGGGCGATTTCACCGACCGGCTGCGCAGCGGCGACTGGCGTGGCGCAACCGGCGAACGCATCACCACCGTGGTCAACATCGGCATCGGCGGCTCGGATCTCGGGCCGGTGATGGTGGATCAGGCGTTGCGCCACTACGCCGACGCCGGCATCTCCGCGCGGTTCGTCTCCAACGTCGACCCCGCCGACCTGGTGGCCAAACTCGCCGGACTCGACCCGGCCACAACGCTTTTCATCATCGCATCGAAGACATTCTCGACGCTGGAGACGCTGACCAACGCGACGGCCGCACGGCGCTGGCTCACCGAGGCTCTGGGCGATGACGCGGTCTCGAAGCACTTCGTGGCGGTGTCGACCAACGCCAAGCTGGTCGACGAGTTCGGCATCGACACCGACAACATGTTCGGCTTCTGGGACTGGGTGGGTGGCCGGTACTCAGTGGATTCGGCGATCGGGTTATCGGTGATGGCGGTGATCGGCCGGGAACGATTCGCGGAGTTCCTCGCCGGCTTCCACCTCGTCGACGAGCACTTCCGGACCGCGCCGCTGGAGGAAAACGCGCCGGTGCTGCTCGGGTTGATCGGGCTCTGGTACAACAACTTCTTCGGCGCCGAAACCCGTGCGGTACTTCCCTATTCGAACGACCTGGCCCGTTTCGCCGCCTACCTGCAGCAGCTGACGATGGAGTCCAACGGCAAGTCGGTGCGCGCCGACGGCACACCGGTGTCCACCGACACCGGCGAGATCTTCTGGGGCGAGCCGGGCACCAACGGGCAGCACGCGTTCTACCAACTGCTGCATCAGGGCACCCGACTGGTCCCGGCCGACTTCATCGGGTTCAGTGAGCCGACCGACGACCTGCCGACCGCCGACGGCACCGGCAGCATGCACGACCTGCTGATGAGCAACTTCTTCGCACAGACGCAGGTGCTGGCGTTCGGCAAGACGGCCGAGGAGATCAGCGCCGAGGGAACGCCGCCAGATGTGGTGCCGCACAAGGTGATGCCGGGCAACCGTCCGAGCACGTCGATCCTCGCGACCAAGCTGACCCCGTCGGTGGTCGGCCAACTCATCGCGCTCTACGAGCACCAGGTCTTCGTCGAGGGCGTCATCTGGGGCATCGACTCGTTCGACCAGTGGGGCGTGGAGCTGGGCAAGACTCAAGCCAAGGCGCTGCTGCCGGTGATCACGTCCGACGAGCCGCCGGCCGAGCAGTCGGATTCGTCGACGGACGCCCTCGTCCGCCGCTACCGAGCGGAGCGCGGCCGCACCGCGTGATTTCGGCGTGGTTATCGTCGCTCAGCGGCGACAATCACGCCGAAAGCGCTCACATCTCCGGATCGGGGCGCGTCCAGCCCAGGATCATCGCCGGTGAGCATCCGCCGATCAGCAGCACGGTCAATGCCATCAGGCCGCCGGCGTAGGCCATGTCGGTGTCGGTTCCGCCGGTGAAGGCGGCGCCGAAGATCAGGTAGAAGATCGGCACCATCATGAGGTATTGCGTGAGGGTCAGCCCGATGGATCTGGCGCTGTTGCGTTGCGCCAGTTCGTATTCGTCAAGTGTGGCGTCCGGTGCGTCACCCTGGCGCCCGGACACAATCTGCAAGGTCACCCAGAGCGGGAAGAACACCAGGCATGCGGGCAGCCATAGCAGCGGTGCCCACTGGATGCCGAACGCGCACAACAGGCTTACGCCGAACATGAACCCAAACGTCGCGGCCAACCCGGTGACGAGCATGCGGCGTCTACGCTGGGTCCGCCACCCGGGAAGCGAATTCGCATACTTCGATTCGTTTTTCAGGAACTGCTTGGTGCGGTAGTTCTGGTAGCGGTCGATCAAGGTGGCTTCACGCATTCGTCTTTCCTCCTTGTTCTCGGCGATACAGCGCGGTCGACAGTGGTGCGAACGGTTCGCGGGAGAAGACCGCCTCGACGGGTAGGTCGAACACCTCACAGATGCGGAACGCCAGATCGAGGCTCGGGTAGTGATCGCCTCGTTCTAGTGCTCCGACGGTCTGCGGGTTGACGTCGATCAGCTCTGCCAGCTGCGCCCGCGACATCCGCCGCTCCGCGCGCAGCACACCGATGCGGTTGTGGATGGGGAAGGTTTCCCCGCGGCGCACTGGACTCACCTAATCGATTGTTAGGAAAACCTAACAGTCTGTCAAGCAAACCGGGCGATTTCGGCGTTTTTCTCGTTGCGAGTCAGCGACAGTTTTCACACCCACATCGCAAGGGACTCAGGCGAAGTACTTCGTGAACCGCGGCGGCAGCAGCTTCATGACCTCCACCAGCGGCCACCACGGCCAGCCGGGGACGACGGCGCGGCCCTTCTCCTTCTCGATGGCGTCGACCATGGCCTTCACGCCGGTCTCGTTGTCGACCATGAGCATCGTCGAGTTGGACTTGGCCGTCATCTCCGACTCGATGTAGCCGGGCTCCAGCACCGTGATCTTGATCGGCCCGGACGACGGGTATTCGGCACGCAGCGACTGCCCCAGCGACGTGACACCGGCTTTGCTCGCAGCGTAGGCGGCCTTGAAACCCGGCACCCCCACGTTGCCGAGCACCGACGACACCAACACCAGCTGCCCCTTGCCGGCAGCCTTGAACATCTCCAACGCGGTCTCGATTTGCACCAGCGCGGCAACGAGATTGGTCTCGATGGTGGCCTTGTTCGCCCACAGCTTGCCGCCGCCGAGCGGGTAGCCCTTGCCGATGCCCGCGTTGACGATCACGCAGTCGATGCCGCCGAGTTCCTCGGACAACTCACCGAAGACCTTCGGAACCTGCTCGTGATCGTTGACGTCGAGCGCGGCGACAGCGACCTTGATGTTCGGATACTTCGCTGCCAGCTCGGCCTTGAGCTCCTCAAGG
Organism: Mycobacterium sp. SMC-8; assembly: GCF_025263565.1. NCBI lineage: Bacteria > Bacillati > Actinomycetota > Actinomycetes > Mycobacteriales > Mycobacteriaceae > Mycobacterium > Mycobacterium sp. SMC-8. The sequence continues at coordinate 337,022 of NZ_CP079865.1, forward strand.
TTGTCGACGCGACGCGCACACAGGGCCAGGTCGCGGTCCCTGGCGGCGAACTGGCGGGCCATGCCCGCACCGAGGCCCGAGCTCGCACCGGTGATCAAGATCTTCTGCCGAGTCATGCGGGCAGGATAACCGAGTTAGACAAGTCGCGAGTAATCGCCGAACGTGCAGGGCAACGCGCGAGACGGCTACTTGAGCAGTCGGGACATCCGCCGGTCGGCCAGCACCTTGCCGCCGGTCTGGCACGTAGGGCAGTACTGGAACGACTTGTCGGCGAACGACACCTCGCGGACGGTGTCCCCGCAGACCGGGCACGGCAGGCCGGTGCGGGCATGCACCCGCAGTCCGGAACGTTTCTCGCCCTTCAATGTGGCCGCCTGTTGGCCGACCGACCGCGTCACCGCGTCGGTCAGCACCGAGATCATCGCGTCGTGCAGCGTCGCCAACTGCGCCTCGGTCAGCTTGTTCGCGGTGGCGAACGGCGAGAGCTTGGCGACGTGCAGGATCTCATCGCTGTAGGCGTTGCCGATCCCGGCGATCACCTTCTGGTCGGTGATGACGGTCTTGATGCGGCCCGTCTGGCCCTTCAGCGCCTCCGTCAGCGCCTGCAGGCTCAGCGACAGCGCATCGGGACCGAGCGCGGCGATCTGCGGGACGGCCAGCGGGTCGGTGACCAGCCACACCGCGAGGCGCTTCTGCGTGCCCGCCTCCGTCAGGTCGAAGCCCGGCGCCGAGCCCGGCTCTCCCAGATGCACGCGCAGCGCGATCGGCCCCTTGCCGGGCTTCAACGGTGCCGCGGCGAGCTTGTCCGACCAGCGCAGCCAGCCTGCCCGGGACAGATGCGTGATCAGGTACAGCTCACCAGCCTGCAACCCGAGGTATTTTCCCCATCGGTGCGCGCCGGTGACCTCTTGGCCGCGCACCGCGGAGACCGGCGGGTCGAAGGTCTTCAGCACCGACAGCGCCGACACGTCCACCCGGCCGACGGTCGCGCCGACGGCATGACGGCGCAGATGATCGGCGAGCGCTTCGACCTCCGGGAGCTCGGGCATGACACTCAGTCTGCCTTGACGAACAGCGACAGCACCCAGCTCACGACCGACAACACGATCGCCGCCCAGATTGCGGTCCACCAGAACTGGTCGATGGCCAGGCCCCAGTGGGTGGTGTGCTCGGTGATCCACGACGTGATCCACAGCATGAGCGCGTTGATCACCACGTGGATGAGGCCCAGCGTGAGGATGTAGAGCGGGATCGAGATGATCTGCACGACGGGCTTGATGATCGCGTTGACCAGCCCGAAGATCACCGCGACGACGAAGATGATGCCTATCCGGGCAGCTGTCGAGTCGCCGCCGACGAACTCGATGCCGGGCACCAGCAGCGTCACCAGCCACAGCGCCAGCCCGGTCAGTGCCGCCCGCAGGAGGAATCCCATGGAGTCATGATCCACCGAGGAGACTCCCCGAGTGTGCTACCGCAGGTATGCGATACCGCGGGTATTGACATCGTGCGGTGTGTGTTCCTACCTTCGAATGGTGACGATGCCCACGAAGACGACGCGCGAAGAATTTGCCGAACGGCTGCTGAAAGGTTCGGTGAAGAAGTCCTACGCCCCGGTCGTCGACATCGACTGGGACGCACCGCTGGACCCCGACAAGTTCTTTCTTCCGCCGAAAGTCGTCACCCTCTACGGCACGCCGGAATGGGACGCGATGAGCCGTGCGCAGCAGATCGAGCTGAGCCGACAGGAACTGGTCAACATCCTCTCGGCCGGCATCTGGTTCGAGAACATCCTCAATCAGGCTCTGCTCCGCGATCTCATGCACAAGAACCCGACCGCCGCGACCACGCACTATGCGCTCACCGAACTCGGCGATGAGACCCGCCACATGGTCATGTTCGGCCGAACCATCGCATGTGTCGGCGGTATTCCGGTGCGTCCCAAGTTGTTTCAGCGCATCATCATCAACTCGTTGCCCTTCCTGTTCCGTGGCAGCGTGCTGTGGGGCGCAGCCCTGGTCGGCGAGGAGATCTTCGACGCGCTGCAGCGCCAGATCATGGAGGATCCGGAGCTGCAGCCGATCGTTCAGCGGCTCATGCGTATTCACGTCACGGAGGAAGCCCGACACATCCAGTTCGCCCGCGACGGGCTGCGCAAGTCGGTGCCGACGATGGCGTGGCACCGCAGGGTGCTGCTGGCGAATCTGCACGGGGTCGGTGGTCCGTTCTACCGGATGCTGTTCACCCTTCCGATCCAGTACCGCCGTGCCGGTCTCGACGGCCGCCGGATGCGGCGTGTGGCGCGGTCGAACCCGCACTTCCGCGCCATGTGCGTCTCGTCATTCGCGTCGCTGGCAGCGTTCTTCGAGGAAGTCGACTTGATGGGCCGAGTCGGTCGACGGTTGTGGCGTCGGGCCGGATTCCTGTGAGCAGCATTGTGATCGGCACGGGCGGCGCGTTTCCGGGCACGGCCGTCGCCGACGCCGAGGACCTGCGCTTCGACAACGCGACCGACATGTGGACGGCCGTTGCGCCGGACGGCCGTGCGCTGGCCGCTCGCACGGTGATCGACACTCGAAGGTCGAGGGACGGCGCTGTGGCGGTGCACGGTATGCCGAACCACTTCCGCATCCCGGGTCCCGACGTAGCCCGTCAGACCCGGTTCGTCTCGCAGTGCCTGGAGGTGATGACGCAGTCGGGTTCCACCCGCATGGAGGCGAAGTCCCGCATCGTGCTGAGCAGATGGCGGCCGCGGTCGGTGCGGTCCAGTTTCTACCTGGACCGTTCCACGCCGGTCGACGAGGACATCTACGACGGGCCGGTGTTGATCGCTGTCGCCGATGCCGACATCAGCGCCCGGGGCAGGCTGGCCGGGCACCTCGCAGCGATCGACGGCCGTTATCACTGGCGCGGAAATGTCACCGGCGATCTGCCCGCGGACCTGCTCAAAGGCCCGCGAGAGGTGACCGTGACCGTCGGGACGCGGACAGCGCAGGCGCGCGTGGTGGAACAGACCCCGTGGGGCAGCTACACCGTGGCCGGGGTGGGAGCACCGCCTTTCCCGCTCGACTGACATCAGGTAGGCAATTCGGGGATTCATCGGGGAAAGAACTAGAACACGTTCTAATATCACCGTCATGCGATTCACCTACGCGGAAGCGATGACCGATCCGACGTTCTACATCCCGTTGGCGCAGGCCGCCGAAGCCGCGGGCTACCACGCGATGACGATTCCCGACAGCGTGGCCTACCCGTTCGAATCGGACTCGAAGTACCCCTACACTCCGGACGGCAATCGCGAATTCCTCGACGGCAAGGCCTTCATCGAGTCGTTCGTGCTGACCGCGGCACTGTGCGCGGTGACCACGAAGCTGCACTTCAACCACTTCGTCCTCAAGTTGCCGATCCGGCCGCCGGCCCTGGTGGCCAAGCAGGCCGGCTCGCTGGCGGCGCTGTTCGACAACCGCCTCGGTCTCGGCGTCGGCACCAGCCCGTGGCCCGAGGACTACGAGCTGATGAACGTCCCGTTCGCCAAGCGCGGCAAGCGGATGGACGAGTGCATCGACATCATCAAAGGCCTCACCTCGGGCGACTACTTCGAATACCACGGCGAGTTCTACGACATCCCGAAGACCAAGATGACGCCGGCGCCGTCCAAGCCGGTTCCGATCCTCATCGGCGGGCACGCCGACGCGGCACTGCGCCGCGCCGCCCGCAACGACGGCTGGATGCACGGCGGCGGCGACCCGGAGGAACTCGACGCCCTGCTGGGCAAGCTCAACAAGTTCCGCGACGAGGCCGGAACGGCGGGCAACGAGGACTACCAGATCCACGTGATCTCGATCGACGCCTACACCGCCGACGGCATCAAGCGGCTCGAGGACAAGGGTGTCACCGACGTCATCGTCGGCTTCCGCATCCCCTACATCATGGGTCAGGACACCGAGCCACTGGACACGAAGATCCGCCACCTGGAGATGTTCGCCGAGAACGTCATCGCCAAGCTCTGATCAGGCGTTGCACAGTCGCTTGAGCGCGTTGGCGATCGCATCGACCGGGGTGCAGGCCTGGATCGCGGTCCGCAGGCTCTGCGCGGCGGTCCGGTAGCGGTCGTCTCGGCGGACGATGTCGACTGCGGCGCCGACGGCCTGCGGCGACGGCAGGGCGGTCTTGAGGTCGATGCCCGCTCCGCTGAAGTCGACGCGCGCGGCCACCTCGGCTTTGTCAGAAGTCTCCCCGGCGACGACGAGCGGAACGCCGTGGCCCAGCGCGTACTGCACCCCGCCGTAGCCCCCGTTGGTGATCATCACGTCCACGTGCGACAGCAGGGCCGAGTACGGGATCCAGTCGGCGATGCGCGCGTTGCCCGGGATACGGCCGTGCATGTGCTGGCCCCGCCGGCCGCCGGTGGTCGCGACGATCAGGAGATCGTCCTGGTCACCGAGCGCTTCCAGAGTCGGGCCGATCAGCTGGTCCAGATCGGCATTGTCGAACGTGCCCTGCGTGACGTGCACGACGGTGCCTGCGGTCTCCACGTCGCCCCACCAGGGCGGACGGTCGAACTCCTCTGGGCCGGCCGGCAGGACCGGACCGACGAACTCGACCGTCGACGGCAGGTCGGACCGCGGATACTCGAACTCCTGCACCGACAGTTGCAGCAGACCGTCGGCCAGCCGCGGCCAATCACTGACGAACAACGGGCATTCCGGCGAATCAGCCTGCCGCAGCGCACGATTGAACTTCCGCTGACTCGGCCGCATGATCACCCGGTGCGCGACGGCGGTCATCTGCCGATAGTCGAGACCCGGCTCGGGTTGCCAGGCCATCCCGAACGGCGGGGTGTCCCGGCTCGAAATGGTCAGCGGACCCACACCGCAGACCACCACCGGCGGACGGGGGGCGTCCCGCAGGAACATCGGGACCACGCCGGTGAACGTGACGTCGGCGATGACCGCGTCCACCGCCTCGTCACGCAGCACGGCCCGCAACGATTCCGCCTCCGCGGCAAGGGGTTCGACGAATACGGACGCCAATTCGGCGCGTCCCAGCCAGAATCGGCGTGCGGCCGCGGGCATTGTGCGGAGCAGCGCCGGGCCCGCGGCCGGCGCATCGATCCGCACGCTCTCCGGGAGCGGGACCATCCGGAGTCCGGCACTGCGCACAGGCGCGGCGAACTCGACACCGGTCAGCACGGAGATGTCGTGCCCGAGGGCTTGAAGGCCGACGCCGACGTTGACCATCGGCATGACGTGCCCGCGAAGCGGGCTGACCGCGAGCAGATAGTGCGCCACACCGGGTCCTTCGCCGTCACGGAGCACCCGCTCCTGGGTTGTCGGTGCGAGCGACATCACGGTTCGCTCACGTGTCCGCACGCTACCTGCCGCCCGTCGACCGCAGCGGTGCCGACCCACTGGGGATGTGTTACGAAACCCGGATTCGAGGTATGGCCCCGAGCGCGCCCGCAACCGCCGGGCCCGAGGTTGATCATCAGCGGTATCGCAACCGCCGTCGGCGGCTACAATTCGCGCTGATGACGTGTCTGGAGATCGTATGACCCCCGAACACTACGACGTCCCCGATGCCTTCGACGCCGGGGCGCAGGCCTACGACGGGCTGGTCGGCGCCAACCCCGGCTACCACGAACACCTCCGCCTGTCGGCACAGCGAATGCAGTTGCCCGACCAGGGCCGCGGTTTGCGCCTGCTCGACATCGGTTGCGGCACCGGGCTGTCCACCGCGGCGCTGCTCAGTGTCGCACCGTACGCCGAGATCGTCGCGGTCGACGGATCGGGCGGGATGCTGGCGCAGGCGCGGGCCAAGTCGTGGCCGCCCTCGGTGACGTTCGTGCGCAGCCGCGCCGAGACCCTCCAGGACGCCGGGGTGAACGGCCCGTTCGACGGCATCCTCGCCGCCTATCTGATCCGCAACGTCGACGACAAGGACGACGTGCTGGGATCGCTGCTGAAACTCCTGAAACCCGGGGCGGTGCTGGCCGTACACGAGTACTCGGTGCGCGACTCCCGGCTGGCCTCCGCCGTCTGGAACCTGGTCGCCACCGCGATCATCATCCCGGCGGGCCGGGTGCGCTCCGGCGACGCCGGCCTCTACCGGTACCTGCGGCGCAGTGTCAACGAGTTCGACGGTGCCGAACAGTTCCGTGACCGGCTGCGGCGCAACGGTTTCATCGACGTGCAGAGCATGACCGTGTCCGGCTGGCAGCGCGGCATCGTGCACACCTTCCTCGGCCGCGCGCCGCACGCAGCGACGGACTAACGCGCGGACAACCGATCACGGGGAGTTCCCGGTCGGTCTTGGACTGGAAGGTCGCGAGCGCTTCGTGGATCTCGCGATCCCCTGCCATGCCTGTTCGCGCTCGCTTCCGTGAAGTTGCTCGGCGACGACCTTGTACCTGCGCCCCTCCAGCTTGATCCGCACCCGGTCGGGGTGCGCGGCGAGGTTGTATTACCAGGCCGGATTCTTCGCAGCCCCGGCTGCCGACGGGATCAGTCGGCTCCCGCCCTCCCCGGGTGCCGTTCCGGCTGGCACAATCATGTCGCCCCCTTCAGGCACACGTCACGGCGATTAACGGCCCGCTCTTTCGGGCATTCGTCACCATGGCGTTCAAACTCACTTACTCCGATGGCCAAGAATCCCAGCACGATGACGACACTGTGTGGGAGATCGACGACGGCGTACTGAAACTCGGCCGCAAGAAGGGCCAGTGGTCGGTCCTGCTGTCTCCCAGTCATTGGGCGGTCCTCGAATTGGTTGGCCGGTCCGGCGATGACGAGGACGACGATAAATCCGAGAAGTCCGAGTCCGACGAGGATGACGACGACAAATCGGACAAATCTGAGGACAAGTCCGACGACGAGGACGACTAGCCGGCGACGCCGGCGGCCGCCAGGATCACCGCCGCCGCCTCTAGTGGCTGGGTGATCAGCGACACGTGGGACATGTCGAGTTCGGTTGTGTGCGCGCTCATCCGGTGAGCCAGGAAGCGCTCCAGGTCAGGGTTGATGGTGCGGTCCTGGGTGGACACCTGATACCAGGACGGTTTGTCCCGCCATGTGGCCGTCGTGGTCCGCTCGGCGGGTAACGAGACCCGGCTGCGTCCGGGACACGTGAAGTGTGAGCTCTTCGTTGGTGACGCGCGCGTCGTAGGCTGAGCCCCATCGATTCTTCCCGCGCCGCCGCCACCGTGACCGTCGACGAGTTCCGCGTCGCCGATCCACCCGACGCATGGGCGCAGGCCGGTTTCCGCGTCGATGCCGACGGGATCTGCCGAGTGGGCGCGGTCCGCCTCAGTCTGGTCGGCCGGGGCCACGGGAGCGGCATCGTCGGCTGGACGCTACGCGGCCTGCCTTCAGGGGGCGGGGACGTCGACGGCATTCCGACGACCAGTTCGGACGAGGTCCCGACCGTCAGCTCCGACACCGCTGCGTTCCCGCCCGCCCCCCACGCCAACGGCGTCATCGGCATCGATCACGTCGTGCTGATGTCGCCCGATCTGGACCGCACCGTCACCGCGCTGATCGCGTGCGGCACGCGCCCGCGCCGCACGCGCGACGCCGAACTGGGCGGTCGGCCGGTCCGCCAGGTCTTCTTCCGACTCGGGGAGGTGATCCTGGAAGTTGTCGGTTCACCCGACACGACCGGTAACGGGCCCTCCACGCTGTGGGGTATCACCTACGCCGTCACCGACATCGAGCAGACCGCCGCGTTCTTCGACGGCCGCACCGGCCCCGTGAAGGACGCGGTGCAGCCGGGCCGGCGGATTACCACGCTTCGGAATCTCGAGTTCGGGATGTCGGTCCGGACGGCGATGATCTCGGCCCCTTATCCTCGGACCCCATGAGCGCGTCCATCGAGGACCCCGTCATCATCCACACCGACGGGGGCTGCCGACCCAACCCGGGACCGGGCGGCTGGGGTGCGGTGCTGCGTCACCGCGATCGCGTCCGTGAGATGTTCGGCGGCGAGGCCACTACGACGAGCAACAACCGGATGGAATTGATGGCGCCGATCATGGCGCTGGAGGCACTCACCCGGCCTGTGACGGTGCACCTGCACACCGACAGCACGTATGTCCGCAACGGCATCACCAAGTGGGTGCACGGTTGGGAGCGCAACGGGTGGATGACCGCAGCCAAGCAGCCGGTGAAGAACGTCGATCTGTGGCAGCGGCTTCAGATCGCGTGCGCGCAGCACCGTGTCGAATGGTTCTGGGTCAAGGGACATTCCGGTGTCGTCGACAACGAGCTCGCCGACGTGCTGGCCACCCGCGGGCTGCAGCAGGCGCTCGCGGCGGCCGCCAGTCCTATCTGAGGTGTCGGAGTTCAGCGTCGCGGTGCAGCGCAGTCAGGCCGCCGAGTCCGGACGAGTCACGTCATCGATGTCGGGTAGCGGCCGGCGACAGACGTCGCGGGCCTCATCGGCGGTCATCCCGAACATGCGCAACAAGTCTTCGGTGACCCTGTCGGCGGCCTCCGCATCGTCACGTTCCGGCTCGTCCTGCAGCAGCTTCCCGAGACCGAACAACGCACCTGCAGCAACCGCCAACGCGAGCTGAGGATCGTCGACGCGGAAGCGTCCCGCCGCTGCGGCCGCTGTGATGTCGCGTCGTGCGCGCGGAGCGAGACCGCGATCCGAGGACATCAGGTGCAGTCCCCCGCCGAGGAGTATCCGGCTTTCCTGTGGCCGGCGGCGGAACAATCGGCCGGTCAGCCGGAAGCTGCACGCGAACGTCTCCGCAGGATCCTCTGTCGAGGCAGTCAGCCGGTCGAGAAGCGCACCGTGCTTGTCCAGTACGTCGGCGACCGCTGCTTCGAAAAGCTCTTCCTTGCTGGCGAAGTGGTTGTAGAACGAACCCATCCCGACGTCGGCGACCCGGGTGATCTCCAATATCGGCACATTGAGCGTCCCAGCGGCGATAAGCGCCTGCGCCGCGCGGATCAGCGCAGCCCGCGTCCGCTGTTTCCGCCGCTCCAGTCGATTGCCGGGGCCGTCATGCAGATCACTCACATCAGCCACTCTAACAGGAGGTGTCAGTTCTGAGGATTTCGTCAGAGACACTTACAAACTGGCCATGCCGTCACATATGGCGATCCGTCAGTTGATTGCGGCGGTGACATGAAAATGTAGCCAAGCTTCATCGCTCGACCGGCCGGCGACGGACACCAACTCTGAGATCGCCGAACACTGTTCAACAGTCCCGCACGGTGGAACGCCACCTCTGCGAACCTCGCGACGGTCCGGTCGCGCGGTAACCTGTTGCACGGGTCAGCGTCCCCGCGACCGTCAGGCCGCGCGGTCGCCGGGTGGTGCGGGTCCGCCGGGTTCGCCGGGATCGTCGGCGGTTCGTGGGGTGTCCGGTTCGGCGACGCGGACTTGGCTGCCCGCCGCGGGCTCGGCCGGCTCGGGATTGTCGGGTTCCGGGTCCTCTGGTGGGCGGAGGAGCCGTTCGGGTTGGTGGTAGTAGTTCAGCCGGGCCTGACCGGTGTCCAGTGTCGGGGGTGGGATCCATTCCACCTCACAACGGTCGTTCATCCGGGTCGACCACCCACCGCCGTCGGGGTCGACGCTGCGGTTATCCGGCCCGCACGCCAGGCCGAGTTCATCGACGTTGGTGTTCCCGCCATCGACCCAGTCGGCGACCACGTGATGGACCTGAGAGCCGTAGGCGCCCACGGTGCAGCCAGGTTTGGTGCACCCGCCGTCACGGGCGATCAGCATGATCCGCTGTGCCGGGGAGGCGATGCGCTTGGCGCGGAACAAATCCATTGCTGAGCCGGTGGCCCGGTCGAACACCGCCAGATAGTGGTTGGCGTGCCCGGCCATGCGGATCACTTCGGCGATGGGCACCACCGTGCCCCCGCCGGTGACACCGACCCCGGCCCGGGACTGCAAATCCTGCACCGTGGTACGGATGATCACCGACACCGGCAGCCCGTTGAGCTGCCCGAGCTGGCCGCTCATCAGGGCGATCCGCCCGGCTGCGACCAGCGCATCATGCTGGCGCTGGGCCAGGCTGCGCTGATCGTTGTCGATCTGGGCCTGCGACGGCGTCCCCGACGTGCACGGCTCGGGATCGTCGGGATTACACATCCCCGGCGCGGCCAACCGGGCGAAAATCGGCTCCCACACCGCCCACGCCTCCGGAGTCAGCGTGGCGCGCAGATCCACCATGGCATCCCCACGCTGGGGCGACCTCGACACCGCGCGTTTGCGGGCGCGTTCGGTTTCATCGGGTTCGGGGCCGTCCTGATCGAGCAGAAACAACGTCCGCTCCGCGCAGTCCTTGAGTTCCTTGGGGCCGTTACCGACCGCAGTACGCACCAGATCAACCTCAATGCGCTCCCGGGTGGCGGTGTCGACCCAGCCCGGCACCTTGTTGAGCGATCGGCGGATCACGTCGACGTGTTCGGCGTTGATCAGCCCGTGCGCTTGGGCGATCGCCGTGGCCGGCAGCACCGGCGGCAGGGCCGGGCCGGTCAACGACTGGCGCGGCGCCAACACCGCCGCTTCGCTCAACCGCCGATGCGCCTCGCCGGTCGAGAGCCGCCAACGCACCGAAAGCACCTCTTTCCAGGATTTCGCGCCCATCTGGCGCGGGGTCGCCTCAGCCTGCAACCGGGCCAGCAGCCGATGACGCACCGCGGGCAGCTGACACCACAGGGTTTCCAGCTCATCCAGGGCCGCCACCAAATCCGGTCGGGTCAACAAATCAACCTCACAGGCCGCCACCTCATCGAAGGCGCGGCGCAACCCGCTCACCGCGGCCCGCACCTCGCTCCCCGACATACTTCGAACATACATTCGACCACCGACAAACCGAGGTCGGCCTTCAGATGCCATCCACCAAGACATCGGCGACAGTTCTGAGCACTCTGACGCACACACTCCAAACCCGATCCGCGCCATCCGACCTCTGCGCTGATGCCGTCACCACCGACAGAGTGCAAGACATTGGACAACGCATTCGAGCCTGTCCACGTCGCTTACGCGTTTCCTCCGCACTTTGATCCGCCCCGGCGTGTCCGGAGAGTTCTTCTGTTGGGAAGGATGGGCACGTGGGAACGAAGTCATCGAAGCGGTATCCAGACGAGCTGAAGGCGCGAGCGGTGCAGATGGTGGCCGATCTGCGCAGCGACACGGTCTCGGAGTGGGAGGCGATGGGCCGGGTTGCTGATCTGCTGGGCGTCGGTACCGCCGAGACGGTGCGCAAATGGGTCCGCCAGGCCGAGATCGACGCCGGAGATCGGGCTGGGCAGACCAGCGAGGAATCCGAGGTCCTGCGCAAGCTGCGCCGGGAGAACGCCGAACTCAAGCGGGCCAACGCGATTTTGAAGGCGGCGTCGGTTTTCTTCGCTGCCGAGCTCGACCGGCCGTCTCAGTAGTCGTGGAGTTCATCAGCGCCCACCAGCACATGCGTGTGGGCGCTGATGGTCTCAAGTGGGGTGTCGAGTCGATGTGCGCCGTGCTCTCGGAGTTCGGCGTCGTGATCGCCCCGTCGACGTATTACGCCCACCGCGCCCGCCGTGGCCCCTCGAAGGCGGACTGGACTGATGCGCAGGTGATCGACGCCATCTGGCGGCTGCGCCGATCCAACAAGCTGTTCGCGGTTCTGGGTGCCCGTAAGACGTGGATTGTGTTGCGTACCAACGGACTCGATGTCTCACGGTGTGTTGTGGAGCGGGTCATGCGGGAGATGGGTTGGCGGGGTGCGTGCAAGCGCCGCCGGGTGCGCACCACCATTGCTGATCCGGCAGCAACGCGAGCTCCGGATCGGGTCGCGCGGCATTTCGTCGCCGGCGCGCCGGACCGTTTGTGGGTGGCCGATTTCACGTACTGCCGGACCCGTGCCGGCTGGGCCTACACAGCGTTCGTGACCGACGTCTACGCCCGCAAGATCGTAGGCTGGAAGGTGGCCACCGAGATGACCCAGAAGCTGGTGACCGATGCGATCAACCACGCCATAGATACCAGGAAGCGTTCTGGTGCAACATTTTTGGATGATCTGATCCATCACAGCGATGCGGGCTCTCAATATACGGCGGTAGCGTTCACTGAACACTTGGCCGCTGAAGGGATCCTGCCCTCAGTCGGATCGGTGGGCGATAGCTTCGACAACGCCTTGGCCGAATCGGTGAACAGCAGCTACAAGACCGAACTCATCGACCACCAGCCGCCGTATCCCGGTGCCGCCGACCTCTCGCTGGCAACCGCCGAATGGGTGGCTTTCTACAACCGGCAGCGACCGAATGGCTACTGCCAGGACCTGACTCCGGACCGGGCCGAAGCCCTCTATTACCATCGCCAACGGCACCCTCATACCGAGGAGGCACTCAGATAAGAGAACCTCCCGACATGCCGGGGTGGATCACTTGACTGCACTCATTCCCAACTCATTCCCATCTGACCTCGTCGGGCGTCTTGTCGTCACGCAGCCCGCGCCAGCTGGCCTGCCGGAGCCGGTTGTCGGACGTACGTTCGCTGTAGCGCACCTCCCCCACCAGTTCCGGCCGCACGAACGTCACCCCCTTGGCGTCCTGCTTGGGAAGCTCTGTGGCGAAAGGTGATTCGTCGGTACGTAGGGGCATCAGCGTCTCCTTCAGCGACGCCAGCTCCTTGTCGGTGAACCCGGTGCCCACACGGCCGACGAACTGCAGGCCGCCGTCGCCGGGGATGCCGAGCACGAGCGCACCGATGCCGCTGGTGCGGCCCCCGTTGCCTTCCCGCCAGCCCCCGATCACCACCTCCTGGGTGTTCCAGAGTTTGTCCTTGATCCACGACGATGAGCGACGACCCGGCTGGTAAGTGGCGTCGCGCTTCTTCGCGATGACCCCCTCCCACCGCTTCTTGCGTGCCGCCTCGAGCGCCTCGGGCCCGGTGTCGGCGTCGATCACCGGGGGCACGATGACGCCGCAAGCATCGGCAAGAGCCTCCAACAGGCGACGGCGGTCGGAGTATTTGGCCCGCAGCAGCGAACGGCCGTCGAGATAGAGGATGTCGAACGCCCAGAACTCCACTCGCGTCGACCGCGCCCTGTTCTGCATGTGGCCGAAGTTGGGAACACCGGACTCGTCGAGTGCCACCGCCTCGCCGTCGAGGATCACGTGGTGCTCGGCGAGGTCGGCGGCCAGCGCCCTCAGCTGCGGATACTCGCCGGTGACGTCGCGACCCCGCCGCGAGCGCAGCGCCAACTTCCCGTGATCGATTTCGACCAACAGCCGGTAGCCATCCCACTTTCCCTCGAACGCCCACTGCGCCTTGGTCAGTCGCTGTATCGAGCCCTCGGTGGCCAGCATGGGCGCAAGGTCTGCCACTGTGGGATTGTTCTGCTCCTTCATCCGGTGCGCCAGCCAGTTCTTGCCGTCGGTCTGGATCAACGCATACCGGCCCTCGATCTTGCTGCCGTGCAGGGTCACGATGACCTCGCCGCCCTTGGCAGGACCGTCGGGCGGATTGTCCCGAAACTTCTCGGTCTCGTAGGTGCCGGTATCCCAGAGGTAGACCTGGCCTCCGCCGTACTCGCCTTTGGGGATCTCACCCGCGAAGGTCAGGTACTCCATCGGGTGGTCCTCGGTGTGTACGGCGAGGTGGTTCACCGAAGGGGTGTCGGGCAGGTTCTTGGGCACCGCCCAGCTGACCAGCACACCGTCGCGTTCCAGCCGGAAGTCGTAATGCAGCCGGCGGGCGTGGTGTTCCTGGATGACGAACGTGTCGTTGTTGCCGGTCTTCGGAGCCTCACCGGGAATCGGTTCCGGAGTCTTGGCGGTGTCGCGCATGCTTCGATACCGGGTGAGCCGGTCGGGCACCGGCAGCGGCGGATCCAGATCGGCGAGCAGGTCGCCGTCGCGGTCGAGCCGATCGAGCACCTCGTCGAACATCAGGTGACGCAGGTCCGGATCCTCGATCTCGTCCCAGGTGCGCGGCGCCGCCACGGTCGGATGTTCGCGTCCGCGAAGGGAATACGGCGCGATGGTGGTCTTGTTGCCGTTGTTCTGACTCCAGTCCAGAAATACCTTGCCGGCCCGCATGCTTTTGGTCATCGTGGCTGTGACCTGCTTGGGCATCGCCTGTTCGAGCTGCTGGGCCACCCGCTTGGCCAGCACAGAGGCTCCGCGTGAGCTGATCGGGTCGTCGAGCGGCACGTAGAGGTGCAGCCCCTTGCTGCCGCTGGTCAGCGGGAACGTCCGCAACCCGATGTCGCCGATCAGACCCCGGACCTCGTGGGCGACCTCGCACAACTGCCGGAACGTCACCCCCTCACCCGGGTCGAGATCGAACACGATGCGCGTCGCAGGCCCGACCTCACCGGCTTCCCCGTCGCCGCCCGTGAACCGCCACTGCGGCACGTGCACTTCCAGCGCGGCCTGCTGGGCGATCCAGGCCAGCCCCTCCACGGTGTCGATCACCGGATAGGTCGTGGTGCCCGACTTGTGCACGACGGTGCCGCGTCTCAGCCAGTCCGGCGCGGACGAGGCGAGCTGCTTTTCGAAGAAGGACTCCTGGTCGACGCCGTTGGGCCAGCGCTTGCGGGTGACGGGACGCCCGGCGATGTGGGGCAGCATCGCCGCCGCTACGTTGACGTAGTAGTCGAACACCTCTGCTTTCGTGACGTCCCTGCGCCGTCCCCCGGTCGCCGGGTACAGCACCTTGTCCGGGTTGGTCAGCCTCACCCGGTCATAGCGGTCCACCACATCACGGTATTACCCATTCCGGAAGCGGTAGCGTCGACACGATGAGGGCACTGGTGATCGGTGAGGCACTCGTCGACATCGTCGAACGCGACGGAGAGCCACTGGGCGAATATGTGGGCGGAAGCCCACTGAATGTGGCGGTCGGCCTCGCCCGGCTGGGCCGCGACGTCGATTTCCTCACCCACATCGGCACCGACGCCCGCGGGCAGCGGATCGCGGACTACGTGAAAAGCTCAGGTGCACAACTTGTTTCCGGAAGCACCAGTGCCGCCAAGACCGCCACGGCACTCGCCCGGCTCGATCCGTCCGGGTCGGCGACCTATTCGTTCGACATCGAGTGGCAGCTGAGCGGCACTCCCGAAGTAGCGCCGCCGTTGGTGTTGCACACCGGCTCCATCGCCACGGTGCTGGAACCGGGATGCCTGGCCACCAAGGCCCTCGTCGACACGTATCACTTGTCGGCGACAGTCACCTTCGACCCGAACATCCGCTCCGCGCTGATCGCCGATGCCGACGCCGCTCGTGCGCGCATCGACCGGATGCTCGAACGCGCCGACGTCGTCAAGGCCAGCAGCGAGGACCTGCACTGGATGGATCCGACGCGCACCCCCGATCAGACCGCGGCGGCCTGGCTGGCCCTGGGACCGTCGATCGTCGTGGTGACCTACGGCGCGGACGGTGCGCTGGCGATGTGTGCGGACGGAACGGTGCGGGTACCTGCCGGACATGTCGATGTGGTGGACACCGTGGGCGCGGGTGATGCGTTCATGACGGGCCTCATCGACGCGCTGTGGTCGATGGATCTGCTCGGCGCGCAGCGTCGCGACCGCCTCGCCGCCATCGGAACGGAGTCATTGACGGGCGCGGTGCGCATGGCGACGCTGACGGCGGCCCTGACCGTGGCGCGGCCCGGCGCCGAGCTACCCGATCGTGTCAGCCGCGACGCCGCCGCATCGGACATACTGGGCTGATGCGGTCCATCTGGAAGGGCTCCATCGCGTTCGGGCTGGTCAATGTCCCGGTCAAGGTGTACAGCGCCACCGAGGACCACGACATCAAGTTCCATCAGGTGCACGAGAAGGACAACGGACGCATCCGCTACAAGCGGGTGTGTGAGGTGTGCGGTGAGGTCGTCGAGTACCGCGACATCGCCAAGGCCTACGAATCCGATGACGGACAGACCGTCATCATCACCGATGACGACATCTCGACGCTCCCCGAAGAACGTAGCCGCGAGATCGAGGTGCTGGAGTTCGTGCCCGCCGGCGATCTCGACCCGCTGATGTACGACCGGTCGTATTTCCTGGAGCCCGACGGAAAGTCGGCGAAGTCCTACGTGCTGCTCGCCCAGACGCTGAAGGAGACCGACCGGGTTGCGATCGTGAACTTCGCGCTGCGTAACAAGACCCGACTGGCCGCCCTGCGGGTCAAGGATTTCAGCAAGCGCGACGTGATGATGATTCACACCCTGCTGTGGCCTGACGAGATCCGCGATCCGGACTTCCCGGTGCTCGACAAGAAGGTCGACGTCAAGCCCGCCGAGCTGAAGATGGCCAGTCAGGTCGTGGATTCCATGACCGACGACTTCAATCCGGACCGCTACCACGACGACTATCAGGAGCATTTGCACGAGCTGATCCAGGCGAAACTCGAAGGCGGAGAAGCATTTACCACCGAAGAGCAGCCGCAGGAGCTCGACGAGACCGAGGATGTCTCCGATCTGCTGGCCAAGCTGGAAGCTAGCGTGAAGGCCCGCAAGGAGCAAGGCTCGTCGAGCAGGTCGGGTCGATCAGGGTCCGGCTCCGATGAAGAGGAGTCGGACGACACCGATGACTCCGACGGCGGGTCGGCCAGGAAGGCGCCAGCCAAGAAATTGGCTGCCAAGAAAGCACCCGCCAAGAAGACAGCGGCCAAAAAGGCGGCCAAGAAGGCACCGGCCAAGAAGTAGCACTGGACCGGCGCCGCCAACCGGCAGGCACGCATCGAAGTTGACGTCAGTTCCGGCCGCTGACATCACAGGCACGACGCGCCCCACCTAGCGACGTTTAGCAGCGGCCCACTCGCACTTCTCCTGAAATAGACGAACTCCTGTGACTGGTGTTGCCCGTGGCGACGCCGACCCGCGACGCGCCCCCGAAAGGCGAAGCCGCCCCCACAGTCAAATAGAACGTGTTCCAGAAACCGTCACTTCGCTGCGTACTCCTTGCTAGCGTGACGCCCCGTGACCATTGGACGACGCGCATGATCTTGGACCGGTTCCGACTCGACGATCAGGTGGCCGTGGTGACCGGCGCCGGCCGCGGGCTGGGCGCGGCGATGGCTCTGGCATTCGCTGAAGCTGGCGCTGACGTGCTGATTGCCGCCCGCACCCGGTCCCAGCTCGACGAGGTGGCCCAGCAGGTCGAGGCGACCGGCCGGCGCGCGCACGTCGTGGTCGCCGACCTCGCGCACTCCGAGGACACCGCGGCCCTCGCGGCCCAGGCCGTCGACGCGTTCGGGCGACTAGACATCGTCGTCAACAACGTTGGCGGCACCATGCCGAACGCGCTTCTGAACACCTCGGCCAAGGACATGCGCGACGCGTTCGCGTTCAACGTCGCGACCGCGCACGCGCTGACCGTCGCCGCGGTGCCGCTGATGCTCGAGCACGCCGGCGGCGGCAGCATCATCAACATCACCTCGACGATGGGGCGCCTAGCCGGCCGCGGGTTCGCCGCCTACGGCACCGCGAAAGCCGCGCTGGCGCACTACACCCGGTTGTCGGCGCTTGATCTGGCCCCGCGGATCCGGGTCAACGCGATCGCCCCCGGTTCGATCCTGACCTCGGCGCTGGAGATCGTGGCCGAGAACGACGCGCTGCGCGACCCGATGGAGAAGGCCACCCCGCTCAAGCGTCTCGGCGATCCCGTCGACATCGCCGCCGCCGCGGTGTATCTGGCCTCGCCGGCCGGCAGCTACCTGACCGGTAAGACCCTCGAAGTCGACGGCGGCATCACCTTCCCGAATCTCGACCTGCCCATCCCCGATCTGTGAGGAGCCAGCCATGGCCATCAAAGTCGCCGCCATCGGCACCGGAAACGTCGGCAAGCACGCGCTGGCACAGCTGATTACCGACGCCCGCTTCGAGTTGACCGCGGTGTGGGTGTCCTCGGAGGCCAAAACCGGTAAGGATGCCGCAGAGCTTGCCGGACTCCAGGATTCGACGGGGGTGTTGGCCACCACCGACCTCGACGCGGTGCTGGCCACGCAACCGGAGTGCGCGGTCTACACCGCACTGGCCGACAACCGGCTGCCCGAGGCGCTGGAAGATTACCGCCGGATCCTCGCCGCGGGCGTCAACGTCGTCGGCAGCAGCGCCGTCTTCCTCCAGCATCCGTGGCAGGTGCTCCCCGACGAGCTGATCTCCCCCATCGAGGACGCCGCCAAAGCGGGCAACGCCAGCATTTTCGTGAACGGCATCGACCCGGGCTTCGCCAACGACCTGCTTCCGATGGCACTGGCGGGAACCTGCCAGAGCGTCCAGCAGATCCGCTGTATGGAGATCATCAACTACGACACGTACGACAGCGCGCCGGTGATGTTCGACGTCATGGGCTTCGGCGGCAGCCTGGACGACACCCCGATGCTGCTGCAGCCGGGAGTGCTGAGCCTGGCGTGGGGCTCGGTGGTGCGGCAGCTGGCCGCCGGATTGGGCATCGACCTCGACGAGGTCACCGAGACCCATGTGCGTGTCCCCGCGCCGGAGGCCTTCGACATCGCCGCCGGCCGCATCGAGAAGGGCACCACCGCGGCGATCCGCTTCGAGGTGCGCGGGATGAAGGACGGAGACGTCGCCGTGGTCCTCGAGCACGTCACCCGGCTGCGTGATGACCTGTGCCCGGAGTGGCCGCAGCCCGCTCAGCACGGCGGCTCCTACCGGATCGAGATCACCGGCGAACCGTCCTACACGCTCGACCTGTGCCTGAGCAGTCCCCACGGCGACCACAACCATGCCGGGCTGGTGGCGACCGCGGCTCGAGTCGTCAATGCGATCCCCGCCGTCATCGACGCTGCCCCCGGAATCGTGACCGCGCGGGAGTTACCTCCCATAACCGGCGAAGGTCTGTACGCTAAGCGGCAACCCTCCCTGGAAGGATGCTGAAAATGAAGGCTCGCCTGAGCACTGTTGCTGCTCTCCTTGTCGCCGGCGGTGCTTCCGTGGCCATCGCCGCAGCTCCTGCGGCGTCTGCCCAGCCGAATTGCGCCACGACGTCGGCGGGCGCCGGGGGGCGGACCGAGGTTTGCCAGTCGCCGGGCAACGCCCAGATCAGCTCGACCCCCGGGCAATACGCCATGCCGTGGTACGGCGGTGGCATGTTCCCGTGGGAAGGCTACGGCCCGTTCATCTTCTGATTCCGTGACCGTCGTGTCTCGCTCTGCGACAGGGCTTTTCGTGGCTCTCGGGGTGGCGGCGATCCTGCCCCCACCGCGTCGGCCGCCCCGGACTGTACGGACCTCGGCAAGACGGTGACGTTCTGCGAGACCAACGGAAGCACCCAGATCACCACCACCCCACCGCCGTGGAACTACGGCGGCTGGACCGGTATCGGGGTGTGGCCGTTGGTCGGCGCATACGGCCTCGGCCCCTGGTGACCGCTGTTCCGGCACCATCGCGGGACTGGCCCGACCCATAGGTTTCGGCTAACCTAACTTTTCTATTCGCATTGCCGGATGAAAAGGGGTGCCGTGACGCGCCAGGCCGAAGCACCGACGCGCTCACGCTGGGTGCTGCTCGGGCCCGCATTCGTCGCCGCGATCGCTTACGTCGACCCCGGCAACGTGGCCGCGAACGTCAGCGCCGGCGCGCAGTTCGGATTCCTGCTGCTGTGGGTCATCGTGGCCGCCAACCTGATGGCCTGTCTGGTGCAGTACCTGTCCGCCAAGCTCGGGCTGGTGAGCGGTATGTCGCTTCCCGAAGCGGTCGGTGGTCGGATGGGCCGGCCCACCCGGCTGGCCTACTGGCTCCAGGCCGAATTAGTGGCCATGGCAACGGATCTGGCCGAGGTAGTGGGCGGAGCGATCGCGCTCTACCTGTTGTTCGACCTGCCACTGCTCGTCGGCGGCGTGATCACCGGTGCGGTCTCGCTGGTGTTGCTGCTCGTCAAAGACCAGCGCGGACAACGGATGTTCGAGCGGGTGATCACCGGCCTGCTGCTGGTCATCGCAATCGGTTTCCTGACAAGTCTTTTCGCGTCACCGCCGCCGGTCGACGACACGGTCGCGGGCCTGCTGCCGCGGTTCGACGGCCCCGAGAGCGTCCTGCTCGCCGCGGCGATGCTCGGCGCGACGGTCATGCCGCACGCCGTCTACCTTCATTCGGGGCTGGCCCGCGACCGCCATGGCCATCCCGAACCCGGACCTACCCGCCGGATGCTGCTCCGGGTCACCCGCTGGGATGTCGGCATCGCGATGCTCGTCGCCGGCGCGGTCAATCTGTCCATGCTTCTCGTGGCGGCGACCAATCTGCAGGGCGTCGAGAACACCGACTCGATCGAGGGCGCGCACGCCGCGGTGCAGACCGCACTCGGCCCCACCGTCGCCTTGCTGTTCGCGATCGGCCTGCTGGCGTCCGGGCTGGCGTCGTCGTCGGTCGGGGCATACGCCGGCGCGATGATCATGCAGGGCCTGATCCGCCGGTCGGTGCCACTGATCACGCGCCGGCTGATCACGCTGCTGCCCGCGCTGGCGGTGTTGGCCGCCGGGGTGGATCCGAGCCGCGCCCTGGTGCTCTCGCAGGTGGTGCTGTCGTTCGGGATCCCATTCGCACTGATCCCGCTGGTCCGGCTCACCGCCGACGCCCGACTGATGGGTGATGACGTCAACCATCGGCTCACCACGACGCTCGGCTGGATCGTCGCCGGCCTGATTACCCTGTTGAACGTGGTGCTGATCTATCTCACGCTGACCGGCTGAATGGGCGGTCGGCATATCTACTTCGCGTACGGGTCGAATCTGTGCGTGCAGCAGATGGCGCGCCGATGCCCCGATGCCACCGACCCGCGCCCGGCGACGCTGGCCGATCACGACTGGCTGATCAACCAGCGCGGGGTCGCGACGGTGGAACCGCTGGCCGGCAGCGTGGTGCACGGCGTGGTGTGGCGGGTCTCCGATCGCGACCTGGCCACGCTGGACAGTGCCGAAGGAGTTCCGGTGCGGTACCGGCGCGACGAACTCACCGTCATGACCGAGCGGGGACCGTCGAGCGCGTGGGTGTACATCGACCATCGCGTCGAAGCCGGGCCGCCGCGTCCCGGCTATCTCGAGCGCATCCTCGCCGGTGCCCGCCATCACGGGCTGCCCCACAACTGGATCCAGTTCCTGGAGAGGTGGGATCCGAGTCGCTGGCCGCATCGCCGCGCGTCCGCCGATGATGCCGGGCCGCAATCGCTCTCCGAGCTGCTCACCGATCCGGCCGTCGTCGAGGACTCGGTGCTGAAGTCCCGGTTCGGGTTCCTGGCCATCCACGGCGGCGGCCTGGAGCAGATGACCGATGTGATCGCCGAACGCGCCGCGGACGCAGCGGGCGCTTCGCTGTATACGGTGCGTCATCCCGACCGCTACCCCCACCACCTGGCCTCGGCGCGTTATGACCCGGCGCAGTCGGATCGGCTCGCGGAGTTCCTCGACCACATCGAGGTGGCGGTGTCCCTGCACGGCTACGGCCGGCTGGGGCGCAGCACCCAGATCCTGGCCGGTGGGCGCAATCGCGGCCTGACCGACCACGTCGCCCGCCATGTCGGCATCCCCGGCTACCGGGTCGTCACCGACCTGGAGGCGATCCCGAGAGAGCTCCGGGGCCTGCACCCGGACAATCCGGTCAACCGGGTCCGCGGGGGCGGCACCCAGCTTGAACTCCCACCGCGGGTTCGCGGGCTGAGCCCCCGCAGCGGGCTGCCCAGCGACGACGGGCTGTTCGCTGCGACCTCCGCACTGGTGCGGGGACTGGCGGCCGCCGCACGCTCGTGGCAGATGTCGGGTCGGTGCGCCATGCGGACATCGTCGGATCCGCAAGGCTGACGCCAATCTGCTGACCCAACCCGACTCCCCCGTCGGCAACCGACCCATCCACGCCCGACCCCGCTCCGAATAGCTGATGTGAAATCCGACTGTCGAGGCGGCGACCGCGGGAATGCGGCCGTGTACCGCACGCGCATCACCCACCTGCGGCGCGCACCTGTGCACCATTACTTCGAACACCGCAGCTACAGCTGGTTCGTCGATCTGGACGCGCTGCCCCGCCTGCCGGGATGGCTGCGGCCGTTCGCCCGCTTCGAGGCCCGCGACCACCTGTGGGAAGCGCCGCAGGACACCCTGCGGGGCAGGGTCGACGCGTTCCTGGCGGAGAAGGGCATCGACCTGGGCGGCGGAACGGTCACCGCGCTGATGCAACCGCGGGTGCTCGGGCAGGAGTTCAACCCGCTGACCCTGTTCTGGTGCCACGACGCCCGCGGAGTGCTGCGCTGTGTCATCGCCGAGGTCCACAACGCGGCCGGCGGCCGGTACGCATACCTGCTTCCGCCCTGCGGCGACCGACCGGTGATGGTGGACAAGAAGTTCCGGACGTCACCGTTCAACGGAGTGGACGGGCACTATCTGGTGCGGGCCCCGCAACCCGACGAAAGACTCGACGTGACGATCTCGCTGCACCGCGACCAGCAGCCGGCCATCGTGGCGACGATGCGGGGTACCCGCCGGCCGGCCGGTGTCGGTCAGATCCTCGCGCTGCAGGTCGTCGCCCCGCTGTCACCGCTGATGAACCGGATGAGCATGCGCACCCAGGCCGCACTGTTGTGGCTGCGCAGGGTGCCGGTAATTCCCGAGGGGTCCGACGAGGATCGGGCGACAGTCCGTGACGGCCGGGCGACGGTCGGCAAAGGAACTTCCGGAACGATCTTGACCAGGGGTCCGCTGGAGACACGATCGCCATGACGTCATCGGTCCTGGTAGCTGCCGCTAGGCTACCGCTCGTGACCGCCGAACTCGACGCTCTTCTGCGCCAGGTGGCCCGCCGCGATGCCGACGCGTTCGCCGCGTTCTACAACCAGACCCGGTCCCGCGTCTACGGACTGGTCATCCGGGTGCTGCGCGACCCCGGTTACAGCGAGGAAACGACGCAGGACATCTATCTGCAGGTATGGCGCAACGCGGCGAACTACAACCCGGAGGCCGGGTCGCCGCTGACCTGGCTGCTGACCCTGGCCCATCGCCGCGCGGTGGACCGGGTGCGCGCCGAGCAGGCGGCCAGCACCCGGGAGTCCCGCTACGGCGCCGCCTCGGTGGAACCGCCGACCGATCACGTCGCCGACGAGGTGCTCCTCGACGACGAGCGCCGCCGGGTGGCCGACTGCCTGGGTTCGTTGACCGACACCCAGCGGGAGTGCATCCAGTTGGCTTATTACGACGGTCTGACTTACGTCCAGGTCTCCGAGCGGTTGGCGGCGAACCTGGCCACAATCAAATCGCGGATGCGCGACGGTATCCGCGGCCTGCGCAGATGTTTGGGGGTGGCATGACCAGCGCACAGAACGAGCTTCTGACGCTCGCGACGCCCTACGCGCTGCACGCGCTGAGCGGCGCCGAGCGGGCCGATGTGGACCACCGGCTGGCCACCGCGGAACCTGATGTCGCTGCGGCGTTTCTGGCCGAGGTGCGGTCGGTGCAGGAGACCATGGCCGTGCTTGCCAGCGCCACCGCCGTCGAACCTCCCGCGCACCTGCGTGATGCGGTGCTGCGCCAGATCGCCGACGACCCGGTCCGGTCTCTGCCCACCCAGCCACGCTCCCGCAGGCGCGCGGCCGCGGTGCTGACCGCGGCGGCCGCCGTGGTGATCGGCCTCGGCGCCGTCGGCGTCGGGTACGCGCTGCGGCCGGCCTCGGCACCGACGACCGCCGAGCAGGTCTTCGCCGCACCCGACGTGCGCACGATCTCCGGCGAGATCCCCGGCGGCGGCACCGCGACCGTGGTGTTCTCGCGTGAACGCAATTCCGGGGTGCTGGTGATGAACAACGTTCCGCCCCCGCAACCGGGCACCGTGTACCAGATGTGG
The DNA here is from genome assembly GCF_025263565.1 of Mycobacterium sp. SMC-8. Lineage (NCBI taxonomy): Bacteria > Bacillati > Actinomycetota > Actinomycetes > Mycobacteriales > Mycobacteriaceae > Mycobacterium > Mycobacterium sp. SMC-8. The sequence continues at coordinate 360,812 of NZ_CP079865.1, forward strand.
CTGGTCGACGCCGCCGGTCCGCACTCAGCTGGGACCATGGACTCTGCGGCGGTCGCGCCGTCGACCACGGCCGTGCTGCCCGATCTCGGGTCGTCGCGGGCGCTGGCGTTCACCGTCGAACCGCCGGGTGGTTCCTCGCAGCCGAGCAGCCCGGTGTTCGCCGAACTGCCGCTCACCTAGTCTCCTCCAGCGTTGCGGCGGCCACTTCGGCCAGCACGTCAGCGACGTCATACCTTCTGCGCCACGCGCGCTGCTGTCGCAGCGCGCCGTTGCCGACAGTCGTGACACGCTCGAGGCCCGCGCGCACCAGCGGGAGGTCGCCGGTGGCCTCCAGCGCCGGCGCGATGCGGTCGACGAGACCGGCCAGCAGTGCTGACATCGGTGCGGGCGCATGGTTCTCCAGGTCGACGCCGTCGCCGTCCACGCCCTCCCGCGCCGCCTTCCAGTACGCGGCCTTGAGCGCGTACGGCGCCAGCGGCAGCACGGGCTCACCGTGTCGTTCGTCGTCCAGGGCGGTCATCACGCAGCCGCGCACCAGCGCGGCGAACAGCACGGTCTCGGTCACCGTCGCGGGCACGTCGGCCACCCGCACCTCCACGGTCGGGAAGTTCGCCGACGGCCGCACGTCCCAGTGTCTCGACCTGGCAGCTGGTGAGCTCCAGCTGCAGTTCCACATCCTGCTCGGCGGCGCGTTCGGCGACCTCGCGGTTGAGCGCGGTGGGTTGGCCCGAACCCGGGTCGACGAGGAGGAACTCCTCTTCGACCCCGAGAGTTGGAACGTCTGCCATGTCTGGGCCTCACACGAAAATTTGATCCGGCCCGTCGGATAATTCGACGACGGGCCGGATCGGGGCGATGAAAGTCGATTGCGTATATGCCCCTGCCGATTCCGATTCAAACCTGGACCTACCATCACGATGTGGCAAAGAACTTCCGGTTCGGGATCGGGCTGACGCGGACCGGTTCCCGGGCCCAGATCGTCGAGAACGCGCGACGCGCCGAAAGCCTCGGTTTCGACGTCCTGCATGTGCCTGATCACCTCGGCGGTCCGGCGCCGTTCCCGGTGCTGACCGCGGTCGCGACGGCGACCTCGACGCTGCGGGTCGGCACCTTCGTCATCAACGCGGCGTTCTACCGTCCCGCGCTGCTGGCGCGCGACGTCGCGGCACTGCGCGACATCAGCGACGGACGGTTCGAGCTCGGTCTGGGCACCGGCTACGTCAAGGAGGAGTTCGACGCCGCCGGCATCCCCTTCCCCAGCGCCGGACAACGCGTCGACCACCTGCGGTCGACGACGGAGTACATGGCCGCGCAGCTGCCCGATGTCCCGATCATGATCGCCGGCAACGGCGACCGAGTGCTGCGGATCGCGGCCCGTTCAGCGCACATCATCGGCCTCACCGGCGGTGACCGTGCGGCCTCGGCCGACGAGGATCCGCTGGCTGAGCGGATCGCGTTCGTGCGGGAGGCGGCCGGGGCGCGGTTCGCCGAACTGGAACTCAACCTGGCGATCACGGCGATGCCGGTCGACGGTTCCGGCGTGCCGGATCTGACTATCCCCCGGATCTCGCTGCCGGGGCTCACCGACGAGCAGTTGCTGCGCCATCCCGGCGTGCTGTCGGGGTCCGCCGAGGATATCGCCGAGCGAATCCGTGGGTACCGCGACGACTACGGCATCAGCTATCTGATCGTGCAGATGCGGCACGCCGACGCGTTCGGCAAGGTGATGGAGCTACTGCAATAGCTAGAGCCACAGGTAGAGGGCCGACAGCAGCGCCCACATGCCCACGCAATACAGCTCGAACGCCGCGCGCAGCGGGATCGGTGCGTGCCGCAACTCCATGAAGTCGAGCCCGACGAGGCGCACCTTGATCGCGGCGATGGCCAGGACGACCACGGCCACCACCGATCCGGTGCCGTGCTCGGCACCGACCGCCCAGGACACGACGGTCGCGGCGACGAGGAACAGCCAGGTCGCCCCGGCCCGATTCGTCAGCAGACTCAACGCGGTCATTCAGCTCACCAGGTACAGCAGCGCGAACAAGAAGATCCACAGCAGGTCGACCAGGTGCCAGAAGCAAGCGCCGCCCTCGACCAGCGCGGTGCGGGTGGGCCCCAGTTCGGCGCGCCGGGTCTGACTGAGCACGAACGACAGCGCGCCGAGCCCGAGGCATACGTGGAACAGGTGCAGCCCGGTGAGGATGACGTAGTACAGGTAAAAGTCGTTGGCGCCTGGGCCGTGCCCGGCCGCCGCGAGTGCGACGTACTCGAACACCTTCAGACCGATGAAGACCAGCCCGCACAGCATGGCCGCAGCGACAGCGCGGGTGGCGATCACCCCGGCGCCGGCGCGCAGAGCGTTGAGCGCCAGCACCACGCCCAGCGAACTGGTGAGCAGCACGAGCGTGTTGGTGACGGCGACGCCCAGATGCAGCGTGGCGCGGGCGGTGTCGAACACTTCCGGCGCTTTGGCGCGCTCCACCAGGAAGGTCACGAAGAACGCTCCGAAGACCAGCATGTCGCCGAACAGGAAGACCCAGGTGCCGCTCTCGCCGGGGATTCTGCGGGCGGGACGGGGCGGGGCGGCCGTGTCGGTCACGCGGGTTGGGCCTGCGCCGTCGCCGTCGCCTCGCTGCGCTGCTGGGCTCTGATGGACTTCAGCATCACCGCGGTGGTGGCGAACAGCCACACCACGAGCACCAAACCGGGGATGTAGAAGGCGAATACACCGTTCCAGGCCAGCGGCCCGTCGTTGAAGACCACCACCACGCAACCGGGCAGCGACAGCGTCGCCACCCACAGGTTGAGGTAGCCGTACCAGCGGGGGAACGTCGGCGGGTCGGTCTTGTCGATGAACGTCGCGACGGCCAGGGTGAGGTTCTGGATGATGATGGTGCCGACGATGCCGATGAACCAAAGCCAGAACACGTCATTGAGGGCCTGGGTGAGTTCCGCGGAGCGCTCCTCGGGGCGGTAGGCGGCCACGCCGAGGAAGAACTGCGGGAACAGCAGCGCCGGGACGAACACGGTGGCGGCCATCAGCTGGGTCGTGGACAGCATTCCCCAGCGTCCTTCGACCCGGCGGATCCGCAGGACGATAGTCGCCAGGAACGGCAGCCCGAGCACGGCGCTGAGCAGCGCACCGGAGACGCCGAACCGGATCCAGAGTTTGTGGTCGACGAAGAACGCGGCGATCTCGTCCGCCGACGCGGCCGGGGACAGCGGCGGGAACAGTTGGGCCACACCGGAGAAACTGGCGCCGTAGAGCAGGATCATGATGCTGCCCAACCAGGCGCCGAGACGTTGCAGAGTCAGCTCCACGGTGGAAACGCTACCGGCCACTCCGCAGAGTTTTGTCACTTTTGCCATACCTGGGATCGGCCGGTGCGGGCCCGCGACAACGGGAGGGTAAGCTCCCACCGGCATCGTCCCGTAGCTGCCCCCGTAGCTCAGGGGATAGAGCACGGCTCTCCTAAAGCCGGTGTCGCAGGTTCGAATCCTGCCGGGGGCACTCAACTGTTGGATCGCGGCTCACAGTCAACTGCGAAAGTAGCTGTTGAGAAAGCCCAACCCCACATAGGTGAAAGGGCGCGCGCGGAGCCGCCCTCGGCCGTGGTTCTGACGGGACGAATCCGCCTGGCGAAATCGGTATGACCGAGTTGAAGATTCGCGCGCTGCCGGATTGCCACACTCCGAAGATGTCGGCTGCCATGCAGGGACCGTCGAACGTGCGATCAATCCAGAACATCGCAAGCAGGAATCCGCTGCACGCAAAGGGGAGACCATGAATTCACCTTCGGTCGGGGTCGAACACCGTTCACCGATTGCCACCGTCAACCCGGCCAGCGGAGAGTTGCTGCGCGAGTTCCAACCGATGAGCGACGAACAGGTCGATCACGCGGTCGACGACGCCCACCAGGCCTTCCTGTCCTGGCGAGAGCGTCCTGTCAGCGAACGGGTGGCCGTGCTCGCCCGCGCCGCCGACCTGATGCTGGAACGCGTCGACGAGCTCAGCAGCCTGGTGACATTGGAGATGGGCAAGCTTCGTCACGAGGCGCGTGGCGAAGTGAATCTGAGCGCCGAGATCTTCCGCTACTACGCAGAAAACGCCGCGACGCTGCTTGAGGCCGAACCGCTCAACGCGGACGCGGGCAGTGCGCAGATACGCTACGAGCCATTGGGCGTACTGCTCGGCGTCATGCCGTGGAATTTCCCGATATACCAGGTTGCCCGCTTCGCGGCGCCCAACATCGCCGCCGGCAACACCATCGTGCTGAAACACGCGAGCCAATGTCCCCAATGCTCGATCGCCATCGAGAAACTCCTGACCGACGCGGGCCTGCCGCGCGGCGTTTACGTGAACTTGCTCGTGCCCGGTCGCACGGTGGAGAAGATCATTCCGAATACCCTGGTGCGCGGAGTCTCGCTGACCGGGAGCGACGCCGCCGGCCAAGCGGTCGCCGAGAGTGCGGGCCACGAGGTGAAGAAGACAGTGCTCGAACTCGGCGGCAGCGATCCGTTCATCGTGCTCGACGATGAGGACTTCGAGCGCACGCTGGACTTCGCGGTGACCGCGCGCACGGCGAACTGCGGCCAGAGTTGCGTCGCCGCGAAGCGATTCATCGTCCTCGGCGACCTCTACGACCGCTTCCTGGAGGCTATGCGGGACCGAATGGGCGCGCTGAGGCCAGGAGACCCGACCGACGAGGCCACCACCCTTGCCCCGCTCAGCTCTGAGCAGGCCGCACAACGCCTGATCGGGCAGATTCAACAGGCAGTCGCCGGCGGCGCCACCCTGGTACTCGGCGGAGGACGCATCGACCGCCCCGGTGCCTACGTCCAGCCGACCATCTTGACCGATATCACACCGGACAATCCGGCCTTCTATACGGAGTTTTTCGGTCCGGCGGCGCAGGTGTACCGGGTCGAAACTGAAGCTGAGGCCATCGAGCTCGCCAACGCTACGCCCTTCGCACTCGGTGGTTCGGTGTGGAGCGGGGATGAGCAACGGGCCCGGGACCTGGCCGCCCGACTGGAGGCCGGCATGGTGTGGATCAACTACCCCACCAGCTCAGAACCGCAGTTGCCCTTCGGAGGTATCAAACGCTCCGGTTACGGACGTGAGCTCGGTCCGCTGGGCATCAAGGAATTCGTCAACGCGAAGCTGGTTCGCGTGGTTGAGCGCGGCGCTCAGCCGACAGCCGGATTCTTCGGTTAGGGGCCTCAGCCAACGCATACCGCCCCGCACACGGGTCGTCCCGATCATCCCCGGACCCGGGACGGTTCATGGGGCGAGTGCCGAGTCCTTGTTCGCTGTCTGTTTCGACTGATGCTTGACAGTTGCTTCGGCTGATCTCTGACAGCCCGGCAACGAGGCGTACTTTCCACTCGCCATTTCCCCCATCCTGGGGGATGTCACTACCCTCCGCCGACGGCAGATTGAGCACCAGCGCAGCCGATTACCGGCCCGCGGAACGTTGGTGATCGGGTCGGGAGGTAGTGATGCGCAAGTCCTACTTGGCAATTCCGTTGCTGGCGGCCGGCGCCGTGGCCGGCGCGGTGACGTCCGCCGCGGTGGCCGGTGCCGCCCCGGTCCTGTCCGGACCGTTCCCCACCGAGTATCCGTGGTGCGAGCTGGACATGTTCTGCTACGACGACGACATCAGTATCGCTCTGAACCCACAGCGGGAACGGCACGACGTGGGATATGGCGGAGGCGCCGCATTCGGCAGCGGTGACGACGACGATGACAATTGACGGTCGCAGGATCCCTGGCATGTTGACTCGACCACGAAAAGGAGTGGGTATGTCTGCTCTCGTCCGATCTGCAGGTGCGGTGGTGCTCGCCGGGGCCGCGTTGCTCGGCTCCGGCCCGCTCGCGGCGGCACAGCCGGCCCCGGCCCCCAACTGCTCGATCGCCGACCAGGCCGGCATCCTGTCCGGGGTGTCCGCATCGCTGTCGGCCTACATGTTCACCCACCCGGACGTGAACTGGTTCTTCACCAGTCTGCGCGGTCTGCCGCCCGAAGAACGGCGAGCCAAGGTCGAGTCCTACATGGACACGAGCCCGCAGGTAGCCTCCGAGCTGCGCGGCATCCGGCAGCCGATGATCGATTTCCGCGCCCGCTGCGGGCTCCCGCCGGCCAGCATGCCGGACGCCTGACCGTCGGGCTGCGCAGCGCACTTCCAGCCAGCAGGTAGTGCGGCCTGACCGAAGAGACGTTCCTGATCCGGCCCCGCGGGCTCTGACCCCGCGGCCGGTCAAGTGCCCCGGGTCTCGATCACCTTGTCCGCGACGTCGACGAGCTTGGTGTTGCTGTCCTGCGAAAGTCTGCGCAGCATCTCGAAGGCGGCGATGTCATCGACGTTGTACCGCTCCATGATGATGCCCTTGGCCTGGCCGATGCGGTCTCGCGTCGACAGTGCCGAGGTCAGCTGCTCGTTCTCCCGGCTGGCCAGGATCGCGGCGGCCGCATGGGCCGCGAGCACCGCGCCGATCGTCTCGGCCTCGTCGTCGAACACGTGCGGCCTCAGCGCGAACAAATTGAGCGCTCCCGCGGTCTTTCCACTGGTGTAGAGCTTGAACGACAGACCACTCAGCACACCGATCTCCGCGGCGGCGGGCGCATACTGCGGCCAGCGCCGTTCGGTGCGGAAGTCGTCGGTGCGCACCACCACCTCATCCAGCGCGGCGTCGAGGCATGGCCCCTCTCGGAACGTCATCTGCAGTTCGTCGAGGCGATGTGGCAGCTCAGAAGTGCCGGCCACCGTTTCGAAGCGTCCCCCCTTACCGACGAACAGGATGCCGGCCGCATCGACACCGGGGATCAGATCCAGGACTTCACCGGTGACATCGGACAACACATCCTCGACGCGGCGAGGGGTGGCCACCGCCCGGGCCAGCTCCGCCATCCGCTTGGCCAGCGCATGGCTGGACGTTTCAGTCATTCGTACAGACTTCCCCATCCGTTCCGACATGTACACGCGGCCCGGGTTTGCGCGTCGGGCGCGGGGGCAATGCAGGGCGGCAGACAACGACGATGGTCGACCGTCGCCGCTGTCGAGGTCTCGTCGGTTCAGACAGGAGCCGGCGGGGCCGCCTCTTCCAGTCACTCTGTTAGTTGTAGTACGGTGCCGGCATGAGTCCGGCCGGCGTGTGGATCCTGGGTGGCTACCAGAGCGACTTCGCACGCAACTACGCCAAGGAAGGCCTGGACTTCGTCGGGCTGACCGCCGAGGTCGTCACGTCGACGCTGCACGCGGCGAAGGTCGGCGCCGGCCAGATCGGCGTCGTGCACGTCGCAAACGCCTTCGGCGAGCTGTTCGCCGGCCAGGGTCACCTCGGCGCCATGCCCGCCACCGTCGACCCCGGGCTGTGGGGGACTCCCGCGGTGCGTCACGAGGCAGCCTGCGCGTCGGGCAGCGCCGCGGTGTTGGCCGCGATGGCCGATCTGCGCTCGGGCGCCTACGCCTCGGCACTGGTGCTCGGCGTGGAGTTGGAGAAGACGGTCCCCGGCGACGTCGCCACCGCCATCCTCGGCGCAGCGGCGTGGACCGGACACGAAGGCCGCGACGCGAAGTTCATGTGGCCGTTCATGTTCGAATCCGTCGCCGCGGAGTACGACCGGCGCTACGGCATCGACGAATCCCACCTGCACGCGATCGCGGCGCTGAACTACGCCAACGCCAAGCGCAACCCGCAGGCACAGACCCGCGATTGGTCGATTCCCGACCCCGTCACCGCCGACGACGTCACCAACCCTGTCGTCGAAGGCAGGCTGCGGCGACTGGACTGCAGTCAGCTCACCGACGGCGGCGCCGGCGTGGTCCTGGTCAGCGACGACTGGCTGCGCGACCACCCGCGTGCGCGTCCGCTCGGCCGCATCGACGGTTGGGGTCACCGCACCGTCGGCCTCGGCCTGCAGCAGAAACTGGACCATTCGGCCGGCGAACCCTACGTGCTGCCCCACGTGCGGACGACAGTGCTCGACGCGTTCTGCCGCGCCGAGGTCACGCTCGACGACGTCCACGGCTTCGAGGTGCACGACTGCTTCACCCCGAGCGAATACCTGGCGATCGACCACATCGGCCTGACCGCGCCCGGCGAGTCCTGGAAGGCGATCGAACAGGGCGACATCGCGCCCGGCGGCCGGCTCCCGATCAACCCCGGCGGCGGCCTGATCGGCGGCGGACATCCCGTCGGCGCGTCCGGGGTCAGGATGCTGCTCGACGCGGCACGTCAGGTCAGCGGCACCGCGGGCGCCTACCAAATCGACGACGCAAAGACCTTCGCCACCTTGAACTTCGGCGGCAGCACCGCCACCACGGTCAGCTTCGTCGTCGGAAGGACGCCATGACATCGCCCCACCCCGAAATCGTCGGCAAGTACCTCTCGACGCTGCCCGAAGACGACGACCACCCCTACCGGACCGGACCGTGGCGCCCCCAGACCACCGAGTGGGACGACGACGACCTCCGCGTCGTGGAGGGGCAGATCCCGGCCGACCTCGACGGCGTGTACCTGCGCAACACGGAGAACCCGCTGCACCCCGCCCTGAAGTACTACCACCCGTTCGACGGCGACGGCATGCTGCACATCGTCGGATTCCGGGACGGAAAAGCGTTCTACCGCAACCGCTTTGTCCGTACCGACGGTTTCATCGCCGAGAACGAGGCTGGCGGACCGCTGTGGCCCGGGATCGCCGAACCCATCGAACTCGCCCGCCGCGACTACGGCTGGGGCGCACGCACCCTGATGAAAGACGCGTCCTCCACCGACGTCATCGTGCACCGGGGTGTCGCACTGACCAGCCACTACCAATGCGGCGACCTGTACCGCATCGACCCGTGCAGCGGCGAGGACCTCGGCAAGGAGAACTGGCACGGCACATTTCCCACCGACTGGGGCGTGTCCGCGCACCCCAAGGTCGACGACCGCACCGGCGAACTGCTGTTCTTCCACTACAGCAAGCAGGCGCCACATATGCGCTACGGCGTGGTCAGCGCCGCCGGGGAGGTGGTGCACAGCGTCGACGTCCCGCTGCCCGGCCCGCGGCTGCCGCACGACATGGCGTTCACTGAGAATTACGTGATTCTCAACGATTTCCCGCTGTTCTGGGACACCTCCCTGCTCGAGCACAACATCCACCTGCCGCGGTTCCACCGGGACCTGCCGTCGCGATTTGCGGTCGTCCCACGCCGCGGCGACACCTCCCAGATCAGGTGGTTCGAGACCGACCCGACCTACGTGCTGCACTTCCCCAACGCCTACGAGGACGGTGACGAGATCGTGCTGGACGGCTTCTTCCAGGGTGATCCCGAACCCACCCAGGGCATCGACAACGGCATGAGCCGCAAGTGGCAGCAGATCTTCCGCAGTCTCTCCCTGGACGGCATGCAGACGCGGCTGCACCGGTGGCGCTTCAACCTGGTCACCGGTCAGGTCCGCGAGGAGCCGTTGTCCGACTGCCTCAGCGAGTTCGGGATGATCAATCCCGGCTACGCGGGCCGCCCGCACCGCTACACCTACGCGGCCACCGGCAAGCCCGGCTGGTTCCTGTTCGACGGCCTGCTCCGCCACGACCTGCACACCGGAACCGAGACGCACTACGCCTTTGGCGAGGGCGTGTTCGGCAGCGAAACCGCGATGGCGCCCCGCTCCGATGTCGCCGCCGGGGCGGCTCCGCGGCCCAATGTCGCCGAGGACGACGGCTACCTCATCACGCTGACCACCGACATGAACGCCGACGCGTCGTACTGCCTCGTGTTCGATGCGGCCCGGGTCGAGGACGGACCGGTGTGCAAACTGCTGTTGCCCGAACGCATCTCCAGCGGTACGCATTCCACGTGGGCACCCGGATCCGACCTTCCGCGGTGGCGGGACACCGACTCGGCCGCCGCGGCGATCGGGCTGTAGTTGCCGGAGGCACCCAACGCCGTAGCGCGGATGCTCGGCCTACTCGGGGACGAGTGGACGCTGCTCATCGTGCAGCGGGCCATGCTGGGGACCCGCCGCTACGGCGACTTCACCGCCGCACTTCCGGTGTCCAATGCGGTGCTGTCGAATCGGCTCAACTCGCTGGCGGGCGATGAGCTGCTGGTCCGGCGGCAGTACCAGGACAACCCTTCGCGTTCGGAGTATCTACTCACGCCGAAGAGCCGCTCGCTGTGGCCGATGCTCACCTCGGTCTGGGAATGGGAACGACGGTGGGTACCCGACCACGCCGAACCCCTGCCGCAGATGCACCACACCGGCTGCGGCCGGGACTTCCGGCCGGAGATTACCTGCCGTTCCTGCGGCAGCGGCGCCGACGGGAAAGATGTTGTCGCACAATGGGGACCGAGCGGGTCATGGGCGCGGTCGATCCCGGCCGGCACGAACCGGCGGCGCTCCAGTGCCCGCCGCTGCGGGGCCGCGGTGCTGTTCCCGCAGACCATGAGTGTCATCGGCGACCGGTGGGCGTTCGCCCTACTGGTCGCCGCGTTCGTCGGCATCGGCCGGTTCACCGACTTCCAAAGTCAGCTCGGAGCCCCGCCGGCCACCATCGCGGGCCGGCTGTCGGTGTTCACCGATGAAGGGATCCTCGGCCAGGACGGCGGTCGCTACCGGTTGACCGAGAAGGGGCTCGCGTTCTTCCCGGTACTGGTGTGCGCGCTGGACTGGGCGCAGCGCTGGTTCCCGTCCCCGGAGGGACCCGCGGTGCTGCTGACCCACACCGCCTGCGGGCGCAGGTTCGCACCCGCGCTCGTCTGCGATCACTGCCGTGCACACCTGCGCGGAGCCCAGATCCGGGCCCTGAGATGAGCCGGAAAATTCGGCGCCAGGGCTGGCACTCTCCATGGTCGAGTGCTAATCTCGCTGCTGCACAGTGATTTGGCTGCCCGCCGGGGTGGCGGGCTCTGAGTGAGGTAGGAGGTGGATTGCTGTGCTCCGCTTTGATCCGTTCAGTGACCTTGATGCCTTGACCCGGGGCTTGCTGACCAGCCAGACCGGATCAAACCGAGCCCCACGGTTCATGCCGATGGACCTCTGCAAGATCGACGACCTCTACGTGCTGACCGCCGACCTGCCCGGTGTCGATCCGGGATCGGTCGACGTGAACGTCGACAACGGCACGCTGACCATCTCGGCGCACCGCACCGCACGTTCGGACGAGTCGGCGCAGTGGCTGGCCAACGAGAGGTTCTTCGGCAGCTACCGCAGGCAGCTCTCTCTCGGCGAAGGCATCGACACGGGCGCCATCTCGGCAACCTACGAGAACGGCGTGCTCACCGTGACGATCCCGGTGGCCGAGAAGGCCAAACCGCGCAAGATCGAGATCAGCCACGCCGGCACGCAGAAGTCGATCAAGACCACGACGATCGACGCCGAATAGTCCGGCGGCTCAGCCGTGGCGGTCCAGCCGCAACCGCAGGTTGGACCGCACGGCCGGCCACTCGATATCAAGAATCGAATACACCACGGTGTCCCGGCGGGAGCCGTCGGGCAGCAGCTGATGACTGCGCAGGGTCCCATCGAGCTTTGCGCCGAGGCGCTCGATCGCGGCCCGGCTGGTGAAGTTGAAGAAGTGGGTGCGGAATTCGACTGCGACGCAACCCAGAACGTCGAACGCGTGACTCAGCATCAACAGCTTGGTCTCGCTGTTGACGCCGGTGCGTCGCACCGCGTCGACGTACCAGGTGTTGCCGATCTCCAGCCGCCGGTTGGCGCCGTCGACGTCGAGATAGCTCGAGGACCCGATCAGCGCCCCGTCGCCGCCGCGTACCACGAAGGTCAAGCCGGTGTCCGGCCGCTGCAGGCCGAGTCGCATGTCGAGCCAGTCGCGCGCCCGGCCCGCCCGCGGCGTGCCGGTGAACCACAGCCGGCCCAGCTCGCCGTCGGCGGCTGCCGCCTCGATCTCCGGGAGATGTTCGGGGGCAAGCGGTTCCAGTCGAACCCAGCGGTCACCGGTCAACGTGACCGGCTCGACGAAGCCGGTCATCGCACGGTGGCCGGCGCCGACGACGTCCATGCCGAGAGCATCGCCCAGATCGAGAGCAGCGCTGAGGCCAGCGCCAGCGCCGCGGCGACGTACAGACCGTATCCCGCCGACACCGGCGGATAGACGTAGAGTCGGTAGAACCACAGCGCGAGCACGACCAGCACCACCGAAATCGCCAGTGCCGCCGTGGAAGCCATGCGCCCGGAGATTCCCCGCGCCGCCATCGCGCCCGCGACCACCAGTGTTGCCGCCAGCAGCACCACCAGCTGGCCCACCCCGAAGGCGGGCGGAGGCACCGGCATCGCGCCGGCCACCCCCCCGATCGCGTTGGCGCGGGCCCCGTCGGCGGATCTGAGCCACGGCAGCCACGCGCTGACGGCGATGAGCAACGCGCACAGCGCGACCAACCACCCCGGAAGCGCGCGAGCCATGGCGGGAAGACTACTAGGGTGAGCCGATGAGCGATCTTCCCGAGTGGGCGCGTCGCCTGGACCTCTCCCCGCACCCGGAAGGGGGCTGGTTCAAGGAAACCTGGCGCAGCGATCTGACGATCCCGCAGTCGGCGTTGCCTCCGGATTACGCCGGGGTCCGCAACGCGGGAACGGCGATCCTGTACCTGCTCATGCCGGGGCAGCAGTCCGCCTGGCACACCGTGCGCAGCGCCGAACTGTGGCTGTACCACTTCGGCGGGCCACTGCTGCTGGAGGTCGGTGCCCAGCAGGAATCGGCGACCACCCACCTCCTCGGCGCCGACCTCGACGCGGGCGAGATCCCGCAGTTCGTCGTGCCGCCCGGGCACTGGCAGCGCGCCCGCCCCCGCGACGCCCAGCCCTGCCTGGTGAGCTGCGTGGTGGTCCCGGGATTCGATTTCGCCGACTTCGCGCTCGGCGCCTCTACCGACTGAACAGCTCCACCGCGGCCGAGCCCAGGGCCGCATTGCCGGCGGCGGCGGCACCGTCGGGCATCTGCAGCGTGTCCTCCAGGCCGATGCGCGTCTGCAGCCCCCGTACCCCGGCGTGTTGCAGCAGCGGCCAACAACTGGCGTCGAATCCGTGCAACAGAATCGGCGCCGGCGAGTTCGCTGCGGCGACGATGCCCAGCAGTTCGTCGGCCGTCGCCGTGTCGGCGTCCGACCCGAGTTCGATCATCACGCGCATGCAGTGCTGCGCGATGCCCGAGGCCGCCCAGGACTGCGCCGCCTCGGCGTGGAAGATGCCGACCTCCACGCCGAGCCCACGACCGAGCAGCAGTTCGGCGAGTTCCGGAGAACCGGGCTCATGCCAGTTCAGCGACGCGAAGTCCGGCAACACACTCCAGCCCTGCACCGCCCGGAGCCGTTGCCCGGGATCGGGCAGCGCCCAGAAGCCGGTCGTCACGCCGAGCGGCAGCCCCGGCAGCGCGTCCCGCACGGCGGCCACCGCGGCGTCGACCTCACCGGCGAGCAGCGAGTCGGCGCCCTCGGCGTCCTTGGGGTGCATGTGCACGGCCCTGGCGCCCGCCCGGTGCGCCGCCACCGCTTCGGCGGCCAGCTCCGCGGGGGTGACGGGCAGGTTCGGATGCTGGTCCGGCGTGCGGGCACCGTTGATGCACGCCTTGAGGTAGATCTGCGAGCTGCGGCTCATGAGCACCATCTTGACGGTCATGGGCGTGGGTCGCCCGGTGCGCGGCCCGTGCCGCGTACATTCAGACGCGGACCGTTTTCACGTTCTCCAGGCGGGGTAGTAGAGAACCAGCGTCCCGCCCGGGCGTGACATCTGCATGCCGACAGGACACTTGATGCCTAACAGCTCAACCGACCAAGCGAACCAGACCGCTGAATCCGCCTGGCTGTCCAAATCCGCGTCCCAGACCCGCGGCTCGGACAAGAAAGAAGTCCAATTCCACTACGACATCTCCAACGACTTCTTCAAGCTCTGGCAGGACCCGTCCCAGACCTACAGCTGCGCGTACTTCGAGCGCGACGACATGACCCTCGAGGAGGCTCAGCTCGCCAAGGTCGACCTGTCCCTCGGCAAGCTGGGCCTCGAACCCGGCATGACGCTGCTCGACATCGGCTGCGGCTGGGGGTCGACCATCCAGCGCGCTGTGGAGAAGTACGACGTCAACGTCATCGGCCTGACGCTGTCGGAGAACCAGAAGCAGCACATCGAGACCAACCGGTTCCCCAACATCGACACCAGCCGCAGCATGGAAGTCCGGCTGCAGCCGTGGGAGGAGTTCGACGGCAAGGTCGACCGGGTCGTGTCGATCGGCGCGTTCGAGCACTTCGGCTTCAACAAGTACGACGACTACTTCAAGAAGACCTTCAGCTGGATGCCCGACGACGGTGTGATGCTGCTACACACGATCATCATCCCCAGCGATGACGAGATCAAAGCCAAGAAGCTGCCGCTGACCATGTCGAAGGTGCGCTTCATCAAGTTCATCATGGACGAGATCTACCCCGGCGGTCGTCTGCCGCTGGCCGCTCAGGTCACCGACGCGGCGACTCGTAACGGCTACAACGTCACCCGCGAGCAGCACCTGCAGCCGCACTACGTCAAGACGCTCGACACCTGGGCCTCGAACCTCAAGGACAAGAAGGACGAGGCGATCGCGATCACCTCAGAGGAGATCTACGAGCGCTTCTACAAGTACCTGACCGGGTGCGCCGACCTGTTCCGCGACGGCTACACCGACGTCGTCCAATTCACCTGCGAGAAACCGTAAATGACGCCCGTGTAGTAATTTGGGTACGCGCGTAACCTGGATGCCCACACGGAACGAGAATCCGCTTTTTCGGATGGAGGTCGGTCGGGAATGGTCAAGAGCACGGTGAACCCGCCCGAGGCGGGCAAGAACATGGAGCCCCACTTCGACGAGGTTCAGGCGCACTACGACCTCTCCGACGACTTCTTCGGCCTCTTCCAGGATCCGTCCCGGACCTACAGTTGCGCCTATTACGAACGCGACGACATGACGCTGGCCGAGGCGCAGCTGGCCAAGATCGACCTCGCGTTGGGCAAGCTGGATCTGCGGCCGGGTATGACGCTGCTCGACATCGGTTGCGGTTGGGGCTCGGTGCTCCGCCGTGCGGTGGAGAAGTACGACGTCAACGTCATCGGCCTGACGTTGAGCCGCAACCAACACAAGTTCGCCCAGGAACTGCTCGACGGCCTCGACACGCAGCGGTCCCGGCGCATCCTGCTGCGCGGCTGGGAGCAGTTCGAGGAACCCGTCGACCGCATCGTCAGCATCGAAGCCATCGAGGCGTTCCCGCAGGAGCGTTACGCCCCGTTCTTCAAGATGTGCAGCAGCGTGCTGCCCAGCGGTGGCCGGATGCTGCTGCAGGCCATCCTCGGCCATCCGCTGAAGAAGTGGCCCGAATTGGGCATTCCGATCACGATGACCGACCTCAAGTTCATGCGGTTCATCGCCAAGGAGATCTTCCCCGGCGGCTCGGTTCCCGGCGAAGACAACATCGTCGAACTGTCCGCCGATGCCGGGTTCACGCTGGAGCACAAGCAGTACCTGAACAAGGACTATGTGCGCACCCTCGACACCTGGGCCGAGGCGCTGGAGGCCCATCACGACGAGTCCGTCGCGGCCACGTCCGAAGAGGTCTACCAGCGGTACATGAAGTACCTGACCGGATGCAGCGACTTCTTCAACCGTGGCATCAGCGAACTGGGTCAGTTCACTCTCGTCAAAGCCTGACCCCGCTGCCGGCGCAACTGCATTCCGGCGGCAGAAGGTCGAGAAACGCCCTGTTCAGTTGCAGTTTCGGCGTCGCTAAGGGCGGCCGAACACCAGCGACACGTTGTGGCCGCCGAACCCGAACGAGTTGTTGATCGCGTACTGGTAGTTGCCGGGCCGCGGGCTGCCTGCCACCACATCGAGGTGGATGTCCGGGGCCAGGTTCTTCAGATTGCGCGTCGCCGGCACCACGCCGTCGCGCAGGGCCAACAGCGTCAGAACCGACTCGACCGCACCCACCGCCCCCACCGAATGCCCGAGCGCCCCCTTCGGCGCGTACACCGCAGGTGAGTGGCTGCCCAGTGCGTTGTTGATCGCCACCGCTTCGGCGACGTCGCCCACCGTGGTTCCGGTCGCGTGCGCGTTGACGTGGTCGATGTCGATCGGTGACAGGCCGGCGAGCTCGATCGCCCGGGCCATCGCGTGGCCCGCCCGCTCGCCGTTGGGATCGGGGGCCACCATGTGGTAACCGTCCGAGGTGACGCTGGCCCCCATCAACCGGCCCACGATCCGGGCACCCCGAGCCCTCGCGTGCTCCTCGGTCTCGATCACCAGCAGCGCGCCGCCCTCCCCGAACACGAAGCCGTCGCGGTCCTTGTCGAAGGGCCGGCAGGCGCCCTGGGGGTCGTCGTTGTTGGTCGACATCACGATGCGCATCTTGGCGAACGCGGCGATCGGCACCGCTTCGATGCGGGACTCCACTCCCCCGCAGATCGCGATGTCGGCGTCGCCGAAGATGATCTGCCGCCACGCCTGGGCCACCCCCTCGGAGCCCGACGCGCATGCCGACACCGGGGTCACCATCCCGGCGCGGGCATGGTGATCCACCGCGACCGCGGTGGACGGCGCGCTGGGCACGTATTGCTGCACCGCGTTCGGTGCGACGGCGCCATATCCGCGTTGGCGCAGGTCGTCGTACGCGAAGATCATCATCTCGATGCCGCCCATCCCGGTGCCGATCGACACGGCCAACCGGCGCGGATCCACCTCGGGCGAACCGGCGTTCTCCCACACCCGCCGGCCGAGCACCAGGGCCATCCGCTGGATGTACGAGTGGTTCGCGACCTCCTCGGGGGTCAGCTCCTCGTCGAAGGTCTCCAGCAGGTGCCCCCCGATGCGGACCGGCAGGTCGAACTCTTCGACGAACGAGTCCGGTAGGTACCGGATACCGCTGCGCCCGTCCAGTAGCGCCCGCCACGTCGACTCCACGTCCGTGCCCAGAGCCGTCGTCATGGCGATGCCGGTCACCACCACGTCCGGGAACTTAGCCATGGTCCCCCCATGCTGCCGATACTGTCGCCGGTAATGCGTGTACTCGACATGTACCCCACGAGTAGCGGGTCCCGCTACGGGTATCCGCAACCATATGGCAGAACAGAAGTTCACCACCGGTGACAAGGTGACCTGGCAGAGCCACGGCAGCACGGCCGAGGGCACCGTCGAGGAGAAGATCACCTCCGACACCGAGGCTGCCGGGCGCACGGTGCGGGCATCGCCGGACGAACCCCAATACCGGGTGCGCAGCGACAAGAGCGGCAACGACGCCGTGCACAAGCCCGACGTTCTGAAGAAGAAGTCGTGACGATCAGCTCTCGATCGACGACAGGTTGAACCCGGCCCCGGTCGGATCCGTCACCGCGGCCAGCCTGCCGTACGGGGTGTCCTCGGCGGCCCGCACGACGCTCCCGCCGGTGTCCACGATGAGCTGCACGGTCTTGTCGACGTCGTCGGCGCCGAGGAAGAAGGACCAGCTCGACGGCGCCTCGCCCGGGATACCGCTGCCGTCCATCACGCCGAGCAGCGCCGCACCGTCGAACAGGGCTGTGCTGTAGCGGAACTCATCGGAGTCGGACACGGTGTCGATGTCCCAGCCGAAAACCGTGCGGTAGAAGTCGAGAGCTCCCCGGTAGTCAATGGCGGTGAGCTGGTGGTAGACCGGTGCGCCGGGCTGGTCGACGAGTTCGTAGCCGTGGTGGCCGGTCGGCTGCCAGAGCCCGAAGAATGCGCCGGCCGGGTCGGTGATCATCCCCATCCAGCCCTTGCCGGGAACCTCCATCGGCGCCACGCACGAGGTGCCACCGGCCGCGGTGGCCTTGTCGACAGTGGTCTGGATGTCGGCGGTGTGCAGGTAGGTGGTCCAGGCGTCGGGGGCGTCCCACTGCGGGTCGTTGACCATCAATCCGGCCACCGGTCGGCCGTCCAGGAGTGCGGTGACGTAGCCGCCGTACTCCGGGCCGGCGGTGTCGAAGGTCCAGCCGAAAACCCTGCCGTAGAAGTCCTTTGCGCGGTCGAGGTCGGAGGTGGCCAGGTCGATCCAGATGGGGGCGCCCAGCGGGACGGAGGTACGGACGGGCATCGAACTCTCCTGTTCAGTGGTCCAGGGGTGGTGTGTCATCGATGCAGACCGACGGACCGGCGGAAACTCATCGCGCCCCGGCGCTAGGAGGCGAGCCCCAGCACCCGCAACGCGTTCTGCTTGTAGATCAGCGGCACCACCGCCGGGTCGATGTCGAGAGTGTCGAAGTCGCGGCGCCAGCGTTCGAGCTGGATGTACGGGTAGTCGGTGCCGAACAGCACCTTGGTACGCAATTGGCGTCCCATCGCTTGGACCAGTTGGGGCGGAAAGTACTTCGGCGACCACCCCGACAGATCGATGTAGACGTTGGCCTTGTGCGTGGCGATCGAGATCTGCGCATCCACCCACGGCACGGCCGGGTGGGCCATCACGATCGTCAGCTCCGGGAAGTCGGCGGCGACGTCGTCGAGGAGCATGGGATCGCTGTAACGCAACTTGATGCCGTGGCCACCCGGCAGCCCGGCGCCCATACCGGTCTGCCCGGTGTGGAATAACGCGGGCACACCGGCCTCGGCGATCGCATGGTAGATCGGGTAGTGGGCGCGGTCATTGGGCTCGAACGCCTGCATGCTCGGATGGAATTTGAAGCCCTTGACGCCGTGATTGCGCACCAGGTCGTGGACACGGTGCACGGCGTGACGGCCCTGCCACGGATCGACGGAGCCGAACGGGATCAACACGTCGTTGTTGCGGGCGGCGCCGGCGACCAGGTCCTCGATCGAGTTCGGCGCGTGCCGCATGCCGTGGCGGGCGTCGATGGTGAACACCACCGCGGCGGTGTTGTGCTGTCGGTACTGCTCGGCGACGGCGTCCACGCCGGCCGCGACGCCTTCCAAGGCGGAGGGCATCTTGAAGTACTTGCCGGTCGCCTCGACCAGAACGTCGTCATAGGCGCGGTGGCCGTGGCTGTCGACCTCGACGTGGGTGTGGATGTCGATCGCCGCGACCGCATCGAAATCGATTCCGTACTCGTACTTTTCACTCGACACTGCGCCGAGCGTACGGTTTCTGAGCGATTTCCGCCGCCGATATCCGTCAGAAACACCTACGCTCGCCCGAGCACGCCAGGGTTTGGCGGCAGGCGTACCCCGGCGCGCCGTGATCTCGGGGGTTTACGCCGGGGCGTAGCCCAGCGCGGCCTTGACCTCGAGGAACTCGTCGAATGCGAACGGGCCCCACTCCCGGCCGTTGCCGCTGCGCTTGTAGCCGCCGAACGGCGCGGCCATGTCGAAGCCGTGGTTGATCGCCACCGACCCGGCCCGGATGCGGCGCGCCACCGCGCGCGCCTTCTCCAGATCGGCGCCCGAGACGTAGCCGGCCAGACCGTATTCGGTGTCGTTGCCGATCTCGACAGCCTGGTCGATGTCGTCGTAGCCGAGGATGCACAGCACCGGGCCGAAGATCTCCTCACGGGCGATCGTCATGTCGTTGGTGACATTGGCGAACACCGTCGGCTTGACGTAGTAGCCCTTGTCGAGGCCGTCGGGCCGGCCGGTGCCGCCGACGACGAGCGTGGCGCCCTCGTCGATGCCCTTCTGGATCAGGCCCTGGATCTTGTCGAACTGCGCCTTCGACGCGACCGGCCCGATCGCGGACTTGTCGGACCGATCGCCGACCTTGACCGCGGACGCGGTCTCGCGGGCCACCGCGATCGCCTCGTCCATCCGCGAATTCGGCACCAGCATCCGCGACGGCGCATTACAGCTCTGCCCGCTGTTCACCATCATCACCGACGTGCCCGCGGCCACGCTCTTGGCGAAGTCCTGGTCGTCGAGCACGATGTTCGGGCTCTTGCCGCCGAGCTCCTGGGTGACCCGCTTGACGGTCGGGGCCGCGTTGCGCGCCACCTCGACGCCGGCGCGCGTCGAGCCGGTGAACGAGACCATGTCGATGTCGGGATGGCTGGAGATCGCGGCCCCGACACCGGGCCCGTCACCGTAGACGAGGTTGTACACCCCGGCGGGAACCCCTGCGGCGTCCAGGATTTCGGTGAAGATCTGCGCCGAATACGGCGCGACCTCCGACGGCTTGAGCACCATCGTGTTGCCGGTCGCCAGCGCCGGGAACACCTTGCAGGCGATCTGATTGATTGGCCAGTTCCACGGCGTGATCAGCCCGCACACCCCGATCGGTTCCTTGACCACCAGCGTGCTGCCGTGCTGCTCCTCGAACTCGAAGTTCTTCAGCGCATCGATCGCGGTCGCCAGGTGCCCCACCCCGAGGTTGACCTGCGGGCCTGATGCCAGCCCCGCCGGTGCGCCCATCTCCTCGGTGACGGCCTCGGCCAGATCACCGGCCCGCTTCTGGTATTCGGCCATGATGGCGCCGAGCAGGTCGAGGCGCTCTTCGCGGGTGGTCTGCGACCAGGTGCCGAACGCGCGCCGCGCCGCGGTGACCGCGAGGTCGACGTCGGCCGACGACCCCAGTGCGATCCTGCCGGAGATCTCCTCGGTGGTCGGGTTGTCCACCTCCAGCGCGTTGGGCCGGACCGGGTCGACCCACTGGCCGTCGATGTAGTGCTTCAGATATTCACGCATGGTGCCATCCTTACTCAAAGGTTCGCCGATCCCTAGGCCTACTGGGTGCCTTCTGCATACCAGGTGCGGAACCGGTCGTACTTCGGCATCTCCTCGGAATTGGCCTTTGGGTCGATGCAGACGTGCACGACCGCGGTCTTGCCGCTGGCGTAGGCCCGCTGGATGGCCGGACCGATCTCGTGGTCCTTCTCGACATACTCGCCGTGGCAGCCGAAGCCCTCGGCGATCTTGTCCATCCGGACGTCCTTGCTCCAGTGCACACCGGGCTGCGGCGACGGCTGCTCGAAAGTCCGCTTGTAGACCCCCACTTCGAGGCCCCACTGGTGGTCCACGCCGACCACGCAGACCAGCGGCAGGTTCTCCCGCGCCGCGGTCTCCAGCTCCGCGATGTGGAACAGGAAGGCCGAATCGCTGGTGAGCAGCATGACCGGGCGGTTGCGACCTTCGGCGACCGACGCGCCGACGGCGTACGGCAGCCCGGTGCCGAGGTGGCCGAAGTTCTGGTTCCAGATCACGTCGCGGGGTTTGGTCTGCGAGTAGGTCCACTGGAAGATCACCGTGGCGCCGCCGTCGCGGACCATGATTCCGTCCTCGGCGTACTCGTCGAAGGCTTTGGTCGCCTCGACGACGAAGCGGGCCGGGTGCACCGGGGTGCTGCCACTCGGGGCTTCGTCGGCCACCCGGGCCAGCTCGGCGGCGTCGGCCTTGACCAGGGCATCCAGATTCGCCGAGGCGCTGCGCGGGGTGTCGCGCAGCGCCTCGACCAGCTGCGGCACCACCCCGCGCAGATCGCCGACCAGCGGTACGTCGAAGGATCGGTTCACGCCGATCGCGGTCGGATCCTGCTCGACGTACACCCACTTGCGGTGCGCGTCGTTGCCGGCCCAGTGCTGGGTCCGGCCGTAGTGCATGGGCTCACCCAGTTCGGTGCCCAACGCCACGCACAGGTCGGACTCCTCGACGGCCTGATTGGCGGCCGGGGAGAACAGGTACGGGAAGGTACGGTCCTGCAACCCCGGGATGAACGAGGTGCCGCCCGAGGTCTGGATCACCGGGCAGGCCATCAGCTCGGCCAGCTCCTTGACCTGCTGCTGGGTCCGAGACGTGTGAACGCCATGTCCCACCAACAGGATCGGACTCTCGGCCTGGCGGATCAACTCGACCGCCCGGGCCACCTCGGGTGCGCCGGCGCCCTGGTTCACCAGCCGGTACGCCGACGGCGGCGGCGCCTCCCCCACGTTGAGCTCTTCGAGGATGACGTGCGAGGGGAACTCGATGTAGGCGGGGCCGGGAGTGCCCGACATCGCGCGCCGAATGGCCTCGTGCACAATCTCGTCGGTCTGGTCGGCGTACTCGATCGAGCTGCTGTACTTCACCGACGGCGCGAAAAGCCCCTCCTGCTGGACGAACTGGATCCGCCCGCGACGCACCCGGCGCTCGGTGATGCGGGCGCGCTGGCCGCCGAGGAAGATCACCGGCGAGTTCTCCACCAGCGCGCACATCATCGCGCCGGCGATGTTGGCCACGCCCGGTCCGAGAGTGCCGATGCACAGACCGGGCTTGCCGGTCATCCGGGAGGCGGCCTCGGCCATGAAGCCCGCGCTGAGCTCGTGGTGCGGCGCGACGACCGACCATCCTCGAGCGTCGGCCTCGGTGAACATGTGCACGAAGTTGGGGTCGGGGATGCCGAACAGCGTGTTGACGCCCTCGGCCTCGAACAGGTCGAGAATGCGCTTGTACACGGGTACACCCATGGTCAAATCCCTTTCGAATATCTTTGCGAGAGTCGTTTCCGTTGTGCTGCAGCCGAACCGAACAACGAGCGGTTCAGCGTGGCGCGTTTGAGATAGACGTGGATGCCGCTCTCCCACGTGTAGCCGATGCCGCCGTGTAGCTGCATGGCCTTGCCGGCCACGTCGACGGCGGCCGAGCAGGCGTAGGACTTCGCCATCGCGGCGGCCACTGCGGCATCGCCGCCGTCGGCGACGACCCGGACCGCGTCACAGACGAGCCGACGCGATACCTCGATGGCGACCAGCATGTCGGCGCAGGCGTGCTTGACGGCCTGGAAGGATCCGATGGGGCGCCCGAACTGGTGCCGCACCTTCACGTATTCGACAGTGGCCGTGAGCATCTGCTCGGCCAGACCCAGGCTGTCGCAGGCGAGCGCCACCTCGGCGCGATGCCGCACGGTCTCCGGAGCGCCGGTCAGCGGGAGCAGTTCGGTGACCTCGGCCGCGTCGGCGCTGACGGTTGCCAATTGCCGGGTGCTGTCGACCACCGGTTGGGAAACCACGGTCACCTGTGCCGGGTCCACCACCGCCACGGCGCCGCCGACGAGGACCAGAATCCGGTCGGCGCCGACAGCGTCGGGGACGAAGCCGGCGTGTCCGGTCAGCCGGCCGCCGTCGACGGCGAATCCCTCCGTCACGACGGCCAGCCGCCCGGGCCCGGATGCGACGGCGCCGAGCAGCTCGTCGCGAATACCGCTGGGCGACAGTTTGTTCAACACTCCGACAGCCAGAACTGCGCTGCCCAGGAAGGCGTTCGCTCCGGCGGCACGCCCGATCTGGTCGAGGATCACCGCCGTCTCGACGAACGTCGCCCCGGATCCGCCGAGGCTGTCCGGGACTTCCAGGCCGGGCCAGCCCGCGTCCACCAGCACCGGCCAGTCCACGGCACGGTCCTTGGCGAGCACACCGCCGGCGACCGAACGCAGCTCGTCGTGGAACTCGGAGAAGTCCGTCATCCGACGCTCGGTTCCCGCGGCAGGCCCAGCCCGCGTTCGGCGATGATGGTGCGCTGGATCTCGCTGGCACCGCCGGGGATCGTCCACTCCCAGGAGCCCACGAAATCCAGCACCCAGGAACCTGATTCCCATCCGCTCGACATCGGCTTGGCCAGCTCGGTGTGAGCGTCCAGGCCGCCGATCTCGGCGCCGAAATCGGTCAGCCGCTGCAACAGTTCGCTGTAATACAGCTTGACGACCGACGCGTCCGCCGGTCCGGCCGCGCCGTGTTCGACGATCTGCCGGCACAGCCCACGCAGTCCGGTGATCTCGGTCTCGAACCCGGCCAATCGGTCGGCGACGATCGGGTCGTCCAGCGGCGCGGACTCCACCAGCCGGCGGAATCCGGCCGTGCCGAGCCGCTCCGCGAGTTCGAGCATGGTCATCCCCCGCTCGGCGCCCAGCGTCGCCTGCGCCACCTGCCAGCCGTTGTTCTCCGCGCCGATCAGGTTGGCGGCCGGAATCTTCACCTCGTCGAGGAAGATCTCGCAGAAGTGCGAGTCACCGATGGCGTTGCGGATCGGGCGTACCTGCACGCCCGGGGTGGTCATGTCCAGCAGAAAGTACGAAATGCCCGCGCTCTTTCGAGCACCGGGGCGCTTCGGCGCATCCGGGTCGGTGCGGGCCAGCAACAGGCACCAGTCGGCATGCATCCCGCCGCTGGCCCACAGTTTCTGTCCGCTGACCACGTAATAGTCCTCGCCGTCGGCGCCGCACCGGCGGGCGGTGGTGCGCAGCGCGGCCAGATCCGAACCCGCCTCGGGTTCGGAGAAGCCCTGAACCCAGATCTCGCCGTCGAGAATTGCCGGCAGGTGCCGCCGGCGCTGCTCGTCGGTGCCCGCGACCAGCAGGGTGGACGCGGCGTGGTGGATCCCGACGAACGCCAACACGAGCCGGGGCGCATCATGGGCGGCCAGCTCCTGGTACAGCACCACCTGCCGGTCGACCGAGAGGCCACCACCCCATTCGGCCGGCCAGTGCGGCACGGCGTATCCGGCGGTGTGCAGTTCGGCGAACCACGCCTTCTGGAAGCGGACGAACTCGTCGTCGCTCACCCCGGTCTGGGTGGCCCGCCAGTCGGCCGGGATGTGGTCGCGGCACCAGGCCCGGACCTCGGCGCGAAACTCGTCGAGCACGGTCATGCGAACAGTCCCGTCAGGCCGCGGCGTCCGGCACGCCGGGTGAGGTGGTCGCGCGTGGCGGACAGTCCGAACGGCAGCCGGCGCAGCGGTTGGCTGTGGCGCGACAGCCATGACAGGGTCGTCTCGTCGCAGAAGCCGGCCGCGCCGTGCAACTGGTGGCACACCCGGAACACCACCTCGGCGGCTTCGATGGCGGCCATCCGCAGTGCGAGCGCGTCGTCGACGGCGTGCGGCTGGTCGGTGGCGATGCTCCACACCGCGTGCTTGGCCAGGATGTCCACCCCACTGCGCTCGACTTCGGCGTCGGTGAGCTGGAACTGCACCCCCTGAAACGAGGCCAGTGTCTGGCCGAACTGTTGACGCAGGCTCACGTGCGCGACGGTCAGCGCCACCGCGCGGTCGAGCATGCCCAGCAGGCTCCAGCACGGCAGCACCAGTGCCAGAGCGACGTCCGCGGCGCCGGCATTGTCGACGGGAGAGAGCTCCAGCTCCGTGACGAACGCCGGCCCGGTACCGCGGTGCCCGGCGACCAGCGACCGGTTGCCGTCGAGATCGACTGCGGCCCAACGCAGATCCAGACCGGCGATCGCGGCGGCCGGGCGGGCGCCGCCGGCCACGACCAGGCCGTCGACATCAAGGTCCGCGGGTGCGGCCAACCGCTCGGCGAGCGGGTACGGCAGCGCCCAGTAACCGGCACTGCGGCACAGGGCGGCAGCGGCTTCCAGCCCGTCGGCGTCGGCGCGCGGGTCCAGATCCCACGCGCCGAGGCCGTCCAGGACGGGACCGACCAGTGCTGCACGGGTGTCGGGCGCGGCCTCGGCCTGTTCGACCAGCCGGTCTCCGCCGGCGTTTTCGAAAGCGTGCCGGGCCTGCCTGCCGTATTCCAGCGCGTCGTCGCTGAGATCCAGGATCATTTCCCAGCCCCTGCTGAGAGCATTGCGCGGGACAGCAGAATACGTTGCATCTCAATGCTCCCCGAGGACACAGTGGACGCCTGCGAGTAGCGCCAGTGGTCGTCGACCTCACCGAGGAACCACGCCGCGCGGTGGTCGTCATGGCACACCTGCGCCGCGATGTCCATCAACACCTCCGCGCTGTCCTGGTCCAGTGTGGTGACCGCGATGCGGTAGGCCGACGCGTCGCCGGGGGTGATGCGACCGCTGCTCTGCAGCGCCACCACCCGGTAGGCGAGCAGCCGGGCGCGGCGACAGTGGGTCAGCATCCGGATCCAGCGGCCCCGCAGCTCGGCGGGCAGCGACTCCCACCGGTCCCCCAGCACCGCCGGTGCCGCCGCCAAAAGCCGTTCGCAGCGGGCGTATCTCGCAATGCCGACGCGTTCGAACGCCATCACGTCCTGCACGATCGACCAGCCTGCGTCGACGGTGCCGAGTACGTCGGCCTCGGTGACCCTCAGGTCGTCGAAGAACACCTCGTTCAGGTGGTGCGGGCCCAGCATGGTGCGGATCGGGCGCACCGTGATCGCCGGATCGTCCATCGGCACAAGGAAGATCGTCAGACCCTGCTGCTTCTTCCGGGTCGCGCCCTCCCCCACCTTCGAGGTGCGCGCGAGCAGGAAACACCACTGCGCCATCGTCGCGTACGACGTCCAGATCTTCTGACCGCTGACCAGCCACCCGTCGCCGTCCTCGGCCGGGCGAGCGTAGGTGCGTAGCGACGCCAGATCCGAACCCGCTTCGGGCTCGGAGAAGCCCTGGCACCAGATCACCTCACCCGCGGCGATGGGCGGGAGGTGTTGACGCTGCTGTTCTTCGGTGCCGTGGCGCATGATGATCGGGCCGACCCAGTTGACCCCCATGTACTGCGCGCCGCGCGGTTCGTGGTGGGCCCACATCTCCTCGCGCACCACCGTCTGCTCCCACACCGACGCGCCACTGCCGCCGAACTGCTCGGGCCAGGCCAGGCACAACAGGTTGCGTTCGGCCAGGGTGCGGCAGAACGCCTGCGCGGTCTCCAGGTCGGCCGGGTCATCGGTGAACGCGCCGAGGAAGTGCTCGGGCACATGCTCGTTCACCAGATCGCGGAGCTCGCGGCGCAGGTCCGCGGCGCGCTTGCCCATGTCGAAGTCCATCGGTTGCTCCTATCCCGCGCCGAGGCCGAGTTCGTCGAGCACCGCCGCGGTGTCCGCGCCGAGTTCCGGGGCCGGCCCTCGCACCCGGCCCGGCGTGCGGGAGAACCAGGTCGGCACGCCGGGGAACCTGACCGGGCCGTGCGGGGTGTGCACGGTCTCGAACAGGCCCACCGCGTTCAGGTGCGGGTCGACGAACAACGCGTCGGGGGTGTTCAGCGGTGCGGCGGGAATCTCCAGTTCCCGGAACAGGTCCAGCCATTCGGCGGTGGTCCGCTCGGCCAGCGTCTCGGCGACGAGCCCGTACACCGCGTCGATCTGGTGAGCGCGGGCTTCCAGCGTGGCGTAGGTCTGCGAGGACCAGGCCGGTTGCACCGCGTCGATGAATGCGTTCCAGTGCTTGTCGTTGTAGATCAGCGCGGCGATGTAGCCGTCCTTGGTGCGGTAGGGACGGCGGTTCGGAGCGACGGTCCTCGGATACACGGCCGGCCCGAGCGGGGGGTCGAACATGGCGCCGTTGGCATGTTCGACCAGCATGAACGAGGCCATCGTCTCGAACATGGCGACCTCGACCTCCTGGCCCTCCCCGGTCCGCTCCCGGTGGAACAGCGCCATCGTGGTCGCGTAGAGGGCCGTCAGGCCGGCCACCTTGTCGGCGATGATGGTGCCGACGTAGTCGGCCTCACCGGTGAGTTGCCGCTGCACAGCCGGGATTCCGCACTCCGCCTGGATGGTGTCGTCGTAGGCGGGGCGGTCCCGCTCCGGCCCGCGCCGCCCGTACCCGTAGCAGTTGGTGTAGACGATCGACGGGTTGATCGCGGCGACGTCGTCGTAGCCGAGGCCCAGTTTCGCGATCGCCTTCGACCGCATCGAGTGGATGAACACGTCGGCGCGTCCCACCAGCGCCCGCATCGCGACCTTGCCCTCCTCGGAGCGCAGATCCAGCACCACACTGCGCTTGCCGCGGTTGACGTTGACGAACACCCCGCTCATGCCCGAGACAGGACCGACCGAGATGAAGCGGGTGTTGTCGCCCTCGGGCGGTTCGACCTTGATGACGTCGGCGCCCATATCGGCCATGATCTGGGTGCAGTACGGACCCATCACCATCGCGGTGAGATCGACGACGCGGATGCCCGCCAGCGGTCCGTTGTCAGCCATCGAGCGGCCTTTGTAGTCTGCTCTTCGCGCAAGCGCTCATCGCCGTGATCCGCTCTGGCTCGCCATCGCGAAGCTGTACCGGATGTGGTCGCTGTGGCCGTCCGGAACCACCGGGAACGTGAGCGGCGCCGACCGGTCCCGGATCGCGTCGAGGTTCTCGGCGACGTCGGCAATGGTCCACGACGGCCGGTACACGCCAACGGATTCGGTGACGGCCGCGGTGGCGACGCGGCCGGCCAGCGCGATGAACATCTCGCCGGTAACCGAACAGCTTTCGTGGGCCAGGTAGCCGACGACGGGCGCGACGAGTTCCGGCCCCATCGGGGGGTACGCCGAGGTGTCGATGCCGGCGGCCATCCGGGTCACCGCGGCGGGCACGATGACATTGCTGGTCACGTTGTGGGCCGCGCCCTCCATCGCTGCGACGTTGGACAGCCCGATCACGCCCGCCTTGGCCACGGCATAATTCGCGACCTCGTGGTTGCCGTAGAGCCCACCGATCGACGACGTCAGCACGATGCGGCCGTAGCCGGCGTCGCACATCGCCGGGAACGCGGGACGCACCACGTGAAAGGCGCCGCGCAGGTGCACGTCGAGCACGGCTTCGAAGTCGTCGTAGGTCATCTCCGCCAGCGGTGCACGACGCACGATGCCGGCGTTGTGAACCAGGATGTCGACGCCGCCGAAGCGCTCCTGCGCCGTGGCGATGATGGCCTGTCCCCCGTCCGGGGTGGCGACACTGCCGGTGCTGGCGACGGCTTCGCCCCCGGCGGAGGCGATCTCGTCCACGACGGCCTGGGCCGGACCGGTGTCGGTGCCCTCACCGTCGAGGGCACCGCCGGGATCGTTGACCACGACCTTGGCGCCGTGGGTCGCCAGCATCAGCGCATACGCGCGCCCCAGCCCGCGGCCGGCACCGGTGACCACGGCGACACGGCCGTCGAACCGCAGGTCAGCCACGGAGCTCGAGGCCTTCGAGGGCGCCCGTCGCCCGCCAATCGGCGATCAGGTCGCCGAACGCGTAGAAACCCGGCGAGTAGAAGTCGCCGAGGAACGAGCCGTTGTTCTCCGCGCCGCCGCGGCCCTCGTTGTTGTAATAGCCTGGCGTGCAGGATAGTTCGAATGCCGAGTTGTCGATGGCCAGCTCCCGGACGGTCGCCACCCAGGTGTCCTGGCCCTCCTGGGAGGGCTCGACGGTCGTCGCACCACGGCCCTGCGCCTCGGCGATGATGTAGGCGATGTGTTCGGCCTGCTGCTCGAACATCGCCGTGGTGTTCGCCGATACGCCGCCCTGGATGAAGCCCATGAAGAACTGATTCGGGAAACCGCGGCTCGTCATCCCGTGCAGCGTCTTGTAGCTGTCGTGCCAATGGTCGAAGAGGGAGAGCCCGTCCCGGCCCACGATGCGGTCGATCGCGTACCGGCGGCTGATCTCGGTCGAGATCTCGAAGCCGCTGGCGAAGATGACGCAGTCGACCTCGTACTCGACACCGTTGGCGACGATCCCCTTCTCGGTCAGCCTCTCCACGCCTTTGGATTCCGACACATCCACCAACGTCACGTTGGGCCTGTTGAAGGTGGACAGATACTGCTCGCTCGAACACGGCCGCTTGCACATGAACCGGTAGTACGGCTTGAGGGCTTCTGCCGTGGCGGGGTCCTCGACGAGGGCTGCGACGCGGCGCCGCAGCCGCTCCATGATCTTGTAGTCCTCCTCCTCGCGGAACGCCATGATCTGTTCGATCGTCACCGCGGTGGGGTCGGGGCTGCTCGCGATGCGCGCGGTCAGATTGCGGCCGAGTTCGGTCCAGAAGTCGCACACCAGGTCGGGCTCGCCGAACACGACCCCGACGAACGGCGACCAGTTGTGGAAGTTCCGTTTGCGCTCCTCCTGCCAGCCTGGCTGCAGCGAGGCCGCCCACGCCGGATCGGTAGGGGTGTTGACCCGCTCGTCCACCGACGACGGTGTCCGCTGAAAAACGAACAGCCGCTCGGCATCCCGGCCGAGATGGGGTACCAGCTGGACTCCGGTCGCGCCGGTGCCGACCAGTGCGACGCGCTTGTCGGCCAGCTTGTGCAGGCCGCCGTCGGCGTCACCGCCGGTGTAGTCGTAATCCCAGCGGGCGGAGTGGAACACGTGCCCGCCGGCGTTCCGGTAGTCCTTGATGCCGGGGATGCCGGGCAGCTTCGGGCGGTTGTAGGAGCCCTGCGCCATGACCACGAACCGGGCCCGGATGTCGTCGCCGCGGTCGGTGCTGATCCGCCAGCGCTGCAGTTCGTCGTCCCACACCAGTTCGCGCACCTGGGTGGAGAACAGCGCCCCGTCGTAGAGTCCGAAGTGCTTTCCGATGTTGCGGCAGTGGCCGAAGATCTCGGCCCCGTCGGCGAACTTCTTGCTCGGCATGAAGCCGAGTTCCTCGAGCAGCGGGATGTAGCAGTACGCGTCGTTGTCGCACTGGATGCCGGGGAAGCGGTTCCAGTACCACACGCCGCCGAAGTCACCGGCCATCTCGACAACGCGGATTCCGGTCACCCCGGCTTTTCGCAGGTACGCCCCGGCGAGCAACCCGGCGAACCCGCCGCCGAGGATCACGACCTCGACGTCCTCGGCGACCGGGTCACGCTCGACCACCGTCGTGTAGGGGTCCACCTCGTAGAACTCGGCGAGATCGCCTTCGAGTTCCAGGTATTGCGAGGCGCCCTCGGGGCGCAGCCGCTTGGCCCGCTCCTGCGCGTACTTCTCCCTCAGTGCCGGGATGTCGATGTCGGTCGGTGTGGCGGTCGGCCCGCAGGTCTGCACAGTTCCTCCTTCTGACGCCGGAATCGCTAGATCTCGCGGGGTTCGCCCGTTCCCATGTACTTGGACAGTTGGTGGTGCAGGTTCACGGTGCTGCGTTCGCGGTAGGGGTTGGGAAGTGTGCCCGGGAAGCCGGCCGACTTCATCCCCTGCTGCACGGCGGCCATGTTGGAGAAGTCCTGTGGCAGCACCGACAGCCAGTTCGGCGAGTCCTTCGGCGTGTAGGCCCACTCGGTCTCGGGCTCTTCGCCTTTCGGGTACAGCTCGAACACCGCGACCTCGAAGATGCACTTGTTCGGGTCGTAGCTCGGATCGGGCCGGGCCGAGTAGCACAACGCGCTCGTGAGTCCCTGACCGATCTGGAAATTCGGGAACAGCTGCCACGCCGTACCGCTCTGGCCGAGGATGTCCGGTGGGATCGTCGGCCAGATCACCCCGCGGGCTTCGTCGTCGCGACGCGCGGACGCGAGCCAGTGCTGCAGGACCTGGTCGGCGGGGGTGCCCTCGGGCAGTTCGTCGACCAGCCGCTTGGCGGCGTTGACCAGTGTCTGCGTGGTGGTCGCGTTGGTCTCTTCCATGGTGTAGACCTGCATCTCGGCGGTCGAGATGCGCGGATCACCGGTGCCGAGACGGATCTTGGACTTGGTCTCGTCCATGCCCTTAGGTGCGTCGTAGCCGATGTTGCTGTGCTTGCCCTGGGCTTTGGCCCAGCCCTTGAATTCGCCGAACCTGTTGAACTCCGGGTGGGTGGTGAACACGTGGTAGGTCTCGTTGAAGGCCTCCATCGCGACCTTCCAGTTGCAGTCGAAGTACAGCCATTTGCGCCACTTGTAGCGCATGTTCTCCAGACCGAACGGTTCGAGGATCTTCGACGCCGGGAACAGGTAGTCGGCCAGCGGCTCGCAGTCGGGGTCCATGTTGATGAACAGCCAGCCGCCCCAGGTGTCCACCTGCACCGGCGCCAGGTGGGTGTTGCGCGGGGTGAGCACACCCTTCCAGTCGTCCTGTTCCCGGATGTGCGTGCACGTACCGTCCAAACCGTATGTCCAGCCGTGGAATCCGCAGACGAACGACTTGCGGGCCCGGCCGACCGCGTTCTTCGCGCCGTCCGGCGTGTCGACGAGCCGTCGTCCGCGGTGCATACAGACGTTGTGGTGGGCGGCAAAGGTGGTCTCACCGGTGCGAACCACGATGATCGAGTCGTCGAGGATGTCGTAGGTCAGGTAGCTGCCGACTTCGGGGATCTCTTCGACGCGGCCCACCTGCTGCCACACCTTGCGCCACAGCTTGTCGCGTTCGGCGCGCGCATACTCCTCGGAGATGTAGGCCTCGACCGGGATGGTAGTCGGCTCCGACAGGTCCTCGGCGATCTGGCCGGTCGAGTCGTCCGGATCGCCGTCGACCTCGATCGCGGCGTCGAGATCGGATTCGGTGTGGGTCATGCTCTTCCTTTCAGGGCCGGCTGATGGCTTGTCGGAAGGATTCGTCCTTGAGGAACAGCGACGTGTTGTCGGCACCGAGGTGGCTCCACTTGAGGTTCAGCCCGCCGTCGACGAGCAGGGTCTGCCCGGTGATGTAGCTCGACAGGTCGGACAGCAGGAACAGGATCGCGCCGGCCTGCTCCTCCGGGGTGCCGCGGCGCCCCATCGCGATCGCGGTGCGGTCGCGTTCGGGATCCTCGTCGACGTACATGCGCGACGCCGCTGTCTCGGTGACCCCGGGCGCCACCGCGTTCACGCGGATGCCATCGAGCGCGAGCTCGACGGCCATGGTCCGGGTCATCGCGACGATCGCCGCTTTGGCCGTTCCATAGGCGATGTGAAACGGCGCGGTGTTCATGCCGCTGATCGACGACACGGACACGATCGACCCCGGATTGCCCTGGCCGCGCAACTCGCTACTGATGGCCTGGCTCATGAAGAACGTGGTCTCAAGGTTCGCGGCGAACAGGGCGCGCCAGTCGTCACGGCTGACGCGGGTCGACGGCATCCACGTCGACGGTGCCGCACCGCCGGCGATGTTCACCAGACCGTAGAGGCGGCCGTCGGTGCGACGCACCGTGTCGAGCACGGTCGCGATGCCGTCATCGGTGGACGCGTCGGCGGATACCGGGACGACGGCCAGCCCCCGCTGGGCGAGCGGTGCGACGTGTTCGTCGAGGTTGGCCGAGGAACGGCTGACCGCGACGACCGTGGCGCCCGCCTCGGCGGCCAGCCGGGTGACGGTGGTGCCGATGCCCCCGCCGCCGGCGCCGGAGACGACGACGACCCGGCCGTCGAGGCTGAGCGGGATACCTGTGCGAACGGTTCCCGTCACGTCAATTGTCCGGACAAATAATGGTGCTCTGCATATTGCAGAACACTATTCCGCAGGGATTATGTGAGCGTCAAGGCCGAGATTGCGGCGGTTACGCGCCTATTGTCTGGACTAGCAGCGCTTGCTAACGTCCGATCGCATGAATGCCCGGTACGCCGCGCCCGAACCGTGGACCGCCGCAGGATGGCAGGTCCGTAGGCTGACCGCGCCCAGCCGTCTGTACGGCGCGAACGGCCTGCGCACCGGCCCCGACGGCCGGGTCTACGTGGCCCAGGTGACGGGAAGTCAGATCAGCGCGCTGGACCTCGAGTCGGGGCGGCTTGAGACTGTCAGCCCGAAGGGCGGGGACATCATCGCCCCCGACGACGTCGCGTTCGGCGACGACGGCACCCTGTTCGCGACCGAGGTGATGGACGGCCGGGTCTCGGCCCGGGACACCACCGGCCGGTCGCGGGTGCTGCGCGACGACCTGCCCTGCGCGAACGGGATCACGGTGCACCGCGGCCGGTTGTTCATCGGCGAATGCCGCGACGGCGGCCGGCTGATGGAACTGCCGCTCGACGGCGGCGCTCCCCGCGTCCTGCTGGACAACCTTCCCTCGCCCAACGCGATGGAGGTGGGACCCGACGGACTGCTGTACTACCCGCTGATGACGGCCAACGAGATCTGGCGGGTAGAACCCGACGGGGGCGAGCCGCAGCGGGTGGCCGCGGACCTCGGGGTGCCCGATGCGGTGAAATTCGATTCCGACGGCTTCATCGTGTCGACCCAGGTGGCCAGTGGCCAGGTGCTGCGCATCGATCCCCGTAGCGGGGAGAGAACTGTTCTTGCGCAGCTGAATCCGGGCCTGGACAACCTGACTCTGGTCGGTGAGCGGCTGTTCGTGTCGAACTTCACCGGGGAGATCACCGAGATCCACTCCGACGGGCGGACTTCGACGCTGTTGCCCGGCGGCCTGAACTGGCCGCTGGACCTGACAGTGGCCGACGGACGCCTTTACGTCGCCGACGGCACGTACTTCTATCAGGTGAGCCCCGACGGATCGCTCCATACCGTCGGGATGCTGTTCTCTGCCGGTTATCCCGGGTTCCTGCGCGGGGTCACCGCCGTCGGCGCGGGCGAGTTCGTCGTCACCACCTCCGGCGGTCAGGTGGCCCGTTACCGCCCCACTGACGGCGAAACCGACTTCCTGGCCACGGAGTTCGATCAGCTCTACGGCATCGACGTAGCCACCGACGGCACGATCGTGGTCGCCGAACTCGGCACCGGACGGGTGCTGGCCGTGCGCGCAGGCGGCACCGAGACGCTGGCAACCGGACTACGGGAACCCGTCGGTGTGGCCACCGACCCCGACGGTGCGCCGTTGGTGGCCGAGTCGGGCGCCGGCCGGATCGTGCGCGTCGGCTCCGGTGGCGTCGACATAGTCGTCGACGGCCTACAACGTCCACAGGGGATCCACGTGTGCAACGGCAGGCTCTACATCGTCGACGCCGGCGCCAAGGAGCTCGTCGAGTTCGACCTGTCCACCAAAGCCCGTACCACGGTGGCCGCGGGGCTCGCCGTCGGCGCGCCGCCGGGAGTCGAACCCAAACCGCTCAAAGGCATGCCGCCGTTCTCCGGTCCGCAGGGACCGTTCGCCGGGGTGACGTCCGGGCCCGACGGCACGCTGTACGTGTCGGCTGACGGCGATGGCAGCGTGCTGGCGATTGCCCGGTTATGACCGACGAGCGCTTGCGCGAGGAGCCGATATGACCGACGAGCGCTTGCGCGAGGAGCCGATATGACCGACGAGCGCTTGCGCGAGGAGCCGATATGACCGCCACCGCCGGTGATCACCGCTACCTGCAGGTGGCGCGCACACTGCGCAAGGAAATCGTCGACGGCGTCTACCCGGTGGGTTCACAACTGCCCACCGAACACGAACTGTGCGAGCGCTTCGCGGTCAGCCGCTACACCATCCGCGAGGCGCTGCGCCGGCTGCGGGACGACAATCTCGTCCAATCCCGGCCCCGCGCCGGCACTCTGGTGGTTCCCCGCCCCAGCACGAACTCGTACGCCCAGGATGTGGTGTCGATCGACGACCTGCTGGCCTTCGCCCAGGGCGCGCGCTTCGCCATCGAGACCAACGCGATGGTCACCGTCGACGACGCGCTGGCCGCCCGGACCGGGCTCACGCCGGGATCGCAGTGGCTGGCGGTCACCGGGTTTCGCCGCGCCGACGACCAGACCGCGCCGATCTGCCGGACCGAGTACTTCATCAATCGCAGTTTCGCCGCGGTGGGCAGGCTGCTGCACCGTCATACCGGGCCGATCTTCCCGCTCCTTGAGGACCTGTTCGGTGTCAGCATCGTCGAGGTGCACCAGGAGATCTCGGCAGTGGTGCTCGACATCGACCTCGCTGCCCGGTTGCAGGCCGAGCCCGGTACTGCCGCGCTGCAGATGCAGCGCAGCTACACCACCTCCGACGGCGAGATCGCTCAGGTCACCGTGAACACCCATCCGTCGTCGAGGTTCCGGCACGCGATGACGATGCGCCGCGTGCGGGACGCACGATCAGACCTGAGTCGGGACGCACGATCAGACCTGAGTCGGGACGCACAATCAGACCTGAGTCGGGACGCACGATCAGACCTGAGTCGGGACGCACGGTGAGTGGCACCCTGGCCGACGCGCTGCGCGCCGCCGCTCGCGACGCCCCGGACCGGATCCTGGTGCGGGACGACACGACGTCGCTGACGTGTGCCGAGTTGTCGGAGAAGGCAACGGCATTGGCGCACGCCCTGCGCCGTCGTATGCCGGCGGGCAGCGTGGTGTCGTTCACGGTGCCCAATTGGCATGAGGCCGCGATCATCTACCTCGGTGCCACGCTGGCCGGCATGGTCGTCAACCCGATCCTTCCTTCGCTGCGCGACCGGGAGCTGTCGTTCATCCTCGCCGACTCCGACAGCCGCGCGATCTTCATCCCGCAGTCCTTCGGGGGGCATGACTACGCCGCGATGCTCGCTCGTGTGGTCGCCGGCCTGCCGTCGCCGCCGGAGGTTGTGGTGGTCCGCGGGGAGGCGGGACGGCTGTCGCTCACCGACCTGTTGGCAGAGCCGACCGAGCCGACCACGGGAGGACAGCCGACACTGCCGGAGCCGGACCCAGCCGCCACCCGGATGATCATGTACACCTCCGGCACCACCGGCCGCCCGAAAGGCGTACTGCACAGCCACGAGTCGATCGCGGCACTGATCTCACAGCTGGGCAGCTACTGGCGCATCGCACCAGGCGACACGTTCCTGGTGCCGTCGCCGATCGCCCACATCGGCGGCTCGATCTACGCGTTCGAGTGCCCTCTGCTGCTCGGTACGCAGGCGGTGCTGATGCAACGGTGGGATCCCGATGCCGCGGTGGCGCTCATGCTCGAACACCGGTGCACCCACATGGCCGGCGCGACGCCGTTCCTGCACGGTTTGTTGGCCGCCGCCGAGCGCGCCGACACCAGGCTTCCGGATCTGAAGGTGTTCATCTGCGGCGGTGCGTCGGTGCCGCCGTCGCTGATCCGCCGCGCAGCCGCCTATTTCGCCGACGCCGCGGTGAGCCGGGTGTACGGGTCCACCGAAGTGCCGGTGACCACGGTGGGATCGCTCGACGACGTCGACCGGGCCGCCGATACCGACGGCCGGCCGGGCATCGCCAGCATCAGGCTGGTCGACGGTGAGATCCGGGCGCGCGGCCCGCAGATGCTGACCGGATATCTGCACGCCGAGGACACGCGCGACTGCTTCGACGACGACGGCTATTTCCGCACCGGCGATCTGGGCCACGTCACCGACGACGGTCATCTGGTGGTCACCGGCAGGGCCAAGGACATCATCATCCGCAACGGCGAGAACATTTCGCCCAAGGAGGTCGAGGACATCCTCGTCACCCATCCCCGCATCGCGGAGATCGCGGTCGTCGGTGTCCCCGACGCGCGGACCGGAGAGCGAGCCTGTGCGGTGATCGTCGCCGACGGGCTGTCGGGGCCGGACGTCACAGACTTGTACGAGTTCCTCATCGCCCGGGGCGTCGCGAAGTTCAAGGTGCCCGAGGAGGTGGTGCTCGTCGACGCGCTACCGAAGAACGATGCGGGCAAGGTGCTCAAGCACATGATCAGAGCCGACCTGGCGAAGGAGTCATCGACATGCAGGTAGCGATCGTCACCGGCGCCAGCAGCGGTATCGGGTTCGGTTGTGCGACAACCCTTGCCGCGCACGGGATGGCGGTGCTGGGCACCGGACGCGACCGGAACCGGCTCGCCGAGCTGGAGAAGGTTGCCCCGGAACCGGGCCGGATCGGGACGCTGGCGGTCGACCTGACCGAGGACGACGCGCCGCAGCGTATCGTGTCCGCGGCGCTGGAGCGTTGGGGCCGAATCGATTTCCTGGTCAACAACGCCGGGATCGGCAGTCCGAAGCCGCTGCACGAGACCGACGACGAAACCTTGGACCGGTTTCTCGGCATCATGCTGCGGGCCCCGTTCCGGCTGGCCCGCGACGTGATCGGGCACATGCAACCTGGCTCGGCGATCATCAACGTGACGTCGACGTTCGCCGTGGTGGGCGGCCTGCGCGGCGGTGCGTACTCGGCCGCCAAGGGCGGTTTGACGGCGCTGACCACTCATATCGCCTGCCAGTACGGCGCACAGGGAATCCGGTGCAACGCCGTTGCGCCCGGCGTCACGTTGACGCCGATGGTGGCGACCAGGCTGGAGGACGAGCGCTTCCGCAAGATCAACACCGAGATGACCCCTCATCAGCGCCTCGGCCGGGTCGAGGACGTCGCCGCCACCGTGGCGTTCCTGTGCTCGGAGGGCGGCAGCTTCATCAACGGGCAGACGATCGTGGTCGACGGCGGCTGGAGTTCGACCAAGTACCTGTCCGACTTCGCACTCAACGCCCGGTGGGTTCCGGACGGTTCTCCGTCATGAACCTGTTCGCCCTGCTCGACCAGACCGCGGCACGTCACGGCGACCGCGGCGCGGTGTACCACGGTGAGCGCCAAATCGAAACCTGGGCTTCGCTGCGGGACAGAGCCTTACGGCTCGCCAACTCATTGCGGGCTCTCGGTCCCGGCGCCCGCGTCGCGGTGGCTGGCGAGAACAACCCGCGCATGATCGAGTTGATGTTCGCGATCTGGGCGGCAGAATGCGTGTTCGTACCGCTCAACTACAAGCTCCACCCCCGCGAGATGGAGCAGATTCTCACCGACTCCGGGGCGGCCCTGGCCTTCGTGTCGGCCAAGATCGGCGCCCAACTCGCACCGGTGACATCTACCCGGTTGGAGATGATCGACTGGCCCGAATACGAGAGCCGTTGCATCGGTGAGACGCTGGCACCGCCTCGGCACACCGATCCGGCCCAGTTGGCGTGGTTGTTCTACACCAGCGGCACCACGGGGCGCTCCAAGGGCGCAATGCTGTCGCACCGGAATCTGATAGCGATGACCGTGTCACATCTGGCGGACTTCGACTCCCCCGACCAGAACTGCAGCCTGATCCACGGCGCCCCGATGTCGCACGGTTCGGGTCTGTATGTGCCGCCGTACGTTTCTCGGGGGGCACGCCAGGTGGTGCCCGCCTCGGGTGCGTTCGACCCCGACGAATTCCTCGACCTGTGCGAGCAGCATCCAGGCGCCAGCGCGTTCCTGGCGCCGACCATGGTGGCCCGGCTGGTGCAGACCGGCCGTGCGCGCCCGGCGAACCTGAAAACCCTCGTCTACGGCGGCGGGCCCATGTACGTCGACAGCCTGAAGAAGGCGATGGCGGCGTTCGGCCCCGTCTTCGTGCAGCTGTACGGACAGGGCGAGGCGCCGATGACGATCACCGGACTGCGCCGGCGCGACCACCTCGCCGGTGACGGATGGGCCCCCGACGCCGTGCTCGGCTCGGTCGGGTACGCGCGCTCAGGGGTCGACGTCGCGGTGCTGGGACCGGACGGCGAGCGCGCCGACGCCGGTGAGATCGGTGAGATCGTGTGCCGCGGAGACGTGGTGATGTCGGGCTACTGGAACAACCCCGAGGCCACCGCGTCGACTCTTCCGGACGGTTGGCTGCGCACCGGGGACATGGGTTCGTTCGACGAGCACGGTTTCCTGACGTTGCGGGACCGGTCCAAGGACGTCGTGATCAGCGGTGGCAGCAACATCTATCCGCGCGAGGTCGAAGAGGTCTTGCTGGAACACCCCGCCGTCGTCGAGGCCGGCGTGGTGGGCGCCCCGGACGACGAGTGGGGCGAGGTGGTCGTCGCGTTCGTCGTCGGCGACGTCTCGGCGGCCGATCTGGATGCCCACCTGCTCGAACGCATCGCGCGGTTCAAACGGCCGAAGCGCTACGAATTCGTCGACGAGCTGCCGAAGAACAGTTACGGCAAGGTGCTCAAGCGCGAGCTGCGGGCCCGCCTGGGCTGAGCCCGCGCCGGCTACGTGAGCTAACGCGGGGCGTCACGCCGAGATCGCGTAGCGGACTACGCTCGCCGCCACCGGCCGGGGGCGTGAATGTGGGGCTCGACGTATCGCCCACCTGGAGGAGTCCGCACAATGCCCAGAATGTCGCACGGCAAGGTCGTCACCGACGCCGACACCGACACCGACCAGGCCGACGCCGCCCATTCCCTGCTGCCCGGCGCCGAACCGGACCTCGGGCAATTTCGACTATCTGTTCTCGGACCTGCAGTCGGATCCGAGCGCGCTGCTCCCGGACACCGCCACGATCATCGCGGACCTGCGGAGCCTGGGTAAGACGATGGTCGACGACAGCGGCAACGACGTGGCCAACTCCTCGATTCCCGCCGCGTACACCTACTTCGGGCAGTTCGTCGACCACGACATCACCTTGGAGGTCGCCGACGGCGCGGCGGCCGGCGACGACCGCTTCGGCGACATCCTCGACGACGATATGCGGCCGCTCACCGCGGCGCAGGCGCGCACGCTGATCAGGAACCGACGCACCGCGACACTGGATCTCGACAGCGTCTACGGGACCGGCACACAACCGATTCCCCACCACCCGACCGACCCCGACAGACTTCTGCTCGGCCGGGTCAGTGAGGTCCAGGACGACACGCGCATCCCGTTCCGCCGTCCACCCGGCAAGAGTGACGACAACGACGTGCCGCGGGAGGGACGCAGCGCCGACGCCGAGCACGACCGCGCCGCGCTCATCGGAGACCCCCGCAACGACGAGAACACGATCATCTCGCAGTTGCAGGTCGCGTTCCTCAAGGCGCACAACCGGCTCGTCCACGAAGGGCACGACTTTCACCAGGCCCGGCGGATCCTGCGCCAGCACTACCAGCACATCGTCGTCCACGACTTCCTTCCCAGGATCGCCGACACCGCGGTCGTCGACGACATCGTCACCAATGGCAACCGCTGGTATGACGCGCTGTCCGAACCGTTCTTCCTGCCCCTCGAATTCAGCGTTGCGGCATACCGATTCGGCCACACCATGGTTCGCGCCGACTACGATTTCAATCTGAATTTCAACCTCACCCCGGGTGAGGGCCGGATACCGGCCGGCCTGGATCTGCTGTTCACATTCACCGCGCTGTCCGGCCAACTCGGGGATTTCGACACGCTGCCGGAGAGCTGGATCATCGAGTGGCAGAACATCATCGGCGACCCGGGTACGGGCGGTAAGGCCCGCCTGTTCGACACCCGTTTGTCGGCGCTCAACCGCGCGCTGTTCCGGCTGCGGCAGGTTGACGGTGCGCCCGAGGTCGATCTGGCCGCCATGCTGTCGGTGCGCAATCTGCTCCGCGGCTACCGGATGCGCATGCCCACCGGGCAGGCGGTGGCGGAGCTGCTCGGGGTGCGCAAGCTCACGCCGGCCGAACTCCGCGACCACGCCGCCGGCCGGGCACAGCGCGATGTGCTCACTGCCGGCGGCTTCCTGGAGCGCACACCGCTGTGGTACTACGTGCTGGCCGAGGCACAGATCTGTGCCGGAGGCGAACGCCTCGGGCCCGTCGGCAGCACGATCGTCGCCGAGGTCATCATCGGCCTGGTGCGCCGCAGCGAGGACTCGCAGCACCGAGGTGCAGTTTCGCAACGCCGCCGTCGCTGTGTTCGTCGGGATCTGCGTCCTGCTGATCGGGCGGCGCCTGAGCGTGCGACAGTTCCATCTGCTCGTGCTGACCGCGATCGCACTGATCACCGTGTCCGTCACCGGCTCGACGGGCCCCGTCGCGGTGTCGTTCGCAACCCTGTACGTGTTCGTCGCCTGTGCGGCCTTCTTCGTCGCCTGGCCCACCGCCATGGTGTACCTCGCGGTGGCGATCGCCTGCTGTCTGACCGCACTGGCCATCGCTCCGACGGTGCCCTGGTGGACGGGGGCGGTCACCTCCGTCACCGCCGCCGCGATCGGGACCCTGATCGCGATCCTCGGGCGCATCGTGTCGAAGGCCGAACTGGACGAGGTCACCGGTCTGCCCAATCGCCGCGGGTTCGACCGGGCTGTGAACGCCGAGATCAACCGCGCCCTCGTCACCGGGCACGGACCTGCGATCGTCCTGATGTCCGTCGACGCGCACACCGCGCTGCACGAAGAGTTCGGCGACCGCGCCGGTGACGCGCTGATCCACCAGCTCATCGACTCGTGGCGCGGCATGCTGGGCCGCGGCCAGATCTTCGCCCGGCGCGGGGACAACGAGTTCGCGTTGCTGCTTCCGGCCATGACCGAGCAGGACGCGTTCGAGCTGACCGAGCTGCTGCGCACTGGATGCTCGCGCGAATTCTCGGCGGGCGTCAGCGCTTGGGAGCACGGGGAATCAGCCTCCCCGGTCATCGAACGTGCCGACGCGGCGCTGCGCCGGGCGCGTTCGATCGGGCGTAACCGCACGATGCTCGAATCCTCGAGGCTGCCCCCGCTCGCCCTGCAACTCAACGACGCACTGGCCGCACAGACCATCGACGTCCACTACCAACCCGTCGTCCGGCTGATCGACGACGACACCGTCGTGGGTGTCGAGGCGTTGTTGCGGTGGTCGCCGGCGCTCGGATCCGAACTGCACGCCGGCGAGGTCGTCCGGGTGGCCGAGGACAACGGCCTGATCGGCGTCCTCGACCTGTATGTGCTTCGCCGCGCGTGTCTGGACGCACGCTGGATGCAGCAGCGGTCCGGTCTGCGACTGGCGCTGAGCGTGAACGTATCCGGCCTCGAGCTGGTCGAGCCGGGGTACGTGGCACGGGTCGCCGAGACGCTCGCCGAGACGGGCTGGCCCGCCGAGCAGCTGGTGCTGGAGGTCACCGAGAGTGTGCTCGATGTCGACCGGCCGTCGTCGATCAACGCGCTGCGTGAGCTCAGGCGGCACGGGATCCGGATCGCCATCGACGATTTCGGCACCGGCTACTCGTCGCTGAGCAGGCTGCAGAAACTGCCCACCGACCTGCTCAAGCTCGACGCGTCCTTCATCGCGTCGATCACGTCGGCACCCTCTCCGCCGCCGCTGCTCCAGGCTGTCGCCAGCCTCGCCGATGCGCTCGATCTGCCGATCATCGCCGAGGGCGTGGAGACCCGGCATCAGGCCGACCTACTTCGGACCATGGGATGCCCGTTGGCGCAGGGCTATTACTTCGGGCGACCACAGGCGCGGGAAGATCTCGTCGCCGCTATCGCACGCGCGGCGCGCTGACGGGTCGAATCGCGCAATCACCGCCGCACCGCACCCGCAGCACCCTATGCTGAGCGAGTGCCCAGCAGTGCAACGGTGCAGCCGGCGGCGTTCCTGCGCACCACGCTGCCTCTGGACATGTCGGTGCTGGACCGGCTCGACAGCGGCCGCTACCACTCGATCTGGCTGCCCGACCACATGGTCAGCTTCTGGCCCGATTCCATCTGGACACCCGAGTTCACCGATCTCGCGACCACATCGCCGTCCCCGCACCGTCACCTCGACGGGATGGCGGTCGCGGCGGCTGCCGCGGTGCTGACCGAGCGCACCCCGCTGGCCACCTCGGTCGTCGACACCGTCCGCCGCCACCCGGCCTCGCTCGCCCAGTCCGCGCTGACCATCGACCACCTCTCCCGCGGACGGTTCATCCTCGGCCTGGGCAGCGGCGAGGCCGAGAACATCGTGCCGTACGGGTTCGATTTCGCCCGGCCGGTGAGCCGGTTCGAAGAGGCACTGCACGTCATCCGATTGCTGTGGGAGTCCGACGGGCCCGTCGATTTCACCGGACGGTACTTTCGCTT
Organism: Mycobacterium sp. SMC-8; assembly: GCF_025263565.1. Lineage (NCBI taxonomy): Bacteria > Bacillati > Actinomycetota > Actinomycetes > Mycobacteriales > Mycobacteriaceae > Mycobacterium > Mycobacterium sp. SMC-8. The sequence continues at coordinate 403,927 of NZ_CP079865.1, forward strand.
GCGCGGTGCGCGATTGGACACCGAAACGTACGACGGGCGCTTCCCCCAGATCTGGATCGGCGCAAGCGGTCCCCGGATGCTCGACATCGTCGGCCGGTACGCCGACGGCTGGTGGCCCGCCGGCGCTTGGACCCCCGATCACTACGCGGGCATGCTGGCCGAGGTGCGCAGCGCAGCCGAGCGGGCCGGACGCGACCCGATGGCCGTCACCCCGTGCTACATCCAGGTGTGCCTGATCGCCGATGACGACGCCATGCTGGCCGAGATTCTGGAAGCGCCGCTGGTGAGAGCATTTCTGCTGCAGGTGCCGGCCCAGACCCTGCGCGCGTTCGGGTATGCGCATCCGATGGGCGACGACTGGCACGGCTTTCACGACATCGACCCCGCCACCATGACCCGCGAACGCATCGTCGACTTCCTCGGCCGGGTGGAACCCGAGGCGATTCTGGCCGTGGTCCCGCATGGCACCCCGCAGCAGGTCGCCCGGCGAGTGAAGGAGTTCGTCGACGCCGGACTGCGTGTGCCCAAGATCATGGACTACGGCGCGATGGGCGGATTACATTATGCCGCAACATCTGCCGACAGGGTCAGGGCCGCCGAGGACGAACTGCTGCGACTCTGCGGAGTGACAGCGTGATCGCCACACTCGACGCGGCCCGGCTGATGCGGCAGGCCGAGACCGCCACCGGTCTGCACGACTACGGCGATCCGACGCTGCCGCAAAGGTTCGCAGCAGCCGTCGACCTGCTCAACGGGGTCGGCATGGACGCCGACGGGACCGCCCGGGCCGCCGAGGTGTGCCACTGGCTGCTGACCACCCGGCTGGAGTTCTTCGCCGACCGGACGCAATACCCGATCGACGCGGAGATCATCGACCGGCCGATGTTCGTGACCGGCGAACCGCGTTCGGGCACCACGCTGATGCACGCGCTGCTCTCAGTCGACCCGCACGCCCGCGCCCTGCGGTTCTGGGAGGTGATGTATCCCTCACCGCCACCGGGACTCGCCGTAGCCGACGATCCGCGGCCTGCCCGCGCCGACGCCGACTGGCGCGAGATCAACGCCACGATGCCGAAGTGGCTGCACAGCCATCCGTACAACGACATGCTCGGCGCGGGACTGCCCGAGGACGAACGCACCTGGGCATTCGACTTCCGGGTGATGACGCCGACCGCGTGGTGGCGGGTGCCGATGCAGACGGTGGTCGGCGGACTGCCCACCGACGCGGCGGCGCAGTACCGCATCCACAAAGCGATGCTGCAGCAGTGCCAGTACCGCCGGCCACCGAAATACTGGGTGTGCAAGGGTTTTCATGGGTTCCGACTCACCGAGTTTTTCGCCGCCTACCCTGACGCGTCGCTGCTGTGGCTACACCGTGACCCCGTCCAGGTCGCGGCGTCGCGCACGATGATGATGGCCGACATCCTCGAAGGCATCGTCGGACCGGTCGACCTGAAGGCGGCGGCCGCAATGCATCTGGAGCTCACCCGGGCCAGCATCGCCAATACCATGAGCCATCCGCTCGTCGACGACCCCCGCATCCAGCACGTGCGTTACACCGACTTCGTCGCCGACCAGGTCGGCACCGTCGCCCGCTATTACGCGTTCTGCGGTCGCGAGCTGACCGCCGACGCCGAGACCGCGATGCGCGACTATCTGGCCCACAACCCGGGCGACCGCCACGGCAAGTTCCGCTACTCCACCTCGGTGCTGACCGACATCGACGAGGACCTCGAGGCGCTGCACGAGGAGTTCCGGCCGTACCGGGAGCGGTTCGGCGCCGAGATCGAACGACGGGACTGAGGGTTCGACCGTGCACGAACGCGTCTCGGTTCACAGCGTCACATTCCACGGCGCGCCGCTGTCCGAACTTCATGAGTGCTGGCAGCGTCTGGACCTGAAAACGTTGAGCCTCACCGACACTCAACTGCTGGACCCGGCGCTGCCCACCCTTACGGCCAGACACGGCTACCGCACCCATGCCGTCTATCACCTGTTCGGCGAAGGCCGGATCCCGGTCGCACCGGCCGACGTCCGCGGCGCCCGTGACGCGCTCGACCGTGTCGTGGACGCTGCGGCCGCAGTCGACGCCCGCATGATCTACCTCCTCACCGGCGGCCGTGGACCGTTGAACTGGCGCGATGCCGCCGAAGCGTTCTGCGCGGCCGTGGCCCCGTCCCGGGCGCGGGCCCGCGAGGCGGGCGTCGAGGTGGCGATCGAGAACGCGTCGAGCCTGTACGCCGACATCCACATCGCCCACTCGTTGCGCGACACCAGCACGCTCGCCCACATGGGCGACCTCGCTATCTGCCTCGACGTCTTCCACTGCTGGGCCGAAGCCGATCTGCCCACCCTCGTGCAGCGCGCCCTACCCCGCGTGTGCCTGATACAGCTGAGCGACTACGTGCTGGGAGATCGGGCGCTGCCCGCGCGCGCGGTACCGGGCGACGGCGCGATCCCACTCCAACCACTGATCTCTCAGGTGATCAGCGCCGGCTACTCCCACGGTTTCGACCTCGAGCTGATCGGTCCGCGCATCGACCGGGAAGGCCGCGAGGCCGCCGCCCGCCGGGCCTGCACGGTGGTTTCGGACATGCTCACCCGGGCCGGGGCCTGATGGCGTTCGGTGACGGACCCGACGACGCGGCGCTGCGCGCGGCGTGGACATCGTTCTGCGACCGGCTGCGCAGCGCCGGCGATCAGGTGTTCAAGGATTACAACGCCGCAACCAGCGTCCAGCGCGCCGACGCGATGCGCGCGTTGACCCAGAACCTGGGTCAGGCTTTTGACCTCGCGCTGGAGACCGCCGATCCGCGGTACCCGGTCGTGCACGCGTTCAGCACTCCGCTGCGCAAGCTCGGCGGTGACTGCGCTGACTTCGCCTATCACCAGGCGTGGATCGGCGGCTCCCACGTCTACCGGCTCAGCGGGAACCGCGGCACGGCACCGTTTTTCAACATCACCGTCCAGGGAGCTCGCCCGGCCGGACCCGGCGTACTGCACGAACCGTTCGGAGACGTTCCCGAGACGAACCTGTCCGGTGATCAGCTGACCACCACGCCCGACGGTGATTTCGTGCTCTACGTGGGCGGACCGCGCCGGGGCCCGAACTGGCTGCCCACCACCGGCGACTCCCGGAAGCTGTTCATCCGTCAAGGTTTCGACGGGTGGGACGAACGCCCGGCCGAACTGCACATCGAACGGGTCGGCATGCGGTCCCCGCGGCCGGTGCCGACGGTCGCCGAGCTGGTACCCGCGATCGAATGGGCGGCTGACTTCCTCAGCGGGGTGATGTCCGACTGGCCGGAGTTCCCGTTCGCCCACGGCGGGGTGGACGCCGACCGGCCGAACCGGTTTCCCGGCCTGCAGACCTCCGAGGGCGACGTCCGACGCGGCCGCGCGGCGGCGAACATGTACTGGGAGCTCGGCGCCGACGACGCGTTGATCATCGAGTTCGACGCGCACGAGGGCCTGTGGAATCTGACCAACATGGGCGTGTTCTTCACCAGCATGGACTACCTGTACCGCCCCGTGAGCTACACCCCGAGCCGTGCCGCGGTGGACGGCGACGGCCGGATCCGCATCGTGATGGCCCATGACGATCCCGGTGTCCACAACTGGCTGGACACACAGGGATTCGAGCGGGGGAACCTTACCTACCGGCACATGCTGGCCGGGGCACCGGCGGTGCTGGAAACCCGGCTGGTCGGACGATCGGAGCTGGCCGGCGCGCTTCCCGCGGACACCGCCAGGACCACCCCGCCCCAGCGGGCCCGTCAGCTGCACGAACGCTTCGACGGTATCCGGCGCCGACACCGGCTGTGACGCGGCGCCTCAGCGGCGTCCGACACTGCCCTCCCACGGATTCCACGACCGGCTGTGCTCGACCACGTGGAGGAAATAGGCGTAATTGGCGGCGATCATCGCCAGCACCGGCACGATCAGCGCGAGCACCCACTCGACCACGCCCCCCGGCCTGACGACGACGATCACCGCCGCCGGCGCCACCGCCAGCAGCAACAGCGTCAACCCCTTGCGCCACATGCCTTTGACGAAGAAGTAGACCGGTCCGAACAGCAACGCGAACGGATTGGTCGCGATGCGGGCCTTGTCCCACAGGCTCAGCGCGCGGTAGGCCTGCTTACCCTCGGGGCTGGATCCCACCGGACCGTAGGTCTCGAAATAGGCAAAGCGGATCCGCCACGTCTCCGAGAGACGCCAGACGTCGTACCCGCCCACCATCCAACCAGCCTAAAGTCCGGCCGGAGTCCTTACATGCAGAAATTCTCCCGACGGTCCGCGGTCACCACATCAGGCCACGGATCATCTCCGTGGGCGGGATGTCCTCGACCGCGACGAGGCCGGCCGGAGCGCGGCACACCCAGTCGATCGCGTTGACCGCCCGGGCCGCCGTCGACACGCAGCCGGCATCGGTGACGTCGAGCACCGGGTGGGACAGGTGGGTGCTCACCTCGACGCGGGGCTCGCCCTCGACGATGACCTTGTGCACCCCGCTCAGCCCCTCCGGCGGATATTCCCAGTCGGGTGCGGCCGCCGGTGTCAACCGGGTGGTGTGCTCGACGGTGATCAGCGGCACGCCGACCCGAACCCCTTCGGCGGCGAACCGCACGCCCGCGAGCTGCCCCGGCTCGACCGTCATCATCGTGCACTCGATCCGCTCCGGGGTGTACCAGGGCTCGTACCGCTGACGCACCTCGTCCAATTCGACGCCGAGGTGGCCGGCGAGGCTGCGCACCAGCCCGCCGAACATCGAGGTGATGACCCCGGGCTGGAACGCCATCGGCAGCTCGTCATCGGGCGTGGTGCCGAAACCCATGGCGGTGCCGGTGTATTCGTAGTCGTCGTAGTTGCCGTAGTCGAAGATCTCCTGCACCGTCACCGATTCGGCGCGGGTGACCAGGCTCAGCGCGGCATGCACCGCGGTGTCTCCGGAGTAGCCGGGGTCGATGCCGTTGACATACAGCGACGCGTTGCCGGCCGCGCAGGCCTGCTCCAGCGGATCCCGTAGCCAGGGGTCGGCCTGATGCGGCGTCACCAACCACACCATCGAGGTGCCGACCACATTGATCCCGGAGGCGAGGAAGCGCGACATCTGCTCGATCGCCTCCATCGGGCGCGTCTCCCCCAGTGCGGTGTAGACCACGCAGTCCGGTGACAGCGCGATCAGCGCGTCGAGGTCGTCAGTCGCGACCACACCCGTGGGCTCCGTCATTCCGCACAGCTCCGCGGCGTCGCGGCCGATCTTGGCCGGGCCGGCGGCGTGCACGCCGACCAGTTCCAGATCCGGACGTCCGATCACCGCCCGTAGTGAGTGTCTCCCGGCATTGCCCGTGGAGAACTGAACCACTCTGCGCACTCGACACCGCTTTACTCAATAGTCGGGGATGGGCAGCGGCGAATTGTTCGAGTCGATGCCGCCGTCCACGTGGAAGATTGCGTTGGTGGCATAGCAGTCGCGCGTGGACAGATACACGCACAACCTCCCGAGGTCCTCGACGTCGCCCAGGCGATGCAAGGGCGTCGCCTCTTTCATCTTCTCCAGCGACCCGGGTAACAAGTCAAGGCTTCCCTGTAAACCGTCTGTCGCGAACGATCATGGGTTCCTCCTCGTCGAGGTGAGCCCATCTAACGGCACTGTCTGACCCAAGTCAACAAACTAGCGTGCACCAGTTCCGCGAGCAGACACAAACTCGCACGTTATCAGCCATAATTACGCGATTTTGCGTCTGCTCGGCCGCCAATAAAATGCCTATTGACTCAATCTTGACGCTGACTATAGTCAGCAAACATGAACCTGCCGACGCTGAACCTGGGCCGTCGTCGCAGTAGCGATCCCCCGCGGCGGGCATCGGCGAGCGGGCTCGACGAGCACATGGCGGAATCCCAGCGCGCGCAGCGCCAGGCCGACAAGTGGCTCATCTCCGGCAGCCTGCTGATCGGCACCGCGGCACTGGGCATCTTCGGCCTCCCCTTGTTTTTGCGTGGGGTGTGGCTACTGCGCAAGGCGCAGCGCAACGGATTGTCGGTGCGCCCCATGCTGGTCACTCTCATCGGCTACCTGGTCATCATCGATGCCGCGATCAACACGGTCGGCTGGGCGCTCGATCTCGTCGCCAACCACACGATCCTGGCGCGAATCCTGTTGAACGGCTGGGGCGCGATGTTCGACGCCGGCTACTTCTGGCACTACAACGAGCTCTGGCTGGGCGGCGCGGCGGGGCCGGGTGAGAAAGCCATGGAAGTCGGCATGATCCTGACGGTCTTCACCATGCGCATCGCCGCGGGCATCGGCTTCCTGCAGATGAAGCGGTGGGGCCACCAGTGGATGATCATCACGTGCTGGATGGGCATCGTCATCTGGTGCCTGTACGTGTTCAACATGACGATGTACGCCGACGTTCGGTTCGCCGGCGTGGTCCTGCCCGTCGTCGGCTGGTGGCTCTACGACATCTTCTACATCACACCGTTTCTGGCGATCCCGTATCTGCATTCGGTCAACCGCGAGATCTTCTCGGACTGACTGATGACGCCACAGGTCCGGCAGTCAGCGCGCGAATTGCGCCGATTACAGACGCGGGAACGGATACTCGGCGCCGCGATCGCCGAGTTCCAAGCGTCGGGCATGGCGGGTGCTGACGTCGGCGCCATCGTCTCGGCGGCGGGTGTCGCCCACGGCACCTTCTTCTTCCACTTCCCGAGTAAAGAGCACGTGCTGCTCGAGTTGGAACGGCGCGAAGAATCGCGCATGGCAGCGGAACTCACTCGCTACCTGAACCAGGCACATGACCTGGCCGCGGCACTGACGAAAGTGGTCCAGCTGATCTCCGCACTGGAGCAACGCTTCGGCCCGCTGCTGTTCAAAGAGCTACTGGCGCTGCACTTCTCGCCGACGCGGCCGAGCAACGACGAATGGTCGGACCATCCCGTCATCGTCTCCTTGGTCGGCGAGATCGAGCGGGCCCGGGGCGACGGAGAAGTCCATCCCGAAGTGGACGCGTTCTACAGTGCCGCGTTCTTCCTACTCGGCATCTACGGAGTGCTGACCACCGTTACCCGCAGCGACATCCGCGACGCGATGCTGGCCAATCTGATCACCACTGCACTACGAGGACTGGAGACCCGATGACCATCGAAAAGCCCTTACTGCTAGGAGAACTCACATGACAGGCTGGATCTGGGAAATCCTGCGATACGTCGCGGCCTGGGGCGGCACCGGGCTGATCATCTGGTTCTGGTATTGGATGTTCTCCAACATCGGCACCTTCTGAGTTGATGACCGAACTCTCCGATGCACACGCCATGGCGGTCGAGCGCAGTTGCGCGCTCACCGCGGTCGCGTTGAGCGGGCAGCGTCGGACCGGCGCCCACCTCGTCAGCGGAGCCCACCGTGGCTTCGGACTGAGCTCGATGCTCGATGTCGTGCACGTGCCGTATCCGGTGTGGCAGCGGGACTGGACCCGCCGCACCGTGACATGCGGCATCGCTCTGCAATGTTCACCGTCCAAGGACCGGATCATCGACTACAGGCTTCATGAACTGTCCGCGCGTGAGCTGGCCGCGCTGCATCTCGTCGAAGCCGAAGTGGCGCTGGGTTGGGTCGCCGCGAACTGGCCGGGACTGCTCGCCGAGTTTCGGCGCGTCCTCCCCGACCTTGCCGCCCTCGACTCTGACATGGACGGCGGGGAGATGCTCAACCGCGCGGTCGCATTGTCCCGTACCCACCAACCCCTCACTGTGGACCCGCTGGTCGGACATCTGCCGCGGGCGTACACGCTGCCGCAGGGACTGTCCGACAAGCTGCGGCGCTCGTTCGGGCGGCTGCCGTGGACCACCAACCAGAAGCGGGTACCGCAACCGCACTCCGTGCCCGCTGGGGGCGACGGCGGCGTCCGTAACCCCAATCTGCCTCCGCCGAGCCGGCCGCAGGACAACGACCTCGACGTCACCCCGGAGCACCGCCCGGGCATCCCGTATCCGGAATGGAACGCATGGACTGAGAGCTTCCTGCCTGACCACGTCGCCGTCCTCGAGCGCACCCACCAAGGCCGTGCCGGGGAACCGGGAGCCATCGCGGTCGACGTCCGTAAGTGGTTCGAGAAGAACACGCACCGCGCGATGAAGAACCGCCTCGAGGATGGCTCCGACCTCGACGTCGACCAGTACGTGGGCCACTACATCGACGTGACCACCGGAGAAGCGGTGGAGCCACGGATCTTCCGCGAATTGCTGCCCGCCAGCCGCGACGTCACCACAGCTCTACTGCTGGACGGCAGTTCCTCTCTCGGCGTGCACGGCGGCACCGTGTTCAAGCTGGAGCTCGCCTGTGCCGACGCACTGTCGCGGGCGATGACGACCGCACAGGAACGCCACGGCATCTTCGTCTTCACCGGCAACACCCGGCACCGCGTCGAGGTGACCTGTCTCAAGGACTTCGCCGACCGAAGATTCGTCCCGCCGGGAAGCCTCGGACTGGGCACCAGCGGGTACACCCGCCTCGGTGCTCCCCTGCGCCACCTCACGAGCAGGCTGCTCGCCCAGCCGTCGGAACGGCGCCTGGTCATCGTGATCGGCGACGGGCTGATCTCGGACGAGGGCTACGAGGGGCGCTATGCCTGGGCCGACGCCGCCCACGCCGTCGAGGAGGCGCGCGATGCCGGCGTCTCGATGTACTACGTCGGCATCGGCCCGGTCCGGGTTGACCCACTGCCGGAAGTGTTCGGCCCCAAGCGTTCTCAACGAATCCGCCGGGTCGAGGACCTTCCTCGCGTCCTCGCCAACGTTCACAGGGAGCTGGTATCCGCATGACCGACCAGACGTATCTCACCAACGGCAATGAGGTGCAGCTCTTCGAGCAGGCCTACCGGCAGCGGCTGCCGGTGATGCTGACCGGGCCCACCGGATGCGGAAAGACCCGCCTGGTCGAGCACCTGGGTCTGCTGCTGGGCCGTCCCGTGGTAACCATCAGCTGCCACGACGATCTGACGAGCTCGGACCTGGTCGGCCGGTTCACCGTCACCGGCGGGGACGTGGTGTGGACCGACGGGCCGCTGACCCGGGCGGTCAAGGCCGGGGCCATCTGCTATCTCGACGAGGTCGTCGAAGCGCGGCACGACTCATTGGCCGTGCTGCATTCGCTGACCGATCACCGGCGCACCCTCTACCTCGACCGGGCGGGCGAAGTGGTGCAGGCGCCGGATGAGTTCATGCTGGTCTGCTCCTACAACCCGGCCTACCGCAGCTCCCTCAAGGAACTCAAACCGTCGTTCCGGCAACGGTTCGTCACGCTGCCGATGGGTTACCTGCCTCCCGAGCGGGAAGCCGAGGTGATCGTCGCCGAGGCAGGCATCGGTCTTGCGACCGCTCAGCGGCTGGTCCGGTGCGCCAACGCGATCCGCACGGCCGACGAAGCGTTTCACTTCGAACCGCCGTCGACCCGCGTGCTCGTCACCGCCGCACATCTGATCGCCGCCGGCGCCTCCGAGCTGGAAGCGGCCGAGGCGTGTGTGCTCGCCCCGCTGTCCAGTGACGGCGGCGTCTCCGAAGGCCTGCGGGAAGTGGCTGCGGCCAGCCTCGCCGCCGCCGACAGCCCGACCCCCAACCGTTAGAAAGGAATCGACGACATGGTCGACCAGAAGGAACGCAACCGCAAGAAGGCTCTCATCATCCTGCAGGTCGTCGTCTACGGATATCTGCTGGTGATGTTTCTGATCCAGCTCTACATGTCGTTCGCCCGGGGGTGGTGGGAGCTGTGAACATCCCGCTACTGAAGCAGAAGTCGGCGGCCATCAAGGCCAGCGTTCCGTCCGGTTCGGTCAATCTGGACGAGCACCACGACGAGTCCCGGCAGGCCCAGCGCCGCGCCGACAAGTGGATGATCGCCGGCGCCGCACTGATGGGGATGTGGGCGCCCGGCCTGATCGGCCTGCCCATCTTCATGCGCGGAGTGTGGTTGCAGCGGCAGGCATTACGGGCGGGCCTGTCGGTCCGTCCGATGATCGTCACGCTCATCGGCTATCTGGTGCTGATCGACGGGATGCTCAACAGCCTCGGCTGGGCGCTCGACCTGGTCGCCAACCACACCCTGATCAACCGCGTGCTGATGGTCGGTTGGGGCGCGATGTTCGATGCCGGCTACTTCTGGCACTACAACGAGGCGTGGATCGGCGGCGCCGCTGCACCCGGCGAGAAGTCGATGGTGTTCGGCATGATCCTCACCGTCTTCGCGATGCGCTGCGCCGCGGCGATCGGGTTCCTTCAGATGAAGCGGTGGGGCCATCAGTGGATGATCATCACCTGCTGGATGGGCGTACTCATCTGGTGCCTGTACGTGTTCAACATGACCATGTACGCCGACGTGCGGTACGCGGGCGTCGTGTTCCCGGTCATCGGCTGGTGGCTCTACGACATCTTCTACATCACACCGTTTCTCGCCATCCCCTACCTGCACACGGTCAACCGCGAGATCTTCTCGGACTAAGGAGTTCAACTGTGACGACTTCTGTGGACAACACCGAAGAGAAGAGCCAGGACCTACCGCCGGGTACCACCCCGTACTACGCGCGGATGCACAAGTGGATCAAGCGCGCCGTTTTGGTGTGCCTGGTCGCATTGGTCATCGAGGGCGCGTTCACACTGCCGTTCATGGCGGTCTACTACGGCTACCCGACGTTGAGCCTCACCGAGATCTGCAGCGAGCTGCTCAAGGTGCGCTACTCCGACGACACGCTGGAATGCCAGGTGCCCTATCCGGCTCTCGGCCCGCCCGAGGGTGCCGAAGGCAAGGACACCGCACAGGACGAATGGGGCATCCAGCCCGTCCCGAAGTACAACCGGATCGGGTTCCGCGAACTGGTACGAATTCATGACGAGCGCGAAGCGCGGCAGGCGGCGGAGGGATCGCCGTGACCCAGACACCGGAGCGCCACGCCGAGAACTGGGATCTGCGGCACTCGGATTTCAACGACAACGAATTCCTGTACGACGTGTACGCGGTGATGCGGGCTAAGTCACCGTTTGCGCGGACCGACAACCCATTTCTCAGCGCGACACCGGCGGGGGCGTGGGTCGCGGTGCGCTACGCCGAATGTGTGCAGATCCTGCAGGACTGGGAACACTTCTCCAGCAACCCCACCCCGGAAGGAGCCGAGCAGCTCGCCGGTGATCTGGTGATCACCCTCGATCCGCCGCGGCAGCAGAAGTTCCGCAAGGTCCTCAACCCGTACTTCTCCCCGGCACGCATGAAGGCCTTGCGGCCTCAGATCGCTGACGAAACCGACCGGCTCCTCGACGAGTTCATCGAAAGCGGGTCCGGCGACCTCGCCGCGGTGGCGTGGCGCCAGCCGGGGATCGTGTTCTTCAAATACCTGCTCGGCATGCCTGTCGATGACGTCCCGCTGTGTGTGGAACTGACCGACAGCGCACTCAACGGCGCCACCGAGGAGGCGCGGATGGAAGCCTGGGGCGGCCTCTACCAGCATCTGCACGACGCCGTGACGGCTCGCACGGCAGAGCCGCCCCGCGACGACATGATCGACGTGTTGCTCTCCGCCGAGATCGACGGTGAGAAGCTGGCGTTCGCCGACGTGGTGTCCAACGCAATGCTGCTGGTACAGGCCGGCCTCGAAACCACCGCCAGTGCAATGTCTTTCGCCTATCACTATCTGGCCACCAACCCCGCCGAGCGGGATCGCCTGATCGACGAGCCTGATCTGCTCGCCCGCGCGGTCGAGGAGTTCATCCGGTTCGCCGGCTCCATCCACGGCATCCCTCGCACCGTGGCCAAAGACGTCGAAATGAACGGCTGCCGGTTCTCCCCCGGCGAGTCGGTGATCGTCAACTACGCCGCCGCCAACCGCGACGAGCGGCAGTTCCCCGACGCCGACCGCTGCATCCTCGACCGCCGCGAGAACCGGCACCTCGGCTTCGGCGCCGGCGTCCACCGTTGCCTCGGGTCCAACCTGGCACGGCTGGAGTTCCAGGTCGGCCTCGAACGGGTGCTGGCCCGCATGCCCGACTTCACCCTCGCGGCAGGGCAGCAGGCCAAGTTTCACGGCAACTCCGTCACTCGCGGATTCCGCTCGGTACCCGTCACTTTCACTGCCGCAGACAGGTCACGATGACATACCGCGTCGTGCAGTGGACCACCGGCAATGTCGGGACCAAGTCGGTGCACGCGGTGATCGCGAACACCGAGCTCGAGCTCGTCGGCTGCTACGCGTGGTCACCCGACAAGGTCGGCAGGGACGCCGGCGAACTCTGCGGGGTCGGCCCGATCGGGATCACCGCCACCGACGACGTCGACGCACTGCTCGCGCTTCGACCAGACTGCGTCGTCTACAACCCGATGTTCGCCGACACCGGCGACCTTGTCCGCATCCTCGAATCCGGCGCAAACGTCGTCACCACATCGGAGTTCATCACCGGCAGCCGCCTGGGTGCCGACCGCGACCGCATCATCGACGCCTGCCGCCGCGGCGGCTCCACAATCTTCGGCAGCGGCATCAATCCCGGCTTCATCCAGCTCTTCGCGGTCGTCACCGCCGGCATTTCGGACCGGGTCGACCGGATCAGCATCGTCGAATCGTTCGACACCACCATCTACAACTCGCCGCAGACCGAAATCCCCATGGGATTCGGCTATTCCATCGACGAACCCGACCTCGCGTCGATCACCGCAACGGGGTCCGGCGTCTTCGCCGAGGCCGTGCAAGTGGTCGCCGACGCACTCGGAGTGCAACTCGACGACATCCGCTGCGACGTGGACTACGCCGAGACCACCGAGGACCTCGATCTGCCCGGCGGATGGACCATCACCGCCGGCTGTGTCGCCGGAATCGACGTGCGGTGGAAGGGCATCGTTGACGGGCGCGAGGTTGTCGAGATCCGCGGCATCTGGACAAAAGGGCAATCGCTGCAGCCGCAGTGGCCCACCGCGTTCGGCTACACCGTCACCGTCGAGGGACGTCCCACCATCACCAGCACGCTGAGCTTCGCCCCACCCCCCGGACTTCGCCGGAGAAACCCTCGACGACTTCGTCATGCTGGGGCTCACCATCACCGCGATGCCGGCGATCACCGCGATACCCGCCGTGGTTGCCGCCCCGGCAGGCATCGCCACCTACAACGACCTGCCCCTGCTGTTGCCCCGCGGTGTGCTGCACGCCGGTTCGCACTAGGAGAATGCCCATGACGGACAAGACCTATCGGGTGATCCAGTGGATGACCGGTGATGTCGGACAGGTCGGTGTCCGGCACTTCTGCGCCTCGCCCGTCTTCGACCTCGTGGGTGTGCTGGTGCATAGCAAGGACAAGGTGGGCAAGGACGCGGGTGAGCTCGCAGGGATCCTTCCGACCGGTGTCACCGCCACCGACGACGTCGACGCGATGGTCGCGCTGGCCGCCGACTGCGTCTTCTACACGCCGATCATCATGGATGTCGAGACGGTGTGCCGGCTGCTGCGCTCCGGCAAGAACGTCGTGACGACGGCCGGATTCTTCCACCCGAGTGCGGATTTCCACGACGGCGGCGAGCAGATCCGCGCGGCGTGCAGCGACGGTGGCACCTCCTTTCACGGCGGCGGCATCCACCCCGGCTACGCCGGTGACATCCTTCCGCTCACCCTGTCGCGGGTGATGAGCAGGGTCGACACCATCCACGTTTACGAAGTGGTCGACGTGCTCAAGGACGCGCCGATGGACCACATCGACTGGATGGGTTTCGGCAAGGACAAGGACGCGTTTCTCGCCGAGCCCACCATCCTGGGCCTCGGATTGCCGTTCTTCGCCCAGTCGATGCACATGATCGCCGACGGTCTCGGTGTGACGATCGACGAGGTGAGCGCCGCCGACATCGATGTCGCCACAGCCGCGGCCGACATCCCGCACGCGGACGGCGCCATCCCGAAGGACACCGTGGCCGGGCAACGCCACGAGTGGACCGCCTGGGTGGACGGTAAGCCGCTCATCGTCTTCCACGCGATCTACGTGACCGCAGGCCCCGACCTGCTGAACCCGGGCTGGGATTGGGGCGAGACCCGCTACGAGATCGTCATCGACGGCGACCCGCCGACCGAGCTGACGCTCAAGGGTGTCCGCCGGCCCGACGGCACCATGTCCCATCCCGGCTACGACTGGACGGCGATGGGAGCTATCAACGCCATTCCCGACGTGTGCGACGGTCCACCCGGCTGGCTCAACCACCTCGACCTCGGCCTGATCCGGCCACGCGGGCTGGTCCGCTGATGACGACCGAACCGAAGCTGCATCATGTCGTGTTCGCGGTCGCGCCGCAGCGGTGGCATGACACCGCACAGATGTTCACAGAACTCGGATTCCGGTTCAACGCCGCCGAACTCACCGAACTGGGCATTCGGGTCCAGCTGGACTGGGACCGTGGCGTCGAGCTGATCAGCCCGATCACCGGGTCCGATGCGGCAGTGGCGGCGTCGGTCAACGAGTTCCTCGACCGCCATGGAGACGGCGTCTACACCGTGGTGCTGCGCATCCCCGAAGCCGCCGCCGGCGAGGCGGTCATCGACCGCTACGGCGCGGTCACGCGATTCCGGCAGGAGTTCTCCGGTGACGGAACCTACCTCGACGAGGTCGACCTGTCGGTGCTCGGACTGCCCCTGACCTTGCTCGCGACCAACGTGCCATGACCGGGGCCGCCGATGCGCTGCCGCAGGTGCGCTACGGGGACCTGCCGATGTCGCGGGACCGCGGTGACGGCTGGGCCACGCTGCGCGACCAGGGCCCCGTGCTCTACGGCGACGGCTGGTACTACCTCACCCGCCGCCAGGACGTCCTTGCCGCGCTGCGTGACCCCGAGGTGTTCTCGTCGCGGATCGCCTACGACGACATGATCAGCCCGGTGCCGCTGGTGCCTCTCGGCTTCGACCCTCCCGAACACACCAGGTACCGGCGCGTCCTGCACCAGTTTTTCAGTCCGCAGACACTCGCCGTGCTGATGCCGTCGTTTCAGGCCCAGGTGATCGACATCATCGAGGGCCTGGCGCAGCGCGACGAGTGCGAGGTGATGGCCGACCTGGCAACCCCGTACCCGTCGCAGGTCTTCCTCACGCTGTTCGGGCTGCCGCTGGCCGACCGCGAACGTCTGATCGGGTGGAAAGACGCCATCATCGCGTTCAGTCTGACTACCGACCCGTCCAGCGTCGACCTGACCCCCGCGGTCCAGCTGTACACCTACCTCACCGAAGCGGTTGCTGGGCAACGGGAGAACCCCCGCGAGGGCATCCTGTCCCAGCTGCTCCATGGCGACGAACCCCTCACCGACAACGAGGCGGTCGGATTGTCCCTCGTGTTCGTCCTCGCCGGTCTGGACACCGTCACCTCCGCGATCGGCGCCACGATGCTGGAGTTGGCCCGCCGCCCCGCGCTGCGCACGGCGTTGCGGGAGGACCTCGACGGTATCGCGATGTTCGTCGAAGAGATGATCCGGCTGGAACCGGCCGCGCCCATCGTCGGGCGCGTGACGACCCGGCCGGTCACCGTCTCGGGTGTCACGTTGCCTGCCGGTGCCGAGGTGCGGCTGTGTCTGGGGGCGATCAACCGCGACGGCAGCGACGCCCACTCCGTCGACGACCTCGTTCTCGACGGCAAGCTACACAAACACTGGGGATTCGGCGGCGGACCGCACCGTTGTCTGGGTTCCCACCTGGCCAGAATGGAACTCAAGCTCGTGGTTGCCGAATGGCTTTCCCGGATTCCCGACTTCGAGCTCGCTGCCGGCTACGTCCCCGAGATCACCTGGCCGTCGGCGACGTGCACGCTGCCGGCGCTGCCGCTGAGGATCCTCCGGTGACCGCCGCGCCCAGCGTATTCGACGCCGGCCTGCCCACCCTCACCTACGAGCTCACCGACACCCCGCAGCAGATCTATCCGCAGTTGCGCGCCGCGCAGCAGACCGCGCCGATCGCGCTGGGCCCCATCGGACCCGAGGTGCTGTCCTATCCCCTGGCCCGAACTGTATTGGGCGACCCGAGGTTCAGGATCCCGCCGGGTATTCATCTCTCCGCGCACGGCCTCACCTCGGGCGAACTCTGGGACCGGGTCACCCGCAGCATCCTGTGCATGGAAGGCGATGAACACCGCCGCCTACGTAGCCTGGTGTCGCGGGCCTTCACCCCACGCGCGACAGCGCGGATGGACGAGACGATCCATCAGGTCATCAATCAGCTGATCGATTCGGTCAGCGCGGATGGCGGGTGCGAGTTCGTCGAGCAGATCGCCCGGCCCTATCCGATCCCGGTGATCTGCGCGCTGTTCGGAGCACCCCGGCAGGACTGGAAGCTGTTCTCCACCTGGGCCGAAGACATCTTCAAGATCGTCAGCTTCGACATCGACCTCGTCGATGAGGAACCCACGGTGCTTCGGGCGTGGGACGCGTTCGACGCCTACATCGACGACATGATCGCTCACCGGCGCCGACATCTGACGACCGATCTGCTGTCCGAGCTGATCCGCGCCGAGGACGGCGGGGACCGCCTCGACGCCGGCGAGGTCCGCATGCTGGCATTCAGCATCCTGATTGCCGGAACCGACACCACCAGAACACAATTGGCGGCCTCGATGCAGGCGCTCTGCGAGCATCCCGACCAGCTCGCGCTGCTCCGCGACCGACCCGAGCTGGCCATGCGCGCCGTCGAGGAGACCATGCGACACTCCCCGTCGATGTGCAGCACCGTCCGCACCGTGGGCGAGGATGTCACAATCGGTGAATACACCTTCCCTGCGGGAGCATTCATCGTGGCCAACACCTACGCCGCCAACCGGGATCCGGCGATCTACGACGACCCCACCCGCTTCGACATCACCCGCGACGACCCACCCCCGATTCTGACCTTCGGCGGTGGCGCCCACTACTGCCTCGGCGCCAACCTGGCCCGGCGGGAACTCTGCGAGGCGTTGAAGATCCTGGCGCGCCGACTGCCCAATCCCAAGGTGGCCGGACCGGCACCGTGGCGGCCGTTGCTGGGTATGAGCGGACCCACCAGCCTGCCTGT
Source organism: Mycobacterium sp. SMC-8 (assembly GCF_025263565.1). Taxonomy (NCBI): domain Bacteria; kingdom Bacillati; phylum Actinomycetota; class Actinomycetes; order Mycobacteriales; family Mycobacteriaceae; genus Mycobacterium; species Mycobacterium sp. SMC-8. The sequence goes on from NZ_CP079865.1 coordinate 420,969, forward strand.
GGAGTTCGACCGGTGACGTACCGGATCGACCCCGACGTCCTGCATCAGGTGGCCAGAGAAGTCGTCGGCCTGCCGCTGCACACCGGTGAACTCACCGCCCGTGCAGTCGGGCTGCTCGCCGAGGCGTACCCCGGTCTGATCGACCCGACTCCGGGGCGCTGGGTGGGCAGCAAGGCCGGCGGGGTGCTGGGCAAGGTCCGGTTTCTGTATTTCAGCCCACGCGAGTACATCGTCATCTTCGGGTCACCGACTGGAACACAAGGCTTTTCGGGACGCTACAAACACGTCGACATCCACAAGTTCCTGCTGGCCGGGCAGATCGACTCCTATGATCTGGAGTCCGACGACCACGTCGCACTGCCACCGCTGATGCCGGGCGGACACACCTGTCTGCAACGCGGGCACGCGCGGGGATTGACGATCCACCCCGGCTCGTGGCACCTCGAATACGGGCGCGGCGCCGTCGCCACCACGCTTCCCTTCGCGATGGTGGACACGCTGCTGGTGTCGTTGGGGTTCGAATCGGTGCGCCGGTCGACGATCGAGTTCGGCAAGCTGGTTCGCCGGCGATTTCAGCGCTGACAGCCGCGGACGCGAAAGTGAGTACGTTGAGGTTGTGACGTCGACACCGGGTCGTCGGTCAGGTCGGAGGTAGGTCATGCGCGTCGTCATCGCCGGAGGGCACGGAAAAATCGCTCTGATCACCTCGCGGCTGCTGTCCGCGCGCGGCGACTCGGTGGCCGGCCTCATCCGTAACCCCGACCAAGCCGACGATCTGCGTGCCGCCGGCGCTGAACCGATCGTCGTCGACCTGGAGAACACCACCAACGGTGTCGTAGCCACCCACCTGCGCGGCGCCGACGCCGTCATCTTCGCGGCGGGCGCCGGGCCCGGCAGTGGAGCGGCCCGAAAGGAGACCGTCGACCGCGACGCGGCGATCCTCTTGGCCGACGCCGCCGAAGCCGCGGGAGTGCGGCGTTACCTGATGATCTCGTCGATGGGCGCCGACGCCCACGCACCGGACGACGCGGGCGACCCGGTGTTCGTCGCCTACCTGCGGGCCAAGGGCGCCGCCGACGACGTCATCCGCTCGCGTGCCGACCTTCTCAGCACGATCGTGCGGCCGGGCCTGCTCACCAACGATCCGGGCACCGGCCGGGTGTACATCGCCGAACACACCGGGCCCGGCAGCATCCCCCGCGCCGATGTGGCGGCGGTGCTCGTCGCTGCGCTGGACATGCCGCAGACCGCCGGCCACACCTTCGAGGTCATCTCCGGCGACGTCCCGGTGGCCGAGGCGGTGGCCGCCGTCGCAGCCGGCTGACGGCCGGCGCACCCGCGGTCAGGACGGCGCGAAGACGGTCTTGAACCGGTTCAGCGACTCCTGGATGTCCCCCTTGAGGGCACCGGCGACCACCATGCCGATCGGTCCGAACAGCGCGGGTCCGCCGAGGTGGATGTCGAACGTGACGGTCGAGGCGGCCGGGTCCGTCTGGCTGGGCTTGATCTTGCCCATCAGCTTGACCTTGACACCGCCTTTGCCGTCGCCGTTGAGCGTCATCGCCTCGGGTGGGCGGTAGTGCACCACTGTCCAGCTCACCCGGTTCGGCATGCCCTTGACCTCGACGATCGAGTCGAGCTGAGTGCCCTTCTCGATGACATCAGGCAGTTTGGAGCGCCATACCCGGTGGATGGACAGCCACTCCCGGTAGCGGGACAGGTCCGAGGCGCTCTCCCACGCCTTCTCGGGCGGCAGCGGGACGTCGACGGAGACGGACAGCTTCGCCATGCGCGAGCGCCTACGAGGTCGGCGGAGCCGTCGGGGGCTGCTGCGGCGGAGTGGTCGGCGGCGGAGGAGGCGGAGTGGTCGGCGGCGGAGGAGGCGCCTGACCGGACTGCTGTTCGGGCGGCACCGTGCCGGTGTTGTCGGCGACGGCCTTCCTGGCCGCGTCCTGCACCTTGTCGACCGTTGACGTGTACTTGCCCTTGGTCTTCTTGTCGACGAGATCACCGGCCTTGTCGATCACCGTGTCGACCTTGTCGGCGTTCTTGGAGAGAAGATCTTTGGCCTTGTCCAGAAATCCCATGCGACCAACCCTACCGCTCGCTCGGACGCCACAGGGTGCGCTGTTCTCCCAGCACACGGCCCTGAACCCACCAGATCACCTCGATGGCGACCGCACCGGCGAGCCCGATTCCCAGCGCCGTCGACGTCAGCGCGACGTTGGACGGATCGAGGATGAACAGCTCACGGGCGAACGGGATGCTGAAGATGACGACGTAGGCCAGCGCCGACACCGCCACCAGCAGCACCCGCCACCACTCATACGGGCGCGCCACCACCGACAGCACCCACAGCGCCGACACCAGCAGCGTGATCAGCGCCGCGGTCGAGGCCTGTGTCTGCTCGGTCTCGGTGGCCGCCCGCCCCTGGTAGGCGAGCAGGTACGAGGTGAACGTCGCCGCCCCGACGACGATCCCCGACGGCAGCGCCGACGTCATCACCCGCCGCACGAACCCCGGGCGGGCGCGTTCGTTGTTCGGGGCCAGGGACAGGATGAACGCCGGGATACCGATGGTGAACCATGCCGCGATCGTCACGTGGATGGGCTGGAACGGGAACAGCAGCGGATCGGACCCGAACAGCTCGGCCGACAGTCCGCCCAGGCCGACGAGCACCGCCAGCAACACCGAGTACACCGTCTTGGTGAGGAACAGGTTCGAGACCCGCTCGATGTTGCCGATCACCCGCCTGCCCTCCCCCACGACGTAGGGCAGGGTGGCGAACTTGTTGTCCAGCAGCACGATCTGCGCCACCGCTCGCGACGCCGAGCTCCCCGAACCCATCGCCACGCCGATGTCGGCGTCCTTGAGCGCGAGCACGTCGTTGACGCCGTCGCCGGTCATCGCGACGGTGTGGCCGCGGGACTGCAGCGCGTGCACCATCGCCCGCTTCTGATCGGGCCGTACCCGGCCGAACGTCGTGCACTCCTCCAGCGTGTCGGCGAGCGCGTCGGGCTGCTCGGGGAGCCGCCGCGCGTCCATCGTCTCGCCGGCCAGCCCGAGCGAACCCGCCACCGCACCCACCGAGACGGCGTTGTCCCCCGAGATCACCTTGATCGAGACATGCTGCGAGGCAAAGTAATCGAGGGTGTCGCGGGCGTCGGGGCGGACGCGCTGCTCGAGCACCACCAGCGCGGCGGGGGTGACCACACCGGGGGCGTCCGGTGCGTCCACCGGCCGGTCGCTGGAGCCGAGCAGCAGCACCCGCAGACCCTGCGCGCCGATCCTCTCGGCGTCCTCGGCCACCGGCGAGGCGGGGTCGAGCAGCACGTCCGGTGCGCCGATCACCCAGTTGCCGTGATCGGCATAGGAGGTGCCGCTCCATTTGGTGGCCGACTTGAACGGCGCGGTGGCGGTCGCGGTCCAGCCGGGCGGCATCGTGTAGGCCTCCGCGATCGCGGCCATGCTCGCGTTGGGCCTGGCGTCGTCGGCGGCGAGCTGGGCCAGCACCTCGGCGACCGTGCCCGCCCCCCGGTCGCTCGGCTCCTCTCCTGCCTGTGGAGCCTCGATGCGCAACAGATCGCTGACCCGCATCCCGTTCTCGGTCAGAGTGCCCGTCTTGTCGGCGCAGACGACGTCGACACGGGCCAGACCCTCGATGGCGGGCAGCTCGTTGACCAGACACTGCCTACGGCCCAGCCGGATCACCCCCACCGCGAAGGCGATCGAGGTCATCAGCACCAGCCCCTCGGGCACCATCGGCACCAGGGCTCCGACCATCCGCAGCACCGATTCCCGCCAGCCGGCCCCGGTGGTGAACAGCTGGGTATAGATGATCAGGGCCCCGGCCGGCACCAGCAGGTAGGTGATGAACTGCAGGATCTTGTTGATCCCGTTGCGCAGTTCGGATTTCACCAGGGTGAACTTGCTGGCCTCCTCGGCGAGTTTCGCGGCGTAGGCCTCGCGGCCGACCTTGGTGGCGCGGTAGGCTCCGGTGCCCGCCACCACGAAGCTGCCCGACATCACATGGTCGCCGACGTCTTTGGCGATGGGGTCGGCTTCGCCGGTCAGCAGGGACTCGTCGACCTCGAGGTTGGCCTCTTCGATGAGCATGCCGTCGACCACGATCTGGTCGCCGGGGCCCAACTCGATCACATCGTCGAGAACCACCTCGCTGGGCGCGAGTGGCCGGCTCCCGGACTGCCTGCGCACCAACGGTTTCGCCTGCCCGACGATGGCGAGTTTGTCCAGTGTCTGCTTGGCGCGCAATTCCTGGATGATGCCGATCGCACTGTTGGCGATGATGAGCAGACCGAACGCGCCGTTGATCACCGATCCGGTGGACAGCACGATGATCAGGAGCACGCCGAGGATGGCGTTGATGCGGGTGAACACGTTCCCGCGGATGATCTCGGAGACGCTGCGCGCAGCCCGGGTGGGGACGTCGTTGGTCTTGCCCTCGGCGACGCGCTGCGCCACCTCGGCGTCCGACAGGCCGGCGGCCACAGAAACCGTCATCGGGTGAAGACTCCCTTGCCGTCGTCGTCGAAATATTCCAGCGTGAGGGCGTCCCCGGCGAACGTCGCCGTCGAAACCGTTCCGGGGGGAGCGTTCTCGGAGGACACCGGGAAGGTGAACACGTCGCCATCCCACGGGCTCAGCTCGAAGGTGCCGCGCGGTCCCAGGGTGAGCTGCAGGCGGCCGTCGCGCTCGGCGACCGTCGCCGGCCCCCAGTAGGCGTTGCGGTACACCCCGGCGTACGACGGCAGCGGTGACGGCGGTTTCGCGCCGACGGGCCGCTGCTGGCCGACCAGCGCCCCGACCGGCTTGTCCATGTCGGCGAAAGCCTTGCCGTACAAATCACCCCAGTCCTCGCGCACCTCCCCGAACTGGACCAGGTCGGCGAACTGCGCGGTCAGGGCCTCCGGGATACCCGCCGGGCTGGCGTTGGTCAGCGCGACGATCGCGACGTCGGCCGAGGGCAGGAACAGCACGTTGGTGGCTGCGCCGAGTTCGAATGCACCCGAGTGGCTCAGTTCGGTGCGTGCCGCCGGCGTGGTGCCGACGTTGAAGCCGTATCCGTAGAACCCCGACCGCATCGCCGGTTCGGAGCCCCGCGACGACACCACCTGCGGGGTGACCGCGGGCAGCAGCGCCTTCGGGTCGATCAGCGCACGGCCGTCGTGCTGCCCGTCGGCGAGCACCATCGCCATCCACCGGGCCATGTCGTTGACCGATGAACTGGCCCCACCCGCCGGTGACTGTGCCTGCGCGTCGCGGACGTAGCGCGGCTCGTAGCGGCCGTCGATGCGGATGTGGCCCACCGCGCGGTCCGGCCGGGCCTCGTAGTCACCGAACGTGTAGCTGGTGGCGGTCATGCCCAACGGCGCCAACAGCGCGTGGGAGGCCAGTTGTTCCCAGGACTTCCCGGTGCCGGCGGCGACCGCTTCCGCGCCGGCGGTCAATCCGAAGTTGGTGTAGGCGTAGGACGTTCGGAACGGATCGAGCGGCAGTTCGCGGAGCCGCTCCAGCACCTGCCTGCGGTCGTAGCCGAGGTCTTCGAGCTTGTCCCCGGCATGGTCGGGCAGTCCGGAGCGGTGCGAGAACATGTCCCCGACCGTGACCATCTGCGTGACGGCCGGGTCCGACAACCCGAACCACGGCAGCCGCGACACGAGGGGGGTGTCCCAGCTGACCTGGCCCTGCCCCACCAGGGTGGCCACGACCGTCGCGCTCAGTGGTTTGGACAGCGATGCCAGCTGGAATACCGTGTCGGGACCGACCCGGTTGTCCGGCCGATCGGCACGCTCAAGGTTCTTGACGCCGAACCCTTTCGCGTACACCGTTTTTCCGCCGTGCACCACGGCCACCGCCATGCCCGGGATACCCGACTCGGCGACCAGGCGCTCGGCGATCCCGTCGAGTTCGGCCACCGCGTTCTGCACCGCGTTGTCCGGCAGCGGCATCGCCGGGACCAACGGAGGGGGCACCTTCCAGGCCTGCCCGGCGGGCGGGGCCACGGATGTCGCGGACGCGGCGGGGTCGGCGGGCTCGGCGCCGCACCCTCCCAGCAGCGCAACAGCCAGTGCGAATACGGCCAGCCTGACCGGTGGATTCATGATCAGCACCGTAACGCGTCGTCGCAGCCTAGAAGCGCCACCACGGCTCGAAAGTCGACTCCGGGTCCACCCGCTGACCGGGGATCGGCACCGCCAGACGCACCCGCTCGGCATCGGCGGCAGCCGTCAGCCGTTCCGCCGGTTCGGCCCAGGGGTGCGGCGCCAGCCGGAACGTCGCCCAGTGGATCGGCACCATCAGGCCGTGGTCCACGTCGGTGAGGTCCAGGTGGGCGCGTACCGCCTCTTCGGGGTTCATGTGGATGTCGGCGAAGGCGGGGTGGTAGGCACCGATCGGCAGCAGGGCGAGGTCGAACGGGCCGTATTCGGCGCCGATCTCGGCGAAGCTCTTGGTATAGCCCGTGTCGCCGCCGAAGAACGCGTTGTGGACGGGCCCGGCTACCACCCACGACGACCACAGCGTGGAGTCGCGCGCGAACAGCCGTCCGGAGAAGTGCCGCGCCGGTGTGCAGACCAGGGTCAGGTCGTCGATCCGGTGAGCCTCGTTCCAGTCCAGTTCGACGATGCGACTCTCGGGGATGCCCCACTTGCGCAGGTGCGCGCCGATGCCCAGCGGCACCACGAACGGGGCGCGCTGGGTGTGCGCGAGCGCGACGATGGTGTCGATGTCGAGATGGTCGTAGTGGTCGTGGCTGATGATGACGGCGTCGACGGCGGGTAGCGCTTCCAGCAGCACCGGCGCGTCGTGCATCCGGTGCGGTCCGACCGCGCGCGACGGGGAGCACCGATTGCTCCACACCGGGTCGGCCAGGACGCGGTAGCCGTCCACCTCGATCAGCACGCTGGAGTGGCCGTACCAGCTCGCCGCGGCCGGCGCCGCGACCGGGTCGACTGTCGGCGGCTCAGCGAGCGGGATCGGTGCGGACGGTGTGCCCTGGGACGTGAAGTTCGCCAGGTCCCGCAGCAGCATGCGCTGCACGTCGCGGTCCATCGTGATGCCCGACGGCGGCTCGAGGTTGACGAACTTCCCGTCCTTGTAGTGCGGCGAGCGGCGCGCCACCGGCGCAATCTCCGCGGGGGTCGCTCCGAGCGAGGCGGGCGTGCCCTGCAGCGCGCGCAACACCCATCCCCCGGCCAGCAGCGATGCCGTGCCGAAGCCGTAGCGCAGCGCCGTCCGCAGCACCATCAGGCGCCCCGGAACCTGGGCGGCCGCTTCTCGATGCGCGCGATCTGGGCCTCGATGATGTCTTGGCTGGCCCAGGCCCGGTCGAAGAGCTCCTGGTGGGCGGGCCACGGCTCTTCGTAGGCGCCGTCGTCGTTGAGCACCCGCTTGGCGTGCTGCAGCGCCAGCGGCGCGAATCCCGCGATCTCCTGCGCCCAGGCCTGCGCGTCCGCCAGTGTGCCGATCCGGTTGGCCATCCCGGTCTGCAGCGCGACGTCGGCGGTGAGCCGTTCGGCGGCCAGCAGCATGCCGCGGGCCCGTCCGGCGCCGACCAGCGAGGTCAATCTCCGGATGCTCCAGTTGTCCAGGGCGATACCGTATTTCGCGACCGGGAACTGGAAATAGGCCTCGGGCGCCACCACGCGCAGATCGCAGATCATCGACAGGATGACCCCGGCGCCGATCGCGGGGCCGTTGACCGCGCCGATGACCGGCACCGGTGCGCGGTCGATCGCCAGGTTCAGCGCCCTGGCTTTGTCGGGAAGCTCGTCGGCGACGCCCTGACCACCGGACAGGTCCGCCCCCGAACTGAACACGTGGCCGGCGCCGGTGATGACGATCGCGCGGACGTCTTCGGAAGCCGCCTTCTCGATCGCTTCCCGCAGTCTGTCCACCAACTCGGCGTTGAGCGCGTTGCGCCGCTCGGGGCGCTGCAGCTCCAGCGTCATCACGTTCCCGTCGCAGGTCACTCCAATCATGGACCCCACCCTATTAGCCTTTCCCTGTGAGCCGGATCCGCGCCCATGCGCTGCGCGACGCCCTGCTGGACGAGGGATCCTTCGTGAGCTGGGATGAGCCGCCGCTGACCGTGCCCACCTCGGAGGCATACCGTAGGGAACTCGACGACGCCGAGGCCGCGACCGGGCTCGACGAATCCGTGCTCACCGGCGAAGGACGGGTGTTCGGCCGGCGGGTCGCGCTGGTGGCGTGCGAGTTCGACTTCCTGGCCGGTTCCATCGGGGTGGCCGCAGCCGAACGCATCGTTGCCGCGGTGCAGAAGGCGACAGCCGAGCGGCTCCCGCTGCTCGCGTCGCCCAGCTCGGGCGGCACCCGCATGCAGGAGGGCACGGTCGCGTTCTTGCAGATGGTCAAGATCGCCGCCGCCGTGGAACTGCACAAGAAGGCCCATCTGCCGTATCTGGTGTATCTGCGGCATCCGACCACCGGCGGGGTGTTCGCGTCCTGGGGGTCGCTCGGGCATGTCACCGCCGCCGAACCCGGAGCGCTGATCGGGTTCCTGGGCCCGCGGGTGTACGAGCATCTCTACGGCGAACCGTTTCCGTCGGGCATCCAAACCGCCGAGAACCTGCACCGCCACGGCGTCGTCGACGCTGTCGTCCCGCTCGCGGTGCTGCGCGCGACGCTGGACCGCACGCTGAAGGTGGTGTCGGATGCGCCCGGCGAGCCGCCCGTCGCGCCGGAGCCCGAACCGCTGCCCGATGTGCCGGCCTGGGAGTCGGTCGAGATCTCGCGGCGCCCGGACCGGCCGGGCGTCAGCGCGCTGCTGCGGCACGGCGCCACCGAACGGGTGCTGCTGTCGGGGACGGGTCAGGGTGAGGCGGCCACCACGCTGCTGGCGCTGGCCCGGTTCGGCGGTCAGCCGGCCGTCGTCCTCGGACAGCAGCGAGTGGTCGGCGGGGTGGTCGGCCCGGCGGCGCTGCGCGAGGCCAGGCGCGGCATGGCGTTGGCGGCGGGACTGAAACTGCCGCTGGTGCTCGTCATCGACACCGCGGGTCCGGCGCTGTCGGCCGAGGCCGAGGAAGGCGGGCTGGCCGGTGAGATCGCCCGGTGCCTGGCCGAGCTGGTCACACTCGACACCCCGACGATCTCGGTGCTGCTCGGCCAGGGCAGCGGCGGCCCTGCCCTGGCGATGGTGCCCGCCGACCGGGTGCTGGCGGCCCTGCACGGCTGGCTGGCACCGCTGCCTCCCGAGGGCGCCAGCGCGATCGTGTTCCGCGATGTCGACCACGCCCCGGAACTGGCTGCGGCACAGGGCATTCGATCGGCGGATCTGTTGCGCAACGGGATCGTCGACGCGGTCGTTCCCGAACATCCCGATGCGGCCGACGAACCGATGGCGTTCACCGCGCGACTCTCGGCGACCATCGCAGCCGAACTCCACCGGCTGCGCACGGTGCCCGACGAACAGCGGCTGGCCGCCCGCCTGGAGCGCTACCGCCGCATAGGCCTTCCCTGATCCCGCCGAAATCGCATTCCACGCGGCACTTTTCGCGGATTCATCGCGTGGAATGCGATTTCGGCGGGAGACGGGGTCGTCCGTCTCACCCCTGTCACACCTCGATGGGTGGGTGAAGCCGGTCCATCGTGTACTGCCGGTTGCGGCGCGCCGACCATGCGCTGGCAGCCAGTGAGGCAGCGAGCAGGCCCGCCAGAACGGCGATCGCGATCCACAGCCGCGAGTCGACGCCGCCGACGGTCAGTTGCCGTAACCCGTTGACCGCGTAGGTCATCGGGTCGAACGGATGGATGATCTGGAACGGTCGGGCGGTGGTCTCGACCGGGTAGATGCCGCCCGCAGAGACCAGCTGCAGCATCAGGAATGCGAGCGTGACCACGCGGCCGACCGCGACTCCGAACACCGCGTTGAACGCCTGGATCATGGCCAGGAATGTCGCGGCGATCAGCACCAGGAACGCGACGGTGGCCAGCGGGTACTTGGCCTGCAGGCCGACGCCGAAGTGCACGACGGCGTACATGACCACGACCTGGCACGCCGCGATCAGCAAGCCGGGCCAGTAGGAGGCCAGCACCACCCGCAGGGCGCCCAGCCCGTTGACGATGGGCCGGGACTGCAACGGCGTCAACAGCATCCATGTGATCAGCGCGCCGATGAACAATGCCAGCGGCATGAAGAACGGTGCGAAACCGGTGCCGAACGTGGCCGCCGGGTTGGTGTTGACCAAATCCAGGCCGACCGGCGTCACCAGCGTCTGCGCCATCGCCGTGCGCTGCTGCGGCGTCCACGACGGAACCTCAGCCGTGCCCTGACGCAACTTGGTCGCCAGCTCCTGCCCGCCGGCCCGCAACTTCTCCGTACCATCCGCCAGCTGGGACGCCCCGGACGACAACTCCCGGCCCCCGCCGGACAGCTGCACCAGCCCGGCGCTGAGCCGCTGGGCCCCGGAGTTCAGTTCGTCGGCGCCGTCCTTGAGCTTGGCGACGTCCGAACGCAGCCCGCCGTTCAGCGCGCGTGTCAGGAAGGTGCGCAACTCACCCCCCGGGTCGCCGAGCTCGGCTTCCAGTCGGGACGCGCTGTCGCGCAACCGGATCAGGCCCTCGTCGGTGGTCGGGTCGATGTTCTGGGCACGCAGCAGCCGCTGAGCACCGGCCAGCGCGTGCCCCGCGTCGCGCACCGCCGGGTCGGGGTTGGCCTGCAGGAAGCCGACGGCCTGGTCGACGATCGCGGAGGCCTGCGCGCTGTTGACGTTGAGAGCCGCGATCCGGTCGGTCGTCGAATGCACGGCTGCGGACAGATGCTGCGCGGCGAGCGCGACCTCATCGGGGTTCAACTCCAGTGCACCGACCCGGTCCAGCACCTCCAGCAGCGGACCCGTCGCGGTGTCCACCGCTGCGGCCAATTGTCGTGTGCCCGCAGCGAGTTGGGCCGAGCCGGCACGCGCTGTCTCCAGTCCGGACGACAGCGTGGCCGCGCCGGTGGCCAGCCGGTGAGCGCCGTCGTCGGCCGCGTCGAGGCCGGTGGCGAGTCGCTGCGCGCCGTCGGCGGCCTGGTCGAGCCCTGCGCCGGCGTCGGTCAGCCCGGTCAGCACCGTGCCGACAGTGCGTTCGCCGATTTTGGCGTTGACCTGGTTGAGAACCTCGCGCGAGGCGTTCTGCCCGATGACCGTCGCCAGATAGTTGTTGGCGTCGTTGAAGGTGAACCGGATCTGCGCCTGCTGCGGGTCGTCACCGGAAGGCGACGCGACGCGCTCGCTGAAGTCCGGCGGCAGCGTGATCGAGAAGTAGTAGTCGCCGCGCGCGACGCCGTCGGCGGCCTGCTGCGCCGACATCTCGGTGAGATGGAGCTGGCCGGACTGCATGAGTGCCGTGGCGACCTCGTCGCCGGCCCGCAACGGCTGCCCCTGCGCCGACGCGCCGCGGTCCTCGTTGACCAGGGCCACCGGCACCTTGTTCACCTCGGCGAACGGGTTCCAGAACGCCCAGAGGTACATCGCGCCGTACAGCAGCGGCATCAGGATGATGGTGATCAGCGCGATCCGCGGCATCACCCCGCGTGAATAGCGCTTGAGGTCGGTGCCCAGTGACATCCCGGCCAGCGCCATCAGGCACCACCTTTCTGCTGATCTGCAAGCTCGGAGCGGGTGGTGTTCTCGACCTCGATCTGGGCGACCGGCCGGCCGGGGACGGGGTTGACGCCCGCGGTGACGACGGTCTGGGCGCGGCCCAGCTCGACGAGTCGGGAGACCAGCAGATCGCGATGCCGGTCATCGGTGACCTGCTCGATGCTGCCCACCACCAGTAGCGGTGGCCGGCCGGTGTTGGCCAACGCGACCCGCAGCAGCAGACCGTCGAGTTCGGTGAGCTCCTCGACGTATTCCGACAGCGGGGGCAGCGGCAGGTCGCCGAAGACAGGCCCGCACACCCGGACCAGCTCGTCCTGGCCGGCCCGCCGGATCAGCCGGTACCAGTCGGCGTCCCAGCGCAGCTTCTCGGTGATCAGATCCCGCACTGTCACCGATTCGGCGACCGGGTCGAGTTCGTCGATGCCGGCGAGCGCGGCGTGGGCGAAGATGTCGCGGACGCGGCTGCGGCCGAACACCGACAGCGAACCGGACGCGGGACGCATCCGGCCCGCCAGCGTCATCAGCAGCGCGGTGCGTCCCGAACCCGGCGGGCACAGCAGCACGGTGACACCGCCGGCGGCGACGTCGAGGTCAAGAGGTCCGTAGACCGGACCCCATGGGCCGCGCATCGTGATCGCGCGTGCGACGATCGCGGGCTCGGGGGCGGCGTCTTCTGACACCCGGCAATCCCATCACACCGGCGCTCTAAGCCCGCCGAAATCGCATTCCACGCGGCGTTTTCCGCGACAACGGCGCGTGGAATGCAATTTCGCGATCTACCTACGTCACGCGAACGCCAGCGCGGCGAGCATCGCGCCCGCGGTGACCGCCAGCAGCGGCAGCCGCAGCAGGTTCTTCCGCGTCCACCGCAGCGCCGCGGACTCGTCGATGTCGGCGGGGTCCGTGCGTTCGAACTCGGCCGCCGTGGGGATCAGGTCGAACAACGTCCACAGCCGCATCGCCGCGTGGCTGACCAGGGCGACCAGCAGCACCACCCCGACCGTTGCGTCGCCCCACGTGACCACCAGGGTGACGACGAGCAGCACCTCGAAGATCAGGGGCGCGGGCAACCAGAACCGCACCCGCGAGATGCCGCCGTTCTTGGACTGGATGATGCCCGGGCGTCTGGGCCAGTACGGGTCGACGACGAGGGCTTCGTAGACGGCGGCGCCCAGACAGACGCAGGCGGCCAACGTCGTCGCGGCGATCAGGATCAGCGTCGGGGTCCCCACAACCGGTGATTATCCAAGTGTCAGGATGTGCCATGGCCCACATTCAGCCGTTCCGGATCGAAATCGCCGACATCGACCTCGCCGACCTCAAGGAACGCCTGCAGCGCACCCGGTGGCCGGAAGCCGAATGCGTCGACGATTGGAGTCAGGGCATCCCGCTGTCCTACACCCGCGAACTCGCCGCCTACTGGGCCGACGAATATGACTGGCGGGCAAGGGAAGCCAGCCTGAATCGGTTCGACCACTTCACCACCGAGATCGACGGACTGCCGATCCACTTCATCCATGCACGGTCCACCCGTGCAGACGCTTTCCCGCTGATCATCACCCACGGCTGGCCGGGGTCGGTCGTCGAGTTCCACAAGGTGATCGAGCCGCTCACCGACGCCGGCTTCCACGTCGCCTGTCCGTCGTTGCCCGGCTACGGGTTCTCCGGCAAGCCGGCGTCGACCGGGTGGGGTGTGGAACGCATCGCCGCGGCGTGGGACGAGCTGATGGTGCGGCTCGGCTACCGCCGCTACGGCGCCCAGGGCGGCGACTGGGGCGCGGCGGTCACCACCCAGATCGGCCGCAACGTCGGCCACTGCGTGGCGATCCACACCAATATGCCGATCGGCCAGGCGCCCAAGGACATGGGCGAACCGACACCCGACGAACAGGCCGCCCTCGAACGCCTCGGCTACTACCAGCGCTGGGATTCCGGCTATTCCAAACAACAGTCGACCCGGCCACAGACCCTGGGTTACGGCCTGGTCGATTCGCCGGTCGGCCAGCTGGCCTGGATTGTCGAGAAGTTCTGGTCGTGGACCGACTGCGATGGGCACCCCGAGAACGCCCTCAGCCGAGACGAGTTGCTCGACAACGTGATGCTGTACTGGGCCAGCGGCACGGCGGCGTCGTCGGCTCGGCTGTACTGGGAGAGCTTCGGCAGCTTCCGCGGCGGGGGGCCGGTCACACTGCCCACCGGTGTCGCGGCGTTCCCGAAGGAGATCCTGCGCTCGCCGCGGCACTGGTGCGAGGCCAATTACAACATCACCCGGTGGACCACCATGCCGCGTGGCGGGCATTTCGCGGCGTTCGAACAGCCCGAGCTCTACATCGATGACGTCGCAACGTTTTTCGCCGACTTCCGCTGACCGCCGAAATCGCATTCCACGCGCGTCAAATCGCGAAACGACCGCGTGGAATGCGATTTCGGCGCGGAAGGCGGCCGCAGAGGGTCAGAGCTCGGTGAGCGGGGTGAAGGTGCGCACCGTCGTCACGAAGGCGCCGTCGACGCGCTCCGACACCGTGACGTAGGCCGCGCCGTCGGGTCCGAACTTCACCGGTTCGACGAGCTCGCCAGGTCCGAGATCGAGATCGAGGACCTTCACCGGCCCCGTCGACGTCAACGCAAAGACCCCCTGGTCTGCGCCGGTGAGGGTGACGTACGGCGTGCCGTCGGGACCGAACACCACTCCTTCCTGCCAGAACACGTAATCCTGTTCGGCCGCTTGCAGGAACCCCGCGAGGTCCGCGGTGGCGATCGTGGCGCCGTCCTGGTCGAACCGCAGGAAGTGGTACTCGAACGGCGACTGGCCGGACTCGACGGTGATCAGCACCCCGCTGCCGTCCGATCCGAACTGGAGCGCCGGGAAGTTCGGGCGCAGCGGATTGCCCGGCAGCGCAGGCGTCACCGTGTCGGTGGCCAACGCCAGCACCGCCCGCGACGTGACCCGGCCCTGCTCGTCCCGTGTCTCGATGACCTGATACGCCGCGCCGTCCGGCCCGAACTCCACCGGAGTGGCGACCGTGGTGCCGGCGGGCAACGTCATCGTGCGCACGATGGTCCCGTCCGGGTTCACCACGGCGAGATAGCGCACACCGCCGGACTCGTAGACGACGTAGCCGTTGTCGCCGGCGTTCGGGTTGGCGTCATATCCGCCGAGCACCGGGCTCACGCTCGGCAGCACCGGCACGACCGTGCCCGGGACCTCGACCGTGATGACCTCACCGGTGCTGCTGATGATCGCCACGCTGTCGGTCCCGGTGGCGGCGTTGCGGACCGAGACGTACACCGTGCCGTCCGGGGTGACGCTGATCGGATTGATGACGCGCCCGTCGAGGGGATCGGAGGTTTCGATGGCGTCCGCGGTGATCCGGGAGATGTAGGACTTCCCGGTCGACTCGTCGAAGGTGTACTGGTAGACACCATCTGCGGTGATCACTTTCGCGCCGTCCGGAGTGCCGGGGATCTCCCGCACGGTGTTCGACGTCCCGGTGAACGTGTACACGCGAGTTGTCTTCGTGCCGAAGAAGTTCCGCTCGACGGTCAGGTAGCCCCGGCCGTCCTGGCCGATGACGACGTCGTTGACGGTGTCGGCACCCGATGGCAGCGACACCCGCCGCGAGTTGCCGCCCGGTCCGACTGCCAGCACCGACGTGACCCCGAACGAGCGGGACACGATGTACACGCTGCCGTCCGGCGCGACGCTCGGCGTGTCTGCGGCGACACCGAGTTGATACACCCGGGGCCAACCCGCAGCGGAAACGCGGATGAGCCGGTCGCCGGAACCGGAGGGGAACTGCCGCGTCGTGAAGAACACCGCCCCGTTCGGGGCGACCACCATCGGTGCGGACGGTTGCCCGATCACTGTTCCGACCGTCTTCACCACCCCCTGGCCGTCGACGAGGGAGATGGTGGACGTGTTCGACGACTCCTTGTAGGTGGTGACCAACAGGGTGCCGTCGGGCCGGACGACCGGGAGTGCCTGCTCCACTGGGTATCCGGCGATGACATCGGTCGTCTTCAGCACCTGGCCGTCCTCGTCGAGGATGCTGACGCGGGTCCGGATGGGCCTGTTGGTCGCGTCCACGTCGTAGGTGACCTGATAGATGGTGCCATTCGAGCTGATCAGCACAGGGCCCGCGGCCCGTCCGGGGGTCGACTCACTTGCGTCCACGTATGCCGTTACGACGACATCGACTGTGGCCGTGAGGGTTCCACCGTGTCCGTCGCTGATCGTGAACGTCAGCGAGTCGATCCCGGCATCGGCGGGCGCACCCGGGGCGCCTGCGGCCTCACGGGCGGCCGCCGTCGGTGTGTAGGTGAACGTGCCGTCGCCGTTGTCGACGAGCTCGCCCTTGTCGGTCGAGAGCGGTCCGGTGATGTTCAGCGCGTCGCGGTCGAAGTCGTAGGCACTGACCCTGACGATCGTGGTGCCGGTGGTCAGGCTCGGGTTGCCGGCGCTGGCGCGCACACCGAACGGGTCGGCGTTGCGGGGCAGGATGTTCACGGTGACGGGAATATCGACAGCGTTGCCGGCGGCGTCTTTGACCGTGACCGTGAAGCTGTCCGTCTTGTCTTCCGTGGTGGCCCCGCCCGCGGCGGCGGCATGGCGGGCCGCGGCGGACGGCGTGTAACGGAAGGTGCCCCACGGCGTGACGGTGACCCTGCCCTTCTCGGTGCCGGCCGATCCGCTGTAGGTCAGCCACCCACCGTCGGGATCGGTCGCTTTCACGCGGCCACCGACCGAGCCGGTGAAGACACCCGGGTCGCGCGTGGTGACCTCTGCAGGCTGCGGCACCGCACCGGCGCCGCCGTCCACCAATCCGGTGGTGTCCGTCGGCGAGCCACTGTCGCCGAGTTCGGTTCTCGGCTGCCCGAACTGCCGGCGCGCGAACGCGAGCAACGTCCACAGCAGGGGCGACTCGACCGGAGCGGCCGGCGCGGACCCGTCGGAGGACTGCGGGGCGAACAACGCAGTGACGACCGACGACGATGTCGGCGTGCGCGCCTTGTCCGGCTCTCGGGCGTCCCGAGAAACGTCGACGAGTGGTTCCGGCGGCACCTCGTCCGCGGCCGGGCCGGGCTCCGGGGAGGGTTCCACGCCGGTGCCCTCGCCGTCGTCGGGCTGGTCGTCGTCCGCGGCGGGCACGGGCTCGGTGTGCAGATCTCCGGACCCGCTCTCGGTCTCGTCGGGCTGCACGTCGTCGGGGTCGGACCCCTTTAGGTCATCTTCTGATCGATTGCTGCCATACGAGCCGCGCTTCTCGACCCCCGTCGGTTCCTCGTCATCGGCGTCATCCTCCGGCACGGAATCCTGCTCGTCGGCGTCGTCCTCGGAATTGACATGAGCGTCAATGCCGCCGTCGGTCGGGTCCCCGGCTCCGGACGCCGAATCCCCTTTCGTGTCATCTGCTTTCGCATGCTCGGCGCTGGTCGACGACGTGTCGTCACCGGCGTCTGCGGACGCCATCCCGGGCAGCGCGACCGTCGCTGCGCCGATGCCCAGAGCAACGGCCAACGCGCCGACCCGTCCCACGAACCGTGCATGATCCATCTGAACCCCCCAAATTTGCTGACAGCAAAGACAGCCTAGGGTCGGGTGTTGCCAGATGGAAGGATTTCGGTGAACTCCGGACGGTGCCCGCTACGCCAGTGACTGCACCCAGGACCGGTGCAACGCCGCGTAATGCCCGTCGTCGCGGGCCGTGAGATCCATCGGTGCCCCGTCCTCGACGACGCGACCGTGCTCGAGCACCAACACCCGATCGGCGATCTGCACCGTCGACAGCCGGTGGGCGATCACCACCGCGGTCCGGTCGGCCAGCACCGTTTCCAGGGCTCGCTGCACCATCCGTTCACTCGGGATGTCCAGCGAGGAGGTCGCCTCGTCCAGGATCAGCACCGCGGGATCGGCCAGGAAGGCCCGTGCGAATGCGACGAGCTGGCGCTGCCCGGCCGACAGCCGTCCACCGCGTTTGGCGACGTCGGTGCCGTAGCCGTCGGGCAACGCTTCGATGAAGGTGTGCGCCCCGACCGCGCGGGCCGCGTCCCGCACCTCGTCATCGGTGGCCTCGGGTCTCCCGAACCGGATGTTGTCGGCGATCGTGCCGCCGAACATGAAGTTCTCCTGCGTCACCATCACCACATGGCGGCGCAGATCGGTCTGCGCCACGTCACGCAGGTCGACCCCGTCCAGCGTGACCGTTCCGGCCACCGGGTCGTAGAACCGGGTGATGAGTTTCGCGATCGTGGTCTTGCCGGCACCGGTGGTGCCGACCAGCGCGACGGTCTGCCCGGCGGGAATCACCAGATCCAGCCCGGGAAGCACCGGGCGTCCCTGTACGTACTCGAATTTCACGCCGCAGAAGGCGATCTCGCCGCGCACGTCGCCGAGTTCGACCGGGCTGGCGGGGTCGCTGATACCCGGCTTCTCGGCGAGCACGCCGGCCAGCTTCTCCAAGGCCGAGGCCGCGGACTGAAAGGTGTTGAAGAACTGTGAGATCTCCTGCATCGGCTCGAAGAACATCCGCAGGTAGAGCAGGAACGCTGCCAAGGTGCCGATCGTCATCTCGCCGTGCAGGACCCGGTAACCGCCATAGAGCAGCACCACACCGGTGGTGAGGTTGCCGACGAGCTTGACGCCCGGCATGAAGACGGCCAGCAGCTTGAACGTCTTCTCGTTGATCACGCGGTAACGGTCGGCGACGTCCTCGAAGATCTCCTGGTTGCGTGGCTCGCGGCGGTAGGCCTGCACCGCCTTGATGCCCGTCATGGTTTCGACGAACTGCACGATGACCAGCGCGGAGATCTCCCGGACCTCGCGGTAGGCCTTCGACGACTCCCGCCGGAACCACAACACGAGCAGCACCAGGATCGGGAACGCCACCAGGCACATCAGGCCGAGCTTGACGTCGAGGACCACCAGCAGCACCGCGGTGCCGACCAGCGTGAGCACCGCGGTGATCAGGCTGTCGAAGCCGGTTTCCAGCATGTCCTGAATGGCCTCGACGTCGTTGGTGGAGCGGCTCACCACCCGGCCGGAGGTGTAGCGGTCGTGGAACGCGATGTCCAGGCGGGCGAAATGGCGGAACACCCGGCGACGCAGTTCGAGCAGCACCTTCTGCCCGGTCCGGCCCGATCGGCGCAGGAAGTACATCCGACTGGTGGCCTGGACCACGACCACACCGCACAGGCCCGCCACGATGGTCAGCAGGGTGGTCGCGGTCCCGCCTTCGAGCAGCGGCGGGATGCCGTCGTCGATGCCCTTCTGCACCAGAAGCGGAACCGAAAGACGCGCAGCGTTTTCCACCACCACGACGATCGCGAGCACGGCGACCACCCACCGGTAGGGATACAGCAACGAGTACAGCAGCGACCGGGCCTCACGTCGGCGCGGCACCGATTCGTCGATCGGGAGATCGGACTGCTCGTCGAACTTTCCACGCCAGTCGGCGGTGCTCATCTGCGCCTCCCCAGGACTTCCTGGTCCACGCGGGCGCATTCGTCGTCGCCGTCGAGCCGGGCGCGCTCTTCTCGTTCGATCATCTGCTCGTCACGCAGACGCTCATCGGCCCAATCACATTCGCGTTCGCTGCCGTCGTCGAGCTCGTCGTCGGCGGCCAGCAGATAGCGGTACTCGGGTACCCGGGAGAGGAGGTCAGCGTGCGTGCCGACGTGCGTGATGGTGCCGTTCTGCAGCAGCGCGACCCGGTCGGCGAGCAGCACCGTCGAGGCCCGATGGGCCACCACGACGCCGGTCACCTCGTGCAGCACTCGGCGCAGTGCCTCCTCGACCACCGCCTCGGTGTGCACGTCGAGGGCCGAAAGCGTGTCGTCGAGAACCAGGATCCGCGGACCGGCCAGGATCGCCCGGGCCAGCGAAAGGCGTTGGCGCTGACCACCCGACAGACTCATTCCCTGCTCGCCGATGCGGGTGTCCAGACCGAACGGCAGGTCGTAGACGAACTGCGCGGCCGCGATCTCGACGGCTTGGCCCAACTCGTCGTCGGCCGCTGGATCTTCTCGGGGCCGGCCCAGCCGGAGGTTCTCGGCGACCGACATCGAGAACAACGTCGGATCCTCGAACGCGGTGGCCACCGTCCGGCGCAGTGCGTCCAGCGACAGCTCGCGGATGTCCCGGCCGTCGACGCGAATCTCACCCTCGCTGACGTCGTAGAGCCGCGACAGCAGCCCGACCAGGACCGACTTGCCCGACCCCGTCGCACCGACCAACGCCAGCGTCTCCCCCGCTTCGACGGTGACGTTCACGTGGCGCAGAGCCCAACTGTCGGGCGCCGCGTCCGGGAAGCGAAACCCGACGTCGACGAGTTCCAACCGGCCGCCCCGCGGTGCCTGCGTGCGCGGACCGTCGGTGATCTCCAATGGCGCGTCGAAGATCTCGGCGATCCGGTTGGCCGCGGTGAACGACTCCTGGGTCATCGACAGCAGGAAACCCAGCGACGCGATCGGCCACACCAGCGACAGCATCATCGTGATGAACGCGACCAGGGTGCCCATCGTCACCGAGCCGTTTCCTGCGGCGTACGCGCCGAAGCCGAGCACGACGATCAGGGTCAGGTTCGGGATGATCTCCAGCAGCGTCCAGAACTTCGCCGACACCGACACCCGGCCGACCTGCGTGTCGTAGAGGCCGGTGAGCTGCTCGTCAAACCGCTCGTAGACGTAGTCCTCACGACCGAACGACTTGACCACGCGCAGGCCCAGCGCGGCCTCCTCCACGTGGGTGGCCACGTGGCCGGCCTGATCCTGCGCCAGCCGCGACAGCCGGGTGTACTCCTGCTGGAAATGCAGCACCGTCACCGTGATCGGCACGATCGACACCAGCACCACCACGCCCAGCGGCCAGTACATCGCCAGCAAGATCGCGGTGACGACGGTGATCTGAAGGACGTTGAGCATCAGGAAGATCAGGCCGAACGACATGAACCGGCGAATCGTGCTCAGGTCGTTCATGATCCGCGACAGCAACTGGCCGGACTGCCAGCGGCCGTGGAACGACATCGGCAGGATCTGCAACCGCGCGTAGAGCTGTTTGCGGATGTCGGCTTCCACGCCCATCGTCGCGCGGGCCACCAGCCACCGCCGGATGAACCACAGCACAGCCTCGGTCACGCCGACAGCGACCGCCGCCGCGCCGACCAGCCACAGGCCCTGCTGATCCTGATGACGCACCGGACCGTCGATCACGGCCTTGGTCATCAACGGGATCGAGATGGTGGCCGCGAGGCTGGCCAGCGCGACGACGATCATCACGATCCAGCGGCCCCGATACGGCAACAGATACGGAAGCATCCGCCACAGGTCCGAACTCGGCTTCACCCGCTTCGGCGGCGCCCCGATCGCGGGCGCCGCATGCAGAGATTCTCGGGTGTCAGCCACTTAGAGCATCTTCCCATTGCGGGCAAGTGGTTAAGTCGCGCTCCGCCCGCGCCGAACTTGCATTCCGGCAGCGAAAGTTCGAGTGAGGGCCCGCGGGAACGCAATTTCGGCGGTCGGTGCCGAATTGGGTGCGATACAGCTCGGCGTAGCGGCCGCCGCGGACCAGTAGTTCCTGATGATCACCGCGCTCAACGATGCGGCCGTCCTCGACGACGAGGATCAGATCCGCAGCGCGGACCGTGGACAGCCGGTGGGCGATCACGATCGACGTCCGGCCGGCCAGCGCCTCGGCCAGCGCGGCCTGCACGGCGGCCTCGGACTCCGAGTCCAGCGACGCGGTGGCCTCGTCGAGGATCACCACCTGCGGAGAGGCCAGCAACACCCGCGCGATCGTCAGTCGCTGCCGCTGCCCACCGGAGAGCCGGTAGCCGCGCTCCCCGACCACGGTGTCGAGCCCGTCGGGCATGGCCGCCACGACGTCGTCGAGTCGCGCCCGCCGCAGGGCCGCCCAGAGCTGGTCATCGGTTGCGTCCGGAGCGGCCAGCGTGAGGTTGGCCCGGATCGACTCGTGGAACAGGTGACCGTCCTGGGTGACCATCCCGACGGTGTCCTTCAACGACGCGAACGTCACGTCACGGATGTCGACGCCGTTGAGGCGGATCGCACCGCCCTGGACGTCGTACAGGCGCGCCACCAGCGACGCGATCGTGGACTTGCCCGCTCCCGAGGACCCGACCAGCGCGACCACCTGCCCAGCCCGCGCCGTAAACGAAATGCCGTGCAGCACTTCCTCACCGCCGGGGTCGTCCAGTTCGGCGACCTCCTCCAGGGAGGCCAGCGACACCTGATCAGCGGACGGATACGAGAACCGCACGTCGTCGAACTCCACGGTCACCGGACCGCGCGGCACCTCGACCGCGCCGGAGCGTTCCCGGATCAGCGGGACCAGATCCAGCACCTCGAACACCCTCTCGAAACTGACCAACGCGGTGGCGATCTCGACGCGCGCGTTGGCCAGCGCCGTCAGCGGCGCGTAGAGCCGGGTCAGCAACAGGGCCAGCGCCACGATCTCGCCGGCCTGCAGATGACCACCGAGGGCGAGTGTGCCGCCCAGGCCGTAGACCAGCGCCAGCGCCAGCGCCGACATCAACGTCAGCGAGTTCATGAACGTCGACTGCAGCATCGCGGTGCGGACCCCGATGTCGCGCACGCGCCCGGCCCGCACCGCGAACTCTCGGGACTCGGCCGCGGTGTCGCCGAACAGCTTCACCAGCGTCGCCCCCGGCGCCGAGAACCGCTCGGTCATCTGGGTGTTCATCGTCGCGTTGTGCGCCGCGGCCTCGCGCGAGAGCCGCGCCATCGCCGCGCCGATCCGCCGCGCGGGAATCAGGAACAGCGGCAACACCACCAGCGCGGCCAGCGTGATCTGCCACGAAATACCCAGCATCACCGCCAGCGTCAACGTCAGGGTCACGAGGTTGGACACCACCCCGGACAGCGTGTCGGAGAACGCGCGCTGGGCGCCCATCACGTCGTTGCCGAGCCGGCTCACCAGCGCGCCGGTACGGGTGCGGGTGAAGAACGCGACAGGCATGCGCTGCACGTGATCGAACACCGCGGTGCGCAGGTCGAGAATCAGGCCCTCGCCGATGGTCGACGACAGCCACCGGGTGAGCAACGCGACCCCGGCCTCGGCGAGCGCGACCACCGCGATGACGGCCGCCAGGGCGACGACCACCCCGGCACTGCCCGCGCCGGTGATCTCGTCCACCACGCGCCCGGCCAACAGCGGGGTCGCCACTGTCAGCGCCGCACCGATGACGCTGACGCCGACGAACACCGCCAGCCGGCGATGGTGGCGCGCCGCGAAGCGCCAGATCCGGGCCAGCAGCCGGCGGTCGGCCAAGGAGTGCAGATCACCGCCCTTTGCGTGCGTCTGCCGGTACAGCGACTGGCGGGCGACCGTTTCCAAACTCATGTTTTTCACCGTAGGACCTCAACGAAGATTGAGGTCAATGACTTCCCTCCGGCGCCGGCCGGTAATCCGCAGGCACCACCTCCCACGAGGACGCCGCTTCATCAGGCAAGATTGCGTGCATGGACAGTGGTGTGGCCTCACCCCGGGTGCTCGTGGTCGACGACGATCCCGATGTGCTCGCCTCGCTCGAGCGCGGCCTGCGACTGTCCGGATTCGAGGTGTTCACCGCCGTCGACGGCGCCGAGGCCCTCCGCAGCGCCACCGAGACGCGCCCGGACGCGATCGTCCTCGACATCAACATGCCGGTGCTGGACGGAGTGTCCGTGGTGACCGCGTTGCGGGCGATGGACAACGACGTGCCGGTCTGTGTGCTCTCCGCCCGCTCGTCGGTGGACGACCGTGTCGCCGGCCTGGAAGCCGGCGCCGACGACTACCTGGTCAAGCCCTTCGTGCTGGCCGAGTTGGTGGCGCGTGTCAAGGCGCTGCTGCGCCGGCGCGGTTCCACGGCTACCTTCTCGTCGGAAACCATCACGGTCGGCCCGCTGGAGGTCGACATCCCGGGCCGGCGGGCCCGCGTGGACGGAGTCGACGTCGACCTGACCAAACGCGAATTCGACCTGCTGGCCGTGCTCGCCGAGCACAAGACCGCGGTGCTGTCGCGGGCGCAGCTGCTGGAGCTGGTGTGGGGCTACGACTTCGCCGCCGACACCAACGTCGTCGACGTGTTCATCGGCTACCTGAGGCGCAAGCTCGAGGCCAATGGCGCACCGCGACTGCTGCACACGGTGCGCGGCGTGGGATTCGTCCTCAGGCAGCAGTGATGAGCGCTTGCGCGAAGAACAGGCAGCAGTAGTTATGGTCGCGCCGTCCCGCATCTTTCGCCGCACACCGTCGCTGCGCACGCGGGTCGCGTTCGCCACCGCCATCGCCGCAGCGATCGTCGTCGGCATCGTCGGCACCGTGGTGTGGGTCGGCATCACCAACGACCGCAAGGAGCGGCTCGACCGTCGCCTCGATGAGGCCGCCGGGTTCGCGATCCCGTTCCTGCCTCGCGGGCTCGACGAGATCCCGAAGTCCCCGAACGACCAGGACGCGGTCATCACCGTGCGCCGGGGCGGGCAGGTGACCTCGAATTCGAATGTGGTGCTACCCGAGCTGGAGCCCGGTTATGCCGACACCGAGGTCGGGGGTGTCCGGTACCGGGTGCGCACGGTGCAGTTGTCGACACCCGAACCGATGTCGGTGGCCGTCGGCGCGACCTACGACGCGACGATCGCCGACACCAACAACCTGCACCGGCGTGTCCTGATCATCTGCACGTTGGCCGTCGGCGCGGCCACGTTCGGCGGCTGGCTGCTGGCAGCGTTCGCGGTGCGGCCGTTCAAACGGCTGGCCCAACAGACCCGCCAGATCGACGCCGGTGACGAAGCGCCCGACATCGACATCCGCGGCGCGACCGAAGCCGTGGAGATCGCCGACGCGGTCAAAGGGCTGGTGGAGCGTGTGTGGGAGGAGCAGGGTCGCACCAAGGCGGCGCTGGCGTCCGCCCGCGACTTCGCGTCGGTGTCGGCGCACGAGCTGCGCACTCCGCTGACCGCGATGCGGACCAACCTGGAAGTGCTCGCGACGCTGGACCTGTCCGAGGAGGGCCGCAAGGAGGTCGTCAACGACGTCATCCGCACGCAGTCCCGCATCGAGGCGACGCTTGGGGCGCTGGAGCGTCTGGCCCAGGGCGAGCTGTCCACCGAGGACGACCATGTGCCGGTCGACATCACCGAGTTGCTCGACCGTGCCGCCCACGACGCGATGCGGGTCTACCCGGAGCTTGAGGTGTCGCTGGTGCCTGCGCCGACGGTGATCATCGTCGGGTTGCCGGCCGGTCTGCGGTTGGCCGTCGACAACGCCATCGCCAACGCGGTCAAGCACGGCGGTGCCACCCGGGTGCAGCTGTCGGCGGTCAGCTCGCGCGAAGGCGTGGAGATCGCGATCGACGATGACGGCGTCGGGGTTCCCGAAGAGGAGCGCAAGGTGGTGTTCGACCGGTTCTCCCGCGGGTCGACGGCGTCGCATTCGGGTTCGGGCCTGGGGTTGGCGTTGGTGGCTCAGCAGGCCGAACTGCACGGCGGCACCGCGTCTCTGGAGGCCAGCCCGTTGGGCGGGGCGCGCCTACTGCTGCGACTGCCCGGCCCGCGCTGATCTTCTCGCCGAAATCGCATTCCGGCAGGCAGAGTGCGAGTGGTCGTCTGCCGGAATGCAATTTCGCCGGAGGCGACGTCAGCGGGTGGCGAGCAGGTCTATGACGAAGATGAGCGTCTTGCCCGACAATCGATGCCCGCCGCCGGCGGGGCCGTAGGCCTGCTCCGGCGGGATCGTCAGCTTCCGGCGCCCGCCGACCTTCATCCCGGGGATGCCGTCCTGCCAGCCCTGGATCAGGCCGCGCAGCGGGAACTCGATCGACTCGCCGCGGTTCCACGAGCTGTC
Source organism: Mycobacterium sp. SMC-8 (assembly GCF_025263565.1). NCBI lineage: Bacteria > Bacillati > Actinomycetota > Actinomycetes > Mycobacteriales > Mycobacteriaceae > Mycobacterium > Mycobacterium sp. SMC-8. The sequence goes on from NZ_CP079865.1 coordinate 446,451, forward strand.
GAACTCCTCGCCGGTGTCGTACTCGACGCCGACGTAGTGCACCTCGACCCTGGCACCGGGGACCGCTTCCGGCCCCTCACCCACCACGAGGTCTTCGATCACCAGCTCCGCGGGGGCCGGGCCGTCGGGGAATTCGATCTCGGGTTTGGTAGCCATCCGACCAGCTTAGTCCGCAGACGCGGGCACGAAATAGCTGCACACTGGTAGACGTGGCCCAGGCAGACAAAGACCAAGACATCCTCAAACAAGTCCACGAACTCGTCGCCGAGGAGCGACAACTGCGCGACAAACTGCAGCACCGCGAGATCGACGCCTCCGAGGAACACGCCCGGCTGAAGGCGGTCGAGGTCCAGCTCGACCAGTGCTGGGACCTGCTCCGCCAGCGGCGTGCGCTGCGCTCCAGCGGCGGCGATCCCGCCGACGCGGAGGTGCGACCCGAGGGCGAGGTCGAGGGCTACCTCAACTGAGGAAGGCACGCTGTGACACGCGTTGACACCGTCATCGTCGGTGGCGGGCACAACGGGCTGGTTGCCGCCGCCTACCTGGCGAAGGCCGGGCGCAGAGTGCGGGTCCTCGAGCGCCTCGACCACGTCGGGGGCGCAGCCGTGTCGCAGCATCCGTTCGCCGGTGTCGACGCCCGCTTGTCGCGTTACTCCTACCTGGTGAGCCTGCTGCCGCGGCGCATCATCGAGGACCTCGGCGCGCGAATCAGGCTGGCGCGACGCCGGTACTCGTCTTACACACCCACCCCGGCCGACGGAGGCCGCACCGGCCTGCTGGTCGGACCCGAGTCGACGTTCGACGCGATCGGCGCCGGTGACGACGAAGCGCACTTCGAGGACTTCTACCGGCGCTGCCGGGCGCTGACCACCCTGATGTGGCCGACGTTGCTGGAGCCGCTGCGCACCCGGTCGGCGATGTACGGTGCCCTGACCGCCGAGGGGGACGCGAAGACCGCCTGGCAGCAGATGATCGAGCACCCGATCGGGCAGGCGATCACCTCGGCGGTGCGCGACGACCTGGTCCGCGGCGTGATGGCGACCGACGCGCTGATCGGAACGTTCGCCCGCCTCGACGACGAATCCCTGGCACAGAATCGCTGCTTCCTGTACCACCTGATCGGGGGCGGTACCGGGGACTGGGACGTGCCGGTTGGCGGTATGGGCGCGGTATCGGGCGCCCTGGCCGCCGCGGCAACCGGATTCGGCGCCGAGATCCTCACCGGGGCCGACGTTTTCGCGATCACCCCGGACGGCGAGGTCCGATACCGGCGCGGCGACACCGAGCACGAGGTCACCGGCAGTCACGTCCTGGCCAACGTGACACCGGCGGTGCTGGCTCGCCTGCTCGACGAACCGGAACCGGACGTGGCACCGGGCGCGCAAGTGAAGGTCAACCTGATGCTCACCCGACTGCCGCGACTGCGCAACGAAACCATCACCGCCGAACAGGCTTTCGGCGGCACCTTCCATATCAACGAGACCTACGGCCAGCTCGACACCGCATACCGTCAGGCTGCGGCGGGCACGGTGCCCGATCCGCTGCCCTGCGAGATCTACTGCCACACCCTGGCCGACCCGTCGATCATGTCCGAAACCCTCCAGGCTTCCGGCGCGCACACGCTTACCGTGTTCGGCCTGCACACCCCGCACGATCTGGCCGCCTCGGTCACGCCGGACCGCCTCCGTGACACCCTGACCTCCGCGGCGCTGACATCGCTGAATTCCGTTCTGGCCGAGCCCATCCAGGACGTCGTCATGCAGGACAGCCTGGGCCGCCTGTGCATCGAGACCAAGACGACCGCCGACCTGGACCACACCCTGGGCATGACGCGCGGCAATATCTTCCACGGCGCGTTGTCGTGGCCATTCGCCGAGGACGACGAGGAGCTCGCGACACCGGCGCAGCGGTGGGGTGTGGCCACTGCACACGATCGGATCCTGTTGTGCGGATCCGGTTCTCGCCGCGGTGGGGCGGTGTCGGGGATCGGCGGGCACAACGCGGCGATGGCTGTGCTGGAGAGTTAACCCCGAGTTAACCCAGTTTGTCGAAGATCGCCCGCAGCGCGGCGAGGTCGTCCTCGGCCAGCGCGGCCAGGGCCTCGGGCGCCGGGTCGTGGACGGCGTCGATCGTGCGCAGCACGTCGCGGCCGGCGTCGGTGAGCGACACCAGTTTGCAGCGACGGTTGGACGGATCGATGCGGCGCACGACGAGCCCGCGCTCTTCCAGATCGTTGACAGCCACCGTCGCCGCCGGCGCGTCGACGGTGGCCGCCGCGGCGATCTGCTTGACGGTCATGGGGTTTCGCATCAACCGCATCAGGATCCGCACTCTGCTGAACGGAAGGCCGGTGCGCTCGACCACCGACTTCTTCCAGTTGTCCCGGTGATCGTGGACGAATGCGGCCAGATCGCGCCAGACGTCGTCGGCGAGCGGATTACCGGACATGAGCACCACCGACCGGATCCGCTGCACCGGAGACCAACGGGGCCAGCCGCTCGGCCGACCGCAGAGCGCGCTGCGATGTCGCGAACAAGCCGACCCCGAAAATCACCAGACCCAGGGCGATACAGACGAACCACAGCGGTCGCGCAGCCGCCGCGAAATCGGTGCCGCCGACGGCCATCGCCGGGCCGGCAACCGAACCGCACAGTGCCACACCGATGCTCACCCCGACCTGGCGGCTCGTCGACGTCACCGCGGACGCCGCCCCGGCCCGATCCAGCGGCATCCCGCTCACCGCTGCGTTCGTGATCGGCGCATTGACCATCGAGAAGCCGATGCCGAACACCGCAAAGATGATCAGCAGCCACCACACCGGGGTCGTCGCGGTCAGGAACGTCAACATCGTCGCCGCCGCGGTGATCGCCACCCCCGCCACCACCAGGGAGGGCCGCGCGCCGTAGCGGCCGACGAGTCGTCCCGACAGCGGGGAGAACAGCAGCGCGCCGAGGGCTATCGGCAGATAGATCAGGCCGGTGTGCATGGCCGAGAACCCGCGCTCCCCCTGCAGATACAGCGACATCATGAACAGGAACGCACCCCAGGCCGCGAACGCGCTGACCGCGTTGACGGTCGCGGTGGTGAACGGGATGCTGCGGAAGAACCGCAGATCGAGGAACGGGTCGTGACGGCGCGATTCGAACCGCAGGAACGCCGCCAGGGCCACCGCGGCGACGGCACCGATCGCGACGACGCGTGGATTCGTCCAGCCGAGCACCGGCCCCTCGATGAGGGTGAACACCGTGCCGAAGAGGAACAGGATGGCCAGTCCCTGACCGATGGGGTCGACGTTGCGCATCGTCGCCGACTTCGATTCCGGGACGAACACCGCGGTGAGCAGGATGGCCGCCGCGCAGATGGGAAGATTGATCCAGAATACCGAGCGCCACCCGATGGTTTCGATGAGCAGGCCACCGACGATCGGTCCGGCCGCCATCGAGATGCCGGTGATCCCACCCCAGACGCCCAGCGCCCGCGCCCGCTCCACCGGCTTGGTGAAGATCTGCGAGATGATGGACAACGCAACGGGATTGAGCATCGAGCCGCCGATGGCCTGCAGGAAACGAGCCCCGATCAACGCGTCGATGGTAGGCGCCAGGCTGCAGGCCAGGGAGCCGAGCGCGAACAGCGCGAGTCCGGTCTGGAACACCCGCCGGCGACCGAAGCGGTCCCCGGTCGCCCCGGCCAGCATCAGCAGTGACGCCAGCACCAGGGTGTAGATGTCGACCACCCACTGCATCTGCGCGGAGGTTGCCGACAGGTCCTGCCGGATCGACGGGATCGCGACATTGACGATCGTCGCATCCATCGACACGATGAGCAGGCTCAGGCAGCAGGACACCAGGATGATGGCCTTGCGCCTGGGCGTCATCGAGCCGACGGTTGTATTCACACAACTATTGTGAAACTACAACCGTTCGCGGGGCAAGCGGAGTGTGTGTGACGTTCGTCGGCGACGAGCGTGCGGTTACTCGGCGATATGCCCGGCGGGTCGCCCGCCGACACGCACGCTCGCGCGCATCGGGTCGGGACCGCACCGCCGGGTGGCGCCTCAGCGGCCGACGATGCCGGTGTAGTCGCGCTCGGTGTAGCCGGTGTAGATCTGGCGCGGACGGCCGATCTTGTTCGGCTCGCCGTGCATCTCCCGCCAGTGTGCGATCCAGCCCGGCAGCCGGCCCAGCGCGAACAGCACCGTGAACATCCGGGTCGGGAAGCCCATCGCCCGGTAGATCACACCGGTGTAGTAGTCGACGTTCGGGTAGAGCTTGCGCTCGATGAAGAAGTCATCGGTCAGCGCGATCTCTTCGAGCTCCTTGGCGATGTCGAGCAGCTCGTCCTGCACGCCGATCTTGCCGAGGATCTTGTCAGCCTGCTCCTTGACGATGCGCGCCCGCGGGTCGTAGTTCTTGTACACGCGGTGACCGAAGCCCATCAGCTTGACGTTGTCCTCGCGGTTCTTGACCTTCTTCACGAACGTCGCGACGTCGTCGTCACCGGTGCGGATCTTCTCCAGCATCTCCAGCACCGCCTGGTTGGCGCCGCCGTGCAGCGGACCCCACAGGGCATTGATGCCGCCGGAGATCGAGGTGAACAGGTTGGCCTGCGACGAGCCCACCAGCCGCACCGTCGAGGTCGAGCAGTTCTGTTCGTGGTCGGCGTGCAGGATGAACAGCATGTCCAGAGCCCGCACGATCTCCGGGTCGACCTCATACGGTTCGGCGGGGAAGCCGAACGTCATCCGCAGGAAGTTCTCCACCAGCGTCAGCGAGTTGTCCGGGTACAGGAACGGCTGTCCCTCGGACTTCTTGTACGCATACGCCGCGATCGTCGGCAGCTTGGCCAACAGGCGGATGGTGGACAGCTCGACTTGGTGCGGATCGAACGGGTCCAGCGAGTCCTGATAGTAGGCGCTCAGCGCGTTGACCGCGCTGGAGAGCACCGGCATCGGATGCGCGTTGCGCGGGAAGCCGTCGAAGAACCGCTTGAGGTCCTCGTGCAGCAGCGTGTGTCGCTGGATCTTGGTGGTGAAGTCCTCGAGCTGTTCGGCAGTCGGCAACTCACCGTAGATCAGCAGGTAGCTGACCTCGATGAACGTCGACTTCTCGGCCAGCTGCTCGATCGGGTAGCCCCGGTAGCGCAGGATGCCGGCGTCACCGTCGATGTAGGTGATGGCGCTCTTGGTCGACGCCGTGTTGACGAAGCCGCCGTCGAACGTCGTGTAGCCGGTCTTGGCCAACAGCGAACCCAGCGCGATGCCGTCCGCGCCCTCGGAAGCTTTGACGATGTCGAGTTCGAGCTCGCCGCCTGGGTAGACCAGGGTGGCATGCTCCTGCCCGGCGTCGGCGTTATCGGCCACTGGGATCCCTTCAGGTCTGTCGGGTGTGTCGATCAGTCGGAGTCTGCCTACAAAAGGTAGTCCCATCCCAGCAGTCACGCCCGCGGGGGGCTGTCACAAGGTCAGACGGGCAGCCCCAGGTCGGCGATTTCGCCGGTGAACTCCGCATAGGTGGACTCGAAGGCCTCGATCGCATCGTCGACGCTGACGAGGACGTCGGGGCCGGTCCGGCGGCTGAGATCCTGCAGCGCGGTCATCATCAACGCACCCCACACCGCCGCGAGCAGCCTCACCCTCCGGTCGTCTACGGTGGTGCCCATCCGTTCGGCGACCACCGCGTCCACGGCACTGGCCCGGTACTCGATGGTGGCCTGACGCAGCGTCGCCGAGGACATCGTGATCCGCAGAATCTGCATCAGCCGCTCGGCCGACAGGCCGTCGGCGGGCGCCAGCTTGCAGGACTCGGCCATCGCCACGTACGCGCGTCGCAGCGCCTCCAGATGGCTCAGGTACCGCGGTTGGCGGGCCAGTTCGGCGGCAGTGCGCACCAGCACCTCGTCGATCAGGGCCAACGCGATGGCGTCCTTGGTCGCAAAGTAGCGGCTGAACGTGCGGGGGGACACCTCCGCGATCGCGGCGATCTGGTCGACCGTGGTGCCGTCAAAGCCCTGTCGGTCGCACAAGCCCACAGCGGCGTCGATCAGCGTGGCACGTGTTCTGCGCTTCTTGCGTTCGCGCAGACCGAGAACCGGTTCCCGCCTGGCTTCACCCACGTCCCGGATGGTAACGGTCGGCAGGCGGCTGCAGGGCGAAAATGGCAGGTTGGGAGATCGCCGGCGGCCCCGACCCGGCAGCCCGGGGCGGGTCAGGGTTGCAGACGTTCCACCCGGCCGTCGTGCACCCGAATCCTGTTGTGCACCCGGTTCTCCCGCCCCTGCCAGAACTCGACGACCTCGGGGGCGATGAGGTATCCGCCCCATTGCGGCGGCACGGGCACCTCCTCCAGGTCGGCGAACCGCTTCGTGACGTCTTCGAGCTGCCGCATCAGCGCGGCCCGCGACACGACGGGCCGGCTCTGCTGTGAGGCCCAGGCCCCCAGCTGCGATCCGCGGGGACGCTTCCGCCAGTAGTCGGACGTCTCCTCCGGCGACACCTTGGTGACAGCGCCGCGGACGTGGACCTGCCGGCCCAGCAGGTACCACGGGAAGGTCGCCGACGCGTACGGCACGGCAGCGAGCTGCTCGCCCTTGTCAGAGGCGTAATTCGTGTAGAACGAGATTCCGGTCTGGTCGACGCTCTTGCACAACACGGTGCGAGTGACCGGCCTGCCCTGACTGTCGACGGTGGCGATCACCATCGCGTTGGGCTCTGCGACGCCGGCCTGCACGGCGTCGGCCATCCACCGGTTGAGCAGATCCACCCAGCCGGTCGAAGGGTCCGGGCCCAGCCAGTCGGCATCGAGATCGTCGCTGCCGTCCTTCTCCACCGATCCATATTCGACGCGCATCCGCGCCAGGTGATCAGAAGTGCCCACCTGCCAGACGGTACGCCGACGGTGCGGAATGGTCGGCTCCGCCGACGGTCCCGAATGGTCGGCTCCGCCGACGGTGGTGCGACAATCAGCCCATGACAGCGGTGCCGAAGGATTTCGCCCCCGGGCTGGCGGGCGTGGTGGCGTTCGAAACCGAGATCGCCGAACCGGACAAGGACGGCGGGGCGCTCCGCTACCGGGGCGTCGACATCGAGGATCTGGTAGCCCACCGGGTCACCTTCGGCGACGTCTGGGGGCTGCTGGTCGACGGCAGGTTCGGCCGCGGTCTGCCACCAGCCGAACCGTTCCCGCTGCCGATCCACAGCGGCGACGTCCGCGTCGACGTGCAGGCCGGACTGGCCATGCTGGCTCCGATCTGGGGCTACCCGCCGATCCTGGACATCGACGACGAGACCGCACGCGATCAGCTCGCCCGCGCCTCGGTGATGGCACTCTCCTACGTCGCGCAGTCCGCTCGCGGCATCTATCAGCCCGCGGTACCGCAGCGCACCGTGGATGAATGTGACACTGTCACAGCACGTTTCATGACCCGTTGGCAGGGTGAACCCGACCCGAGGCACATCGAGGCGATCGACGCCTACTGGGTCAGCGCCGCCGAGCACGGGATGAACGCCTCGACGTTCACCGCCCGGGTCATCGCGTCCACGGGCGCCGACGTGGCCGCGGCGCTCTCAGGTGCCATCGGGGCGATGAGTGGGCCGCTGCACGGCGGCGCGCCCGCACGGGTGATCCCGATGATCGAAGAGGCCGAGCGCACCGGCGACGCCCGCGCGGTGGTCAAGGGGATCCTGGACCGCAACGAGAAGCTGATGGGCTTCGGACACCGGGTGTACCGGGCCGAGGACCCCCGTGCCCGGGTGCTGCGCGCCACCGCACAGCGGCTGCAGGCGCCGCGCTACGAGGTGGCCGCGGCGCTGGAGCAGGCCGCGCTGGCCGAGTTGCGGGAGCGCAGGCCGGACCGCCCGATCGAGACCAATGTGGAGTTCTGGGCCGCGGTGATCCTGGACTTCGCGCAGGTGCCGCCGAAGATGATGCCCGCGATGTTCACCTGCGGCCGCACCGCCGGCTGGTGCGCCCACATCCTCGAGCAGAAGCGCCTCGGCAAGCTGGTCCGGCCGTCGGCGGTGTACGTCGGCCCCGAACCGCGCAGCCCGGAATCGGTCGAGGGCTGGGACCTGCTGACTCGGAGATGACATCCACCGCCCGTGAAGTGTTCGCCTCGGCCGCAGACTATTTCGCGGCCCTGGTGAGGCGGATCCCTGACGACCGCTGGAACGACCCCGGTCTGGGCGAGTGGAACGTGCGCGACCTGATCGGCCACACGTCACGGTCGCTGATCACGGTCAGCACGTATCTGAAGGTGCCGGCGCACCGCGAGGATGTCGCCGACGCGGCGGACTACTACGTCAAGATGCACTCCTATGCCGCGGGCATGGGCGCCGCGGCCGTCGTCGAACGCGGCCGGCAGGCGGGTCGTGATCTCGGCGCCGATCCCGCCGCCGCGGTCGAGACGTTGGCGTCCCGGGCGCTGGCCGACGTGGCTGCCGTCGACGACCCGCTGATCGAGGTGATCGGCGGCCTGGGCATCCGGTTGAGCAGCTATCTGCCCACCCGGACCTTCGAGATCGCGGTGCATGGCCTCGACATCGCCCGCGCGGTCGGGATCGACGGCGAACCACCCGCCGAGGTGCTGTCGGAGGCCGCGGCGCTGGCCGGCCGAGTCGGTGCGGCGCTGGGTCAGGGACCGGTGATGCTGCTCGCGCTGACAGGACGCGCCGCACTGCCGGACGGCTTTTCCGTCGTGTGATCTGGTCACCGCGATGAGTTTTTGATCGACTGGGAGTCTGCACCGGCAGTCCACTCACCGTGAGGAGTAACCATGGCCGTGACAGACGAAGCCAACCAACCCATGCTGGTCCCCCACCTCGTCGTCGACGACGCCGCGGCTGCGCTCGACTTCTACGCCAACGCCTTCGGCGCCGAGGAGATGGTCCGAATGCCCGGTCCGGGCGGGAAGCTCATCCACGCCGCCATGCGGATCAACGGAGCCATGGTCTTCCTCAACGACGACTTCCCCGAATTCAACGACGGCAAGGCGAGCACGCCGACCGCACTGGGCGGATCGTCGGTGACCATCCACTTGCACGGCCCTGATGTCGACGGGCGGTTCCAGCGGGCACTCGATGCCGGCGCCACCGTCGTCAGTCCGCTCGAGGACCAGTTCTGGGGCGACCGCTACGGAGTGCTGCGCGACCCGTTCGGCCACCAGTGGTCACTGGCCGAGACGGTCCGCGAGGTCGACATGAACGAGGTGCTGGCGCAGATGGCCGACGGCGGTCAGCCCGGGATGTAGCTCTGCAGCAACGCGATCGGCAGCCCGTTGCCGGTGGTGATGCCGCGCAGCGCAGCGATACTCGCCGGCTTGGGGATCCGTTCCAGCTCAGGGGTGTCCGGGTCCGATCCGTACAGTCCGAACTGCAGCTCGTAGCCCTCGGCCCATTCCAGGTTGTCGACGAACGACCAGTAGGTGTAGCCCCGGATGTCGGTGCCGTGGGCCACCAGATCCTGTACGACCGCGACGTGGTTGACGATGTAGGAGGGCCGCTTGGTGTCCTCATCGTCGGCGATCCCGTTCTCGGTGACCCACAGCGGTTTTCCGTAGGACGCCGCGAGCTCGAGCACCTCTCGGAAACCACCGGGGTCGGTCGGCTGATTGAAGTCACTGCAGGTGGCTTCCTGTGCCGAGCAGCGGATCGGGAAGCCGCGCAGGAACGGGAAACCCGGCAGCGGTGCGACGCCGAACCCCGCCATCGGTTGCGACCCGTAGTACTGCACACCCAGGAAGTCGACCTTGCCGGCCATGTCGGGGTGGATCTCGTCGGAGGTCTTGACACCGTCGAAGTTCGCGTCGACCCAGCCCTCGATAACAGCGTTCGGGAACCACTTGTTGTAGAAGTGGTTCCACGCCTCGGCGGCCTGGACGTCCAGCGGGTTGACCGGATTGGCCGGCCGCGCCGGGATCATGTTGTGGGTGAAGCCGACGAACGCCGCCGGCCCTCCCGCGGTGGCCGCGGTCGTGTCCCAGGCGTGGATCGCGTCGTAGGCGGCGACGTGTCCGATTGCCTGGTTCACCAGGAACGTCGAGGCCAGATCCGGTCGGATCACCCCGGGCGGCCAGTTGGGCACCACCCACGGGATCGCCAGGAACTCGGTGAGCACCGGCGGGAACGGTTCGTTGAGGGTGGCCCAGTTGTCGACCTGGTCGCCGTATTTCCATGCGACGTAGGCGGCGTACTTCTCGAATTCCTCCGCGGTGTTCGGGGACAACCAGCCCGCCGCCGGCGCCGGTAGCCCGAGCTGGATCAGCGGTCGCGCGACGATCGGATCGTGCACCCAGACCGGCAGCGTGAAGTGGTTGACGGTGACGAACGGATCGAGGCCGTACTGCCTCAGCGTCGCGAACACCGCCCGGTAGTGGGCCACCTCGTCCTGGTCGGCCAGCGCGTCGAGCGCCTCGAGGTCGGCCGGGCTCAGTGCTCCCCCTTCGTCGGAGATATTCACCGCTGCAGTCGAACTCGGGAAGATGCGGCTCCATTCGATGCTCATCCGGAAGGTGTTCACGCCGAGTTCGTCACGGGCCAGCGCAGCGTCATCGGCGTAGGAGACGTAGGCGCCCGGCCCGTTCTCCGGCACCCCCTTGACCAGCCCGAGCAGCCGGTTGAACGGATCGTGCACCCAGCGGTACCAGTCCGAGCGGGTGTCGACCGGAGCACCGGGTCCGCCTTCGGCCTGAAACCCGGAATGGGCGACGCCCCATCGGAAGTCGTCGGGCAGCGATAGGTCGATGCCCTCGACCGGTGAGACGGAGACGGTGACGGTGACAGTGCGGCCGTGCCCACCGCCGGGATTGAGGAGGTTGCCCAGGACCGGGACGAACTGCAGCCAGCCGAACAGCCCGTGCACGTGCAGGCCGTCGTGCTCGTCGCTGACGGCGACGGTGAAGGTGTCCGTACCGCCGACCGCGGCCATCGCGTTCATCGGCCGGTACACGAAGTTCCCGTCGGCGTCGACGGTGACCGTCCCGCCGTTGTGCGGGCGTCCGATCACCGTGTAGGTCAGGGCGTCACCGTCGGGATCCTCGATGCTTATGTTGCCGGTGATGCGAACCTCACCGTCGATGAGACTCTGGGTGTGCGGAAGCGGATTGTCCACCGGCGCGGGTGTGCCGTTGAAGAACTCGCGTCGCACCCAGGCCAGCAGAGCCCAGCCGGACGGGTCGGCGGGGGGCCTGGGCGGACCGGCGGCGAACGGCCGCAACAGCGCGTCTACGAAGCTGATGGTCAGGTCAACGACGTAGGTGACGACGCTGCGCAGATCGAACGCGGTCGGCCACGGCCGCCAAGACGGCACCTTCGGCGGCGCGAACGTCGTCAACGCCGTGGCGGCGAAGGTGTCCGCCACGGGCGCCACCTCGTCGTTGCCGGGCGACTCCGGCAATTCCGCTGCGGAGGTCACAGCGCCGTCGAACGTGGCGGCGGGACCCGCATCAACGTCTTCTTCGATTCCCACGACGGGCTCGTCGTACCCGCGCTTGTCCACGTCGACGGCCGGTGTGTCCGTGTCGGTGTCGACCGGGTCGTCTTCGCCCTTGACATCCCCGCCGTCGAAGTGGTCTTCCCCTGGGTCCTCCCCGCCGAGGCCGTTGCCGGACTCCTCGCCTAGATCCTGCCCGGACTCCTCGCCGGGCTCTGGGCTGCCGAGGTCTTCCTCGTCGGACTCCACGCCCGGATCGCCGTCGACACCAACCTCGGTGTCCCCGGAGGCACCGGGCTCAGTGTCCGGGCCCGGCGCTGCCGCCGGCGGATCGGACTCCGAGGTGGTTCCCGGCGGGGCATCCTCATTCGCCCACGCGACACCGGATCCGGTGAACACCGCGGCCCCGACTCCCAACGCCACGGCCAGGCCTCCGACACGACCCACGAACTGCGCAGAACCCATGCCTTTGCATACCTCCGGCGGGCGACCCCGGGGGCGGTTTGGCCAAACTCCGTGGCGTGCGCGCGGTCAGCGGCGCAGGCCGGCCAGCAACCGCTGATGCACCGGCGGGGCCGACGCATTCGCGGCGACACCCACCATCTCTGCGACGGAGGTGAACTTGTCACGCGGACGCAGCCCGGCCCCACGCCCGATCTCGGCCTGATCGATGGCGTGCCACCCGTCGGCGTCGATGACAGCCGGCTGCCTGCCGCGGACGAAACGCCGCAGCGCTGAGGGTTTCTCGACGGGGTCGGTGAGCAGACCGTCGTTGTAGTCGGCGACCAGATTGCGCACGGTTTCGGCGGCACAGGACTTGTTGGTGCCGATGAAACCCGTCGGTCCGCGCTTGATCCAGCCGGCCACGTAGCTGCCGCGTACCGGTGCGCCCGTCTCGGGGTCGATCACCCGGCCGCCCGCGTTGGGCACCGCGGCGGTTGCGTCGTCGAACGGCAACCCGCGAATCGGTCTGCCGCGGTAGCCGATGGACGTGAGCACCAGACCCGCCTCGATGTCGCGGGTCTCGTCGGTGCCGGTCACGACGAACTCGACGCCTGCCGCGCGCTGCTCGCCCCGCACCCGACGCGGGGTCAGCTGGTAGGCCAGGCGGATGCGCGGCCGGGTGACCGGAGCCGTCGCGTCGCCGAGCTTGGACAGGACTTCGAGTTTGTTGCGGGTCAGCGGATCGGTGGTCTCGGCCAGCGCCGCGAGCACCAGCTCATGGTCGGCCGGGTCGAGCACCACCTCACACGTCGAGGTCAGCCCGATCAACTCCGGCAGCGTGAACGCCGAGGCCGCCGGCCCCCGCCGGGCGGCGATCACCACCTCCTGGACGCGGGAGTCCCGCAGCGCGTCCAGCGCATGCTCGGCGATGTCGGTGCGCGCCAACACATCCGGGTCGGTGGTCAGGATGCGGGCCACGTCCAGGGCGACGTTGCCGTTGCCGATGACCACGACACGCTCACCGCTCAGATCGACCGGCAGACCCGCGAATTCGGGGTGGCCGTTGTACCACGCAACCACCTCGGTGGCCGTTGCGGTGCCGGCGAGGTCCATGCCGTCGACCTGCAGGCGCTTGTCGTCGGGGGCGCCCACCGCGTAGAGCACGGCGTGATGATGGGCGAGCAGTTCGTGGTGGGTGATGTCCGAGCCCACCTCGACATTGAGGTAGAACGTGAAACCCGCACGCGCAGCGATCTTGTCGAAGAGGTTCGTCACCCGCTTGGTGCTCTGGTGATCCGGTGCGACACCGGCACGGACCAGACCGTACGGCGTCGGCAACTTCTCAAAGACGTTGACCCGCACCCCCGTCTGGGTGAGCAACTCGTCGGCCGCGTACATCGCCGCCGGGCCCGACCCGACCACCGCGACCGTGAGCGGCCCCCCGGCTCTCGGACGCACGACCGGAGCTTCCTGTACCGGCGCCAGCTTCGACGTCGGAGGCAGCTTGCCGTCGCGCTTCGGATAGAACGCGGCGTTGAGTTCGACGAAGGGAAGCTGCTCGGGTTGGAGCCGGGTGTCCGGGGCGATGGCGCCGACCGGGCAGGCCGACACGCAGGCCCCGCAATCCACACAGGCCACCGGGTCGATGTAGAGCATCTCGGCGGTCGCGAAGCCGGGCTCGTCCGGGGTCGGGTGGATGCAGTTGACCGGGCAGGCGTAGACGCAGGACCCGTCGCTGCAGCACGACTGGGTGATCACATGAGGCATGACGTGGGACTTCCGGGCCCTAGGCGGCGCTCACGACGTGCTGACGCGCGGGCTCGCTGCGGTACCGGCTCGGCGGTCCGTCGATCTTGCAGATTCGCCACATCAGCTTGGCGAACGGATTCATCAAACCGGTCTCGTGGCACAGCATCCGGACATCGCCGAACATGTCGCGCAGGAACTGCCGCGCCACGGGGGTGCCGAAGAAGATCTCCTTCTTCACCGAACGCGGGATGTCGAACTCCTGCCAGAAGGACTTGGGCGGCACGATGATCGCCTGGCACAGCACCCGCATGATGATCGGCACGTTGAGCGACAGCAGGAACTTCTGCCGGCGGTTCAGGTGCGGCACCCGCTTCCGCAGGTATTCATGGGCGAACGAGATGTGGCGGGCCTCCTCGGCGACGTGGATCGCCATGACGCGCTCCATGATCGGGTGCAGCGCCTTGCCCTCGCGCAGGATGTTCTTCTGGGTGTGGTCGATCGGCTCCTCGCCGGCGAGCACGCCGAAGAAGAACGGGATGGGCAGCGGGCCGGCGGCCAGCGGGATGAACTGGGAGAGCCACTTCAGCAGCCGGGGCATGCCGGGGACGTCGGCACCGATGCGGTTGACCATCTCCTGGAACATCATCGTGTGGTTGCACTCCTCGACCGACTCGTGGAGGCAGTACCGGTACTCCGGCGACCCGTTGGGCACCCAGAAGGCGTAGTTCATCAGGCCGCGGATCAGGATCGACTCGAAATGCAGACCGACCTTGGCGACGTTGGCCTGGCGCCACATGCCGATCGCGATCTGCTTGTCCTTCGGCTGGGACCGGTACCACTCATGCTTGCCGAACGGGTCGGTGCCGGGCAGGATCCAGCGCTCATCGTTGGGCGTCACCGCGAACTCGGGCGAGTCCCAGTCGATGTCGGTGTACGGGTTGAAATTGCGCCGCACCGAGCCTTCAGACAGCGTGGTCAGCATCTCGACGTAGGCCCTGTCTTCCGGGCTGTCCCCGATTTCCATGTTTTTGCGCCAGCGCCGGATGATGCGCGTCCGAGCTTCCTTGACAGCCATTGCCGCCTCCCGTGAGGTTTACATTCTCGTGCTCGTTGTCCAGTGACAGTACCCGCGGTCCCATGAATTAACCAGGGTCTTCTCCGGGATGTGCGTCAACCTGGTTATCCCCATCACATGTGGCCCCCATCACATCGAAGAGGCCCTCGGGCGGACGCGCGAAGACCGCGGGTGCCCGAATTTCTCCGGCTTGAGCTCCGGTTCTAGGCTTGGCGCCATGGCCGACAGCTCGCCCTCCCTGACCATCCCCTCCGATCTCAAGCCCGCCGACGGGCGATTCGGCTGCGGGCCGTCAAAGGTCCGGCCGGAACAGCTGCAGGCCCTCGCCACGGCCGGCCACCTGTTCGGCACCTCGCACCGGCAGGCGCCGGTGAAGAACCTCGTCGGTCGCGTCCGCGACGGACTGCGCCAGCTGTTCTTCCTGCCCGACGGGTACGAAGTGATCCTCGGCAACGGCGGGTCGACGGCATTCTGGGACGCCGCCGCGTTCGGGTTGATCGACAAGCGCTCGCTCCACCTGACCTACGGCGAGTTCAGCTCCAAGTTCGCCTCCGCCGTGGCCAAAAACCCGTTCGTCGGCGACCCGGTCGTCGTCAAGGCCGACGCGGGCAGCGCGCCCGCGCCACAGTCGGACCCGTCGGTCGACCTGATCGCGTGGGCACACAATGAGACCTCGACCGGAGTGGCGGTCCCGGTGGGGCGCCCGGAGGGATCGGGCGACGCGCTCGTGGCGATCGATGCGACCTCCGCGGCGGGCGGCCTGCCGGTCGACATCACCCAGGCCGACGCCTACTACTTCGCACCCCAGAAGAACTTCGCCGGTGACGGCGGCCTGTGGCTGGCGATCCTGTCTCCGGCAGCGCTGGCCCGGGTGGAGGCCATCGCGGGTTCGGGTCGCTGGGTGCCGGAGTTCCTGTCTCTGCCGATCGCCATCGAGAACAGCCTCAAGAACCAGACCTACAACACCCCGGCGATCGCCACGCTGATCCTGCTCGCCGAGCAGATCGACTGGCTGCTGGGCAACGGCGGCCTGGACTGGGCGACCAAGCGCACCGCCGAGTCATCGTCGCGGCTGTACTCGTGGGCCGAGGCCGCCTCGTTTGCGACACCGTTCGTCACCGACCCGACCCTGCGGTCGCAAGTGGTGGGGACGGTCGACTTCTCCGACGACGTGGACGCCGCCGCCGTCGCCAAAATCCTGCGAGCCAACGGCATCGTCGACACCGAGCCGTACCGCAAGCTGGGCCGCAACCAGCTTCGCGTCGGGATGTTCCCCGCGGTCGAGCCCGACGACGTCAGCGCCCTGACCGCATGCGTCGACTGGGTGGTGCAGCGGTTGTAGCCCCGTGCCGCGTGTCATCCCGGTTACGGATTGATCACGCAGTAGGGTCACCTTCTGTATCGGGCTCGCGCAAGCCCGGAGGAGGTCGCAATGAGAGAGCTCAAGGTCGTCGGACTGGATGTCGACGGCAGACGCATCATCTGCGAGACCAGCGACTCCGACGAGAAGTTCGTCCTCCGCTCCGACGAACGGCTCAAGGCCGCCGTGCGCGGTGACCGCGCCGGATCGGCCCAGACCACCATCGATGTCGAGGTTCCCACGTTGCTGCGTCCGCGCGAGATCCAGTCGAAGATCAGGGCCGGAGCATCGGTCGAACAGGTCGCCGCGGCCGCCGGAGTCGACATCGCCCGCGTCGAACGGTTCGCCCACCCGGTGCTGCTGGAGCGCGCCCGCGCGGCCGAACTGGCCACCGCTGCGCATCCGGTGCTGGCCGACGGCCCGTCGGTGCTGACCCTGCTCGAAACGGTCACCTCGGCGCTCATTGCCCGCGGACTGGATCCCGACGGCGCGGACTGGGACGCCTGGCGCAACGAGGACGGCCGGTGGACCGTGCAGTTGGCCTGGAAGGCCGGTATGTCGGACAACGTGGCCCACTTCCGCTACGCGCCCGGCGCGCACGGCGGCACCGTCACCGCGTTCGACGACGCCGCGTCCGAGTTGATCGATCCGAATTTCGCGCGCCCACTGCGTCCGCTGGCGGCGGTGGCACAGCTAGCCCTGGGCGAACCCGACGAGGTCCAGGCACCTGCCCCGGTCGAGTCACCCGAACCCGAACCCGCGCCCGAGGTCGCCGAGACGCCTGAGCCCGCACCGGCGGCCAAGGCCCCCCGCTCCCGCAAGAGCAGGCCCGCCGTGCCGGCGTGGGAGGACGTCCTGCTCGGTGTCCGTTCCAGCGGCGGCCAGCGCTAGCTTCTACGCGCGCAACGTTTTTCACCCACCCGAGGCGGCGATCGCCAGCAACGCGATCCAGGCCGCGGCGACACCGGCGCCCGTCCCGAGCACGAACCAGCGCCACACCGGCACACGGCGCCAACCCCAGACCGTGGGCGCCAGACCGCCCACCGCAACGAGATTCAGTCCCGCAGCGAGCAGCACGTGCACCCGCATCAGCCCGATGCTGAGCACGATGACGGCGGCGGCCACCACCGCCGCGACGAACACCGCGACCGTCAGGCCCGTCCCCCACGGCGTCTCGTCGCTCACCGGGCGAGCCTATCCCGCTCATAGAACGCCAGCGCGGCAGCAGTTGCGACGTTCAGCGAATCCGTACCGCGCGACATCGGAATACGCACGCGCACATCGCTGGCCCGCATCGTGTGTTCCTTCAGGCCGGGCCCTTCGGCGCCCACCAGGATGGCCACCCGCTGCTCCGCCAGACCGGACATCGCCTCGGCGAGGGTCTGCACCTCAGGGTCCGGCGTCATCGCGAGCAACCGAAAACCGCTCTGCCGCAACAACTCCAGATCACCGGGCCAGTGGCCGGCCTTGGCGAACGGCACCAGCAGGGCATGCCCCATCGACACCCGAACCGCCCGCCGGTATAGCGGGTCGGCGCAGCCGCTGCCGAACACCACCGCGTCCACACTCAGTCCCGCGGCGTTCCGGAAGACCGAGCCCAGGTTCTCGTGGTCGTTGACACCTTCGAGCACGGCGACGGTCCGCGCCCCCGCGAGCACCTCGGGCACCGTCAGATCGGGGGCCCGGGAGGCCGACGCCAGCACCCCGCGGTTCAAATGGAAGCCGACCGCCTCGGCCATCACCTCCGCCGACGCCCGGTAGAACGGCGCCCCGATGCCGTCGAGGTCCGCCCCCAGTTCGGCCAACCGCCGATCGGTGCCCAGCAGCGCGCGAGGGACGAACCGCGACGCGAGCATCCGCTGTACCACCAGCACACCCTCGGCGATGACCAACCCCTTGCCGCTGGGAAGGTCGGGTCTGCGGTCGACACTGTTGAGATCACGGAAGTCGTCGAGTCGCGGGTCGGACGGATCGCTGACGTCGATGACTTCAACGCCGTTGGCGATCACGCTGTTTCGAGGCAGGCAGTGACGAGCACAGCGCTGAGACTACCCAGCGCCCCGCGGTGGTCGTTAAGTTGGACGCGATGGACACCGATTCCGAACCGCAACCCCCGCCGCTGCCCGGGGGCCTGCTGACGCCGTGGCCCGTCATCGTGGTGATCGCGTGCGGATGGCTGATCGCCGCCGTGCTGGCGTTCACGGTCGGCGCTCTGCACGAGTGGCGTCCGGTCACCGTCGCCGGCCTCGGCGTCGGAGTGCTTGGCACGACGATATTTCTGTGGCAACGTCACGCGGTGCGCCGCGGACACCGCGGCGCTCAACGCGGTTTGACGTAGGAGGAATTCGATGGCAGCGCCGGTTTTGCAGGCCGAGGTCGACATCAACGCGCCGGTGTCCAAGGTCTGGGCGCTCGTCTCGGATCTGAGCAAGATGCCGCAGTGGAGCCCGCAGTGCCGCCTGATGAAGCCGGTCGGCCAGCTGCGCCAGGGTGCCCGCACCGTGAATTTCAACAGGCGCGGACTCCTGTTCTGGCCCACCACCTGCCGGATCACCGAGTTCATCCCCGAAAAGAAGCTGGCGTTCCGGGTCAACGAGAACCACACCGTATGGAGCTATGAACTGGAGCCGACGGAAGCCGGCACCCGGCTGGTCGAGACCCGGCACGCCGAGAACGGCACGACGGCGGTGTCGAATTTTCTGGTCGGCAAGTTCATGGGCGGCGTCCCGAACTTCGAGCAGGAACTCATCGAAGGCATGAACGCATCGCTGACGCGCATCAAGACCGCCGCGGAGCGCTGACCGGGCCGACTACTCGCTGCGCTCCGGGCCGACTACTCGCTGCGCTCGACGAGATCGAGGACCCCGTCGTCGTACGGATCGAACAGCGGCGACCCATTGCCGCCGGGAGCCGGCGTATCCGAGTGCGCACCACACCCGTACTCGGCGTCGACCACGTGCCCGTCGGCGGCGTACTCGTTAGCGCACACGCCGAACAGCCCGCCGAGAGAACCGCCGAGCGGTACGTAGAAGGCGCAGTCCCGGCACACGCGCCGGGTGCCCCGGGCCATCGGCGTGCCCGGCCCGTAGTCGCCGTCGTGCCAGCGCTGGGCGGCGTCGTTGCGGCCCCACAGACTCAACACCTGGCGACGTCCGAGACCCACCTCGACCGCGACCTCGTCGATCTGCGGATCGCCGGTGGCCGTGTAACCCGGAACGAGTCGGGGATCATCGGCAGGCGGAGCCAGCAGGTCACCCGGCCCGAGGTCACCCGGCCGGATCCGTTCGTCCCACGGCACCCATTTGGGCGCGAGCAGTGCGGTCGGGCCGGGCACGAGGACGACCTCACTGATCGTGGCGCGCTCGGCGCCGGGACACGCGGCGACAACGACGGCCCACTGCCAGCCGCGATACCCCGGCATCTCCGCGAGGAAGCGATGGGTGGCCGAACTCGGGTCCTCGAAACCCGCGCCGAGGTATTCACCCACGGTGTCCTCGCCGCTGTATTCCACGATCGCTGCACGCGCCGCCTCCACAGCGCCGAGCAGCACCGCTTCAAGCTCGGGCCCGGGGCTCTCGACCGCCGGCGGGTCGACCTCGGCACCCGGTACGGCGGCCTGCGGGTCGGGTTCGGTCATGCTGTCCATCGCCTCCAATACTGCCTGAGCCGGGCGAAGGCCAGCCACACCGGTCGGCTGCGCGGCCCCTGTCGTCCCCATAGGGGAGAATCGACGGCGTGACCGGACCGCGGCGTGACCACCGGGACCCTGACGGTCAGCAGGGTGGACGCTACTACCCGCCGCGTCCGCCTGCGGGCGAACACCCGGGGATGGCCAACTACCCGAGCGAACCGACCATGCGTCCAGGTCACCGCGGCGCCGCACGGGGGCGGCCCTATTCGCCGAATCAGGGCGGGAACCGCTGGCTGCCCCCACTCGACGAGAGCGCCCGCCATCACGACCGCTATGACGACCCGCCCCCCGGACGTAACGGAGAAAAGGTCACGGTCACCCGGGTGGCTGCGCAGCGCAGCCGCGAGATGGGCTCCAAAATGTACGGCCTGGTGCACCGGGCCGCGACCGCCGACGGCGCCGACAAGTCGGGGCTGACGGCACTTACTTGGCCGGTGGTCGCGAACTTCGCGGTCGACGCCGCCATGGCCGTGGCGCTGGCCAACACCCTGTTCTTCGCGGCGGCCTCCGGTGAGAGCAAGAGCCGCGTCGCGCTGTACCTGCTCATAACGATCGCTCCGTTCGCCGTGATCGCTCCGCTGATCGGGCCCGCTCTGGATCGCCTGCAACACGGCCGCCGGGTCGCGTTGGCTGCGTCGTTCGCCCTGCGCACTGTGCTCGCCGTGGTGCTCATCGCCAACTTCGACAGTGCGACCGGCAGCTTCCCGTCGTGGGTCCTCTATCCGTGTGCGCTCGGGATGATGGTGCTTTCCAAGTCCTTCTCGGTGTTGCGCAGCGCGGTGACGCCACGAGTGCTGCCACCATCGATCGACCTGGTCCGGGTGAACTCGCGCTTGACGACGTTCGGTCTGCTGGGCGGCACCCTGGTCGGCGGCGGCATCGCAGCGGCCGCCGAATGGGGATTCCAGCTGTTCCAGATGCCCGGCGCGCTCTACATCGTGGTCGCGGTGACCATCGGCGGTGCGGTCCTGTCCATGCGGATCCCGAAATGGGTCGAGGTCACCGAGGGTGAGGTCCCGGCGACCTTGAGCTATCACGGCCAGACCGACCACACCGACCCGCTCCGCCGCCCGCCGCACGGGGGCGGCGTCACCCGGGCCCGCCAACCGCTTGGCCGCAACATCATCACGTCGTTGTGGGGCAACTGCACGATCAAGGTGATGGTCGGCTTCCTGTTCCTCTACCCGGCGTTCGTCGCGAAGGCCCACGACGCCGGCGGCTGGGAGCAGCTGCGGATCCTGGGGATGATCGGCGCCGCGGCGGCCGTCGGGAACTTCGCGGGCAATTTCACCGCGGCTCGGCTCAAAGTCGGCCATCCCGCGCGGCTGGTCGTGCGGTGCGCAGTGGCGGTCACCGCGGCGGCCCTGGTGACCGCGCTGACCGGGAATCTTTTGGTCGCGGCGGTCGCGACCTTGATCACCTCCGGTTGCAGCGCCATCGCCAAGGCGTCACTGGATGCTTCCCTGCAGGACGACCTGCCCGAGGAGTCACGCGCGTCGGCGTTCGGACGGTCGGAGTCCCTGCTGCAGCTGGCCTGGGTCGCGGGTGGCGCGACCGGCGTGCTGATCTACACCGACCTGTATGCGGGCTTCACCACCATCACCGCGATCCTGATCCTCGGACTGGCCCAAACCGTGCTGAGCTATCGTGGCGAGTCACTGGTACCGGGCTTCGGCGGCAACCGGCCGGTGCTGGCAGAACAGGAAGGCGTACGGACGGATGCGGTGGTGACCCAGGAGTGAAACGTGTTGTCGCTGTTCTCGCAGCGGTGGCCCTGCTCTCGTCGATCGGTACCGGCGTTTTCGTCTGGCAGCGGGCGCGCGACCACGCACCGGAACTCCCCGAGATCTCGGCGTACTCGCACGGACAGCTGGCCCGGGTGGGCCCGTACCGCTTCTGCGAGGTGCTCAACCCGACCGACTGCGTCGTCCCCGCCGATCAAGGTGAGCTGCGGGTCATCGGCCGCGACCCCGTGCAGTTGTCCATTCCGGCCGACATCAGCCAGGCGCCATGGGTGCTGATCCGCGCCTATGAGGACGCGGATCTCGTCGAGGAGTTCCGCCCCGGCAGCCGACTGGCGGTGACGATCCCGACCGTGGACGCGCAGCGCGGCCGACTCACCGGATTCGCGGTGCAGCTGCCGACCCTGGTCCGCGACCAGGACGGCAACGAATTCCCGGTGCCGCACGCCGAGTGGTCGGTGCGCACGGTGTGGCAGCAGGGCTAGCCGCACCGATTCGCGTCAGCCGGCCGAGTGCGCCTCCGGCACACGCTCACCCTCACGGGTCGGTCCGGGCGGGGTTCCGTCGCCGAACGGTCTGCCTCCCAGGGCTTCTCGACCATGCGGGGTCAACCAGTTCGACAGATCCGGCCCCTTCGGCACGACACCGGTGGGGTTGATGTCCGAATGCACGATGTAGTAGTGCTGCTTGATCTGCACGAAGTCGGTGGTGTCGCCGAATCCCGGGGTCTGGAACAGGTCCCGCGCGTAGGCCCACAGCACCGGCATCTCCGACAGCTTGCTGCGGTTGGTCTTGAAATGGCCGTGATACACCGGGTCGAATCTCGCCAGCGTGGTGAACAGGCGAACGTCGGCTTCGGTGATGGTGTCCCCGACCAGATACCGCCGTTCGGCCAGGCGGTCGGACAACCAGTCCAGCGCGGTGAACAGCCGGTCATAAGCCTTCTCGTAGGCGCGCTGGGATCCTGCGAACCCACACCGGTACACACCGTTGTTCACCTCGGTGTAGATGCGCTGGGCAACCTCGTCGATCTCGTCGCGCAGGGGTTCGGGGTAGAGCTCCGGGGCTCCTTCGCGGTGGTGGGCGGTCCACTCCGTTGAGAAGTCCAGCGTGATCTGCGGGAAGTCGTTGGTGACCACCTGCCCGGTCGCGACCTCCACGATCGCGGGCACTGTGACGCCCTTCGGGTAGTCCGGAATGCGCTTGTTGTAGGCATCGCGCAGATAGTGGATTCCCAGCACCGGATCCACACCGTCGGGATCGAGGTCGAAGGTCCAGCTGCGTTCGTCATGGGTGGGTCCGCAGAAGCCGATGGAAAGAGCGTCCTCCAGTCCGAGGAGCCGACGCACGATAATGGTGCGGTTCGCCCACGGGCATGCCCTGGCCACGATCAGCCGGTACCGGCCCGGTTCGACCGGGTATCCGTCCCGACCGTCGGCGGTGATCCGCGTCGAGATGTACTCGGTGTCCCGGCTGAACTCTCCGCCGGAACTCGACGGGTCGGCGACATAACTCATGGCTCAGTCATACCCAATGCGCCAATCCCCGACCGCCGAAACGGCATTCCCGCAGAGCGTGGCCCGAAGGTCGGCGGCCGCGTGCAGGGTCCGGCGCGCGCCTTACGCGTCCAACTCGCGGGCGACCGCCTTGACCACCTCAGAGACCCTGCGGGCGACCTTACGATCCGGGTAGCGACCCTTGCGCAGTTCCGGCTGCACGGCGCTCTCCAGCAGCGTGATCATGTCCTCGACCATGCCGTGCAGCTCGTCGGGTGTGTGCTTGTGCTCGGCAGCCGCGGCTTCGCGGCGTGTGCGGGTCAGACTCGGCGGCGGGTCGATGAGCTTGAGGCTGAGCGCCTGCGGCCCGCGGCGCCCCGCCGCGATGCCGAACTCGACCCGCTGACCGGCCTTGAGGCCTTCGACACCGGCGGGCAGCGCCGAGGACCGCACGTACACGTCCTCGCCGTCCTCCTGCGAGAGGAACCCGAAGCCCTTCTCCGCGTCGTACCACTTCACCCGGCCGGTCGGCACTGGTCTCACCTGCTGTCTGTCTGAGCCGATAGATGTCTGTACCTGTAGGGGTACATAAAGTAAGCGTCCCGCCTGCGTCGGGACGCGTCCCGGGAGATCCTACTCGGACCGCAGCACAGCCAGCATCCCCTTATGTCGGTAGGCTGCGAGTCACCGCAGAAGGAAGACGAATCGACTGCTATGCGATTAATCCTGAATGTCATCTGGCTGATTTTCGGCGGCCTGTGGCTGGCACTCGGCTACCTCCTCGCCGCGCTCATCTGCTTCGTCCTGATCGTCACGATCCCGTTCGGGTTCGCCTCGCTGCGTATCGCGGCCTATGCGCTGTGGCCGTTCGGCCGCACCATCGTCGAAAAGCCGGGCCCGCGCCCCGGCGCACTGATCGGCAATGTCATCTGGGTCATCGTCGCCGGTGTGTGGCTGGCCATCGGCCACATCACCACCGCGATCGCGATGGCCATCACGATCGTCGGCATCCCGCTCGCCCTGGCCAACCTGAAGCTGATCCCGGTGTCGTTGATGCCCCTGGGCAAGGAGATCGTGCCCGTCGACCAGGCGCACGGTCGGATCGTCGGAGCGGTGCCGTGACCGTTGTCGCACTCGGCGTGCCGTCGGTGCACCGGCCATCGTCTCCGGCCCCCGCCGAGGGCCCGTTGATCGACACCTTCGGCCGGATCGCGACCGACCTGCGGGTGTCGCTGACCGATCTGTGCAACCTGCGCTGCACCTACTGCATGCCGGCCGCGGGGCTCGACTGGCTCCCGGCCGACGCGAAGCTTCACCCGGACGAGTTGATCCGGCTATTGGGCATCGCCGTCACGCGGCTCGGCATCACCAGCGTCCGGTTCACCGGCGGCGAACCCCTGGTGGTGCCGTTCCTGGAGGACATCGTCGCAGCGACCGCCGCGTTGCGGCCACGCCCCGAGATCACGTTGACGACCAACGGCATCGGGTTGGCCAGACGTGCCGAAGCTTTGAAGGCCGCCGGACTCGACCGCATCAATGTCTCCCTCGACACCGTCGACCCGGCCCGGTTCGCCGCGATCACGCGACGCGACCGGTTCTCGGATGTGGTGGCCGGTCTACGTGCGGCCAAGGACGCCGGCCTGCGTCCGGTAAAGGTCAACGCCGTCCTCGACCCGGTGACCGGCCTGGATGACGTGGTGTCGCTGGCGCGGTTCTGCGTCGACAACGGCTACCAGCTGCGCGTGATCGAGCAGATGCCTCTCGACGCCGGGCACTCGTGGGCACGCGACCGTGTGCTCACCGCCGACGACATCCTCGGCGCGCTGAGCGCTCACTTCACGCTGACACCCGATCCACGACCACGGGGGTCGGCGCCGGCTCAGCTCTGGCAGGTGCGCGACGGCGCCGGCGTGGCAGGTCACATCGGCATCATCGCGTCGGTGTCCCGCGCGTTCTGCTCGACCTGTGACCGCACCCGGCTCACCGCCGACGGGCAGGTCCGCAATTGCCTGTTCGCACGTGAGGAAACCGACCTGCGGGTACTGCTGCGTTCCGGCGCGGACGACGCCGCGCTGGAGAGTGCGTGGCGGGCGGCCATGTGGACGAAAGCCGCCGGTCACGGCATCAATGACCCCGGCTTCGTGCAACCCGACCGTCCGATGAGCGCGATCGGCGGATGAGCGATGACTGTTGACGCCGAGGCACGGGTCACCGTCCGCTACTTCGCCGCAGCCCGCGCGGCGGCAGGCACGGAATCGGAGCTGCTGCACGTCGGCCCCGCCGGCACGGTGGCACACCTCGTGGACCTTCTGAAGGCCAGGGACGCCGGCCTGGCCCGGGTCCTGGCGCGGTGTTCCTATCTGCTCGACGGAGTTGCGGTGCGCGACATGGATTCTGAACTCCGCCACGGGCAGACCGTCGATGTTCTCCCCCCGTTCGCCGGCGGCTGACTTCACGCGCACATAAATCTAATCCGTGATTTGCGTCACATCACGGAATGGTCACGGGATGGCTACGGCACGGTTGCGCGGTATGGCACCTGCAGGAATAACGGTCGTTCCTGGTCTTTTAGAGTTTTTTTAGTATTTGCCGTCGGCGGACACACGGCGGTGAGCAAAAGGTGACGCGGCCCAGACGAGCCGTTACCGTCTTGAACCAGGCCGATCGCCCCCCACATCTGACCGGCCTGCCGCACACCAATTGCGCCGAGCTCCATCCGTTGGTGCGCGGGGACAACGAGATACAACTTGGATGGAGGCGGGGGACCCACCGGTCCACCGACATAGAAGGACCAGGAACCGTTCGGTTCCTTGGGGTGAAGCCGTCGCCGTTTCGACGACGCCGGCCGGGCAACCTCTCCAGCCCGAACCCGACAGCTGACCTCGCGGGCGCTTCAGAGAGGACCACACGCACTTATGAGTGGACGGCACCGCAAGCCCGCTTCATCTGCTGTAAACGTCGCGAAGATCGCATTCACCGGAGCAGTCATCGGAGGTGGCGGCATCGCGCTGGCCGGCCAGGCCGGAGCGGCGACGGACGGTGAGTGGGACCAGGTCGCCCGCTGCGAGTCGGGCGGCAACTGGGCCATCAACACCGGCAACGGCTACCAGGGTGGTCTGCAGTTCGCGCCGAGCACCTGGTCCGGTCACGGCGGCGGCGAGTTCGCCCCGGCCGCGCACTTGGCCACCAAGGAAGAGCAGATCGCCGTCGCCGAGCGTGTCCTGGCTTCGCAGGGCAAGGGTGCATGGCCGACGTGCGGCGGGCCGCTCTCCGCCGCAACGCCACGCAACGTCGTCGATGAACCACCGGCCCCGGTCGCACCGGTCGGCCTCGACGGGATGCTGCCGCCTCCCCCGCCGCCCCTCGACCCGTTCGCCCCGCCTGCGCCGCCTGCCCCGGCTCCGTTCGACGCGCTGGCCGCCCCGGCGCCGTTGCCGCCCGCCCCCGAGGTGCTGCCACCCGCACCAGCGCCGATCGATCCGCTCTCGGCTCCCGCGCCGATGCCGCCCGCACCCGAACCCGCACCGGCGCCTCCGGCGGACGCGCTCGCGGCTCCCGCCCCGCTGCCGCCGGCTCCGGAGGTCCTGCCTCCGGCCCCCGCCCCGGCCGTCGACGTGGTGAACGTCGCTCCCATTGACGCACCTGTGCCGCCGGCACCGGTCGACGCGCCGCCGAGCGCAATCATCGCCGCGGCCAACTGGGACGCCGCTCCGGTGCCCGCCGAGCAGCCGCAGTTGTGGTCCCTCGGTGTCGATGCGCCGCTGCAGCCGGCTCCCGCCGACCCGGCCCTGCCGCCGGCGCCGGTGCCGGTGCCTGTCCCCGCACCGGTCGCCGTCGCCGCACCGGCCCCCGACCCGCTGGCTCCGCTCGGTGCCGTAAATGTGCCGGCGCCGGCCTACGACCTCGCCAACCAGGCGATCAGCGGCGAGCTTGCCGTTCCCACCGAGGTTCCGCACCTGGCCAGCCCCGAGAACCTCCCGCCAGGCACCGCGATGGCACCGCAGGGACCTGCGCAGAGCCCGAACGTCACGTATCTCAAGGAGATTTGGCACGCGATCCAGACCCAGGAGATCTCGGGCGCGGACGCGCTGCTGGCCCTGACCCAGCGACCGCTGACCACGCCGGACCCCGGTGGCATGGCACCGAATGCTCCGGTCGCACCGCTGGCGGGTCCGGCGCCTGCCCCGTCTCCCGCGCCTGCTCCGGCTCCCGCGCCCGCCCCGGGCGCGCCCGCGCCTGCTCCGGTGGTGCCGCCCGCCTGAGGCTAGGCGGAATTCACCCATTCGTCCGTGCCGTCGGCGAAGAACTGGTGCTTCCACACCGGTAGCCGTTCTTTGACCCGGTCGACCAGGCGTGCGCATGTCTCGAAGGCCGCGCCGCGGTGGTCTGCGGCCACCGCGGCGACGAGCGCGGCATCCCCGATCTGCAGGGTGCCCACCCGGTGGCTGACAGCGATGGCACGGACTCCGTGGCTCGCGGCGGCGATCTCGGCGGCCACGTCGGCCAGTGTCTGCTCGGCGGACGGATGCGACGAGTACTCCAACCGGGTCACCGTCCGACCGCCGTCGTGGTCACGCACCACGCCGGCGAAGGTGACCACAGCGCCCGCCGCCTCATGCACCACCAGCCGCTCGTGCTCTGTCGTATCGATGGACTGTTCCGTCAGCGCGGCCCGCAGCACGGTGGTCATCGGGAATGATCCTTGCCTTGGAGTTGGTCGAGGGCGTGGTCGAGAACCTCGGCGAGAACGGAGAGACCGTCTTTGACGCCGCCGAGTGAGCCGGGCAGGTTCACGATGAGCGTGCGGCCCGCGACACCGCAGACGCCGCGCGACAGCACCGATGTCGGAACTTTCGGAAGTCCTGATCGTCTGATCGCATCGGCCAGGCCCGGGATCTCGTAGTCCAGCAGCGCCGAGGTGATCTGCGGGGTGGCGTCGGTCGGCGAGATACCGGTTCCGCCGGAGGTCAGGATCACATCCGGTTGCTCTCGGAGCCCACTGCGCAGCGCGGCGTCCACGGGTGCGCCGTCGGCGACGACGGTCGCAGGCGGGGTGTTTATCCCCCGGCCGTTGAGCCAGCCCACGAGGACCGGACCGCACCGGTCTTCGTACACACCGCCGGATGCCCGGGTCGACGCGATGACCACCAGGCCCGACCGCGTCATCTGACCCAGGTCCCCGTCTTGCCGCCTTCTTTGCGCACCACACGGACATCGTCGATGGAGGCGGCACGATCGACGGCTTTGATCATGTCGTAGACGGTCAGCGCGGCGACGGTGACCGCGGTGAGCGCTTCCATCTCCACCCCGGTGCGGTCCGTCGTGCGCACAGTCGCGGTGATCGCGACCGCACCGGGATCGTCGTCACCGCCGACGGTGAAATCGATGTCCACGCCGGTGATCGCCAACGGGTGGCAGAGCGGCACCAGATCGCTGGTTCTCTTCGCCGCCATGATCCCCGCGACACGGGCCGTCGCCAGCGCGTCGCCTTTGGGCAGGCCGTTGGAGGTGATCATGTCAACCACGTCCGGCCGGGTGTGCACGGTGCCGGCAGCCACGGCCACACGCTTGGTGGCGTCCTTGGCCGTGACGTCGACCATGTGAGCCGCGCCGGTCTCGTCGAGATGCGAGAGGCCTTCACTCACCCGGAGCGCACCGCTACTTGTTGATGACGGTGACGGCCTGGATGAAGGGCAGTTCGTCGGCGGGCAGCGGGAACGTCACGTCGCCGAACGGTGACAGTGCACCGGTGCGGTCGGTGGCAAGCTCGCTGACCGCGTGGTCATCGGGGTCCGTCGTGGGCCAACCCGGGTCGACGTATCGGTTCTTCTTGTCATCAGCCACGCTGACATTGTGGCAAACGACTCGGCGGCTGGCGAGGTCGGGAGGCTCCTTTACGCTGGTCAGCAATGAGCGTGAAGAGTCCAGGTGTGCCGCTGGGCACCTGGTTGGCGGAATTGGACGACGAGCGGCTGATCCAGCTGCTGCGTCTGCGGCCGGATCTGACCCAGCCTCCGCCGGGCACCGTCGCCGCGCTGGCGGCGCGCGCCGCCGCACGTCAGTCGGTGAAAGTCGCCACCGACGATCTGGACTTTCTGCACCTGGCGGTGCTCGACGCGCTGCTTAGCGTGCACGCCGAAACCACCGCTGCGACGTTCTCAGACCTGGCCGAGGTCCTCGGCGAGCGCGTGGCCGCCGCTGATCTGCGCGCCGCGGTCGATGACCTGGCCGCGCGCGCCCTGGTCTGGGGTGACCTGCAGGGCGAGGGTGCGCTGCGGGTCGTCGCCGAGGCGGCGTCGAGTCTGCCGTGGTACCCCGGGCAGGTCACCCAGGAGAGCGCGACGCAGACCGGCTCCGAGGTCACCGCTGCGCTCGAATCGATGGACGACGCCGCACGCGATCTGCTCGACAAGCTGCTGGAGGGCTCGCCGATCGGCCGGACCCGCGACGCGATGCCGGGAACGCCGGCGCAGCGCCCGGTTCAGCGGCTGTTGACCGCGGGGCTGCTGCGCCGCCTCGACGACGACACCGTCATCCTCCCCCGCCTGGTCGGGCAGGTGCTCCGTGGTGAGCAGCCGGGCCCGGTGAGTCTGTCCGCTCCCGATCCGACCGTGACGACGACGACAGCCGCCGACGTGGACGCCGTCGCCGCGGGCGCGGCGATCGACTTCCTGCGTGAGATCGAAGTGGTCCTCGAATCACTCAGCGCCGCACCGGTTCCCGAGCTGCGCAGCGGTGGACTCGGGGTGCGCGAGGTCAAGCGGTTGACCAAGAACACCGGGATCGACGAACGCCGGCTGGGCCTGATCCTTGAGGTCAGTGCGGCCGCCGGGCTGGTCGCACCGGGGATGCCGGAACCCGAACCCGACGACGGCGCGGGATCGCACTGGGCACCGACCGTGGCATTCGATCGATTCGTCGAATCTCCCACCGCCGCGAAATGGCATCTCGTGGTGTCGGCCTGGCTTGAGCTTCCTGGCCGCCCCAGCCTCGTGGGTACCCGCGGGCCCGACAACAAACCGTATGCGGCGCTGTCGGATTCGCTGTTCTCGACGGCGGCGCCGCTGGACCGCCGGCTGATGCTCGATATCCTCGCCGAGCTGCCGCCGGGCTCAGGCGTGGATGCGGGCACCGCCTCGCAGGCGATGGTCTGGAAGCGGCCGCGGTGGGCGGTACGGCTGCAACCCGGCCCTGTCGCCGACATGCTGACCGAGGCCCATGCTGTCGGGGCGGTGGGCCGCGGCGCGGTTGCTTCCCCGATCCGGCGCCTGCTCGCCGGCGACGATGAGCACGCGGTCATCGCCGCGATGGAGAAAGTCCTTCCGGCGCCGATCGACCATTTCCTGCTGCAGGCCGACCTTACGGTGGTGGTTCCCGGCCCGCTGGAACGTGCGCTGGCCGAGCAGCTGGCCGCGGTCGCCACCGTCGAGTCGGCCGGCGCGGCCATGGTCTACCGCATCGACGAGGCTTCGGTGCGGCGCGCGCTCGACACCGGCAACACCGCCGGCGAGCTGCACGCGCTGTTCAACCGGCATTCGAAAACACCAGTGCCGCAAGCGCTGACATATCTGATCGACGACGTGGCGAGACGCCACGGGCAACTGCGGGTCGGGATGGCGTCGGCGTTCGTTCGCTGCGAGGACGCCGCGCTGCTGGCCCAGGCGGTGGCGGCACCGGCCACCGAGTCGGTCGAGCTGCGCGTGCTGGCGCCCACCGTGGCGGTGTCCCAGGCGCCGATCAGCGAGGTGCTCCACGCGCTGCGCAGCGCCGGGTTCGCACCGGCCGCCGAGGACACGACCGGCACGGTCGTGGATCTGCGCAGCCGCGGCGCCCGCGTCCCGTCGCCCGGGCGGCGCCGCGGATATCGGCACAACGCGGCGCCCACCGATCAGACGCTGGCCGCGATCGTCGCGGTGCTGCGCAAGGTCGCGTCGGCGCCGCCGTCGGGCCTGCGATTGGATCCGGCCGCGGCCATCTCGGAACTGCAGCACGCGGCCCACCATCAGCAGTCGGTGGTCATCGGCTACGTCGATCCGGCGGGTGTGGCGACCCAGCGGGTAGTGGCCCCGATCAATGTCCGCGGCGGGCAACTGACCGCTTACGACCCCGCGTCGGGGCGGGTCCGCGAGTTCGCGATCCACCGGGTGACATCGGTCGTGTCCGCCGAGTCCGGATAATAGGTGGGATGACTTATCACCGAGGTGCCGCGTGACCGACGGCCCGCTGATCGTGCAGTCCGACAAGACGGTGCTGCTCGAGGTCGACCATGAGCAGGCCGGCGCGGCGCGCGCCGCGATCGCGCCGTTCGCAGAGCTCGAGCGCGCCCCCGAACACATCCACACCTACCGCATCACCCCGCTGGCGCTGTGGAACGCACGAGCTGCCGGGCACGACGCCGAGCAGGTCGTCGATGCCCTGGTGACGTACTCGCGCTACGCCGTGCCGCAACCGCTGCTGGTCGACATCGTCGACACCATGGGCCGCTACGGCCGCCTGCAGCTCGTCAAACATCCGGCGCACGGCCTGACGCTGGTGAGCTTCGACCGCGCCGTCCTCGAAGAGGTGCTGCGGAACAAGAAGATCGCACCCATGCTCGGCGCCCGGCTCGACGACGACACCGTGATCGTGCACAACAGCGAGCGGGGCCGGGTCAAGCAGATGCTGCTGAAGATCGGCTGGCCGGCCGAGGACCTCGCCGGTTACGTCGATGGCGAGGCCCACCCGATCGATCTGCAGCAGGACGGTTGGCAGCTGCGCGACTACCAGCAGATGGCCGCCGACTCGTTCTGGGATGGCGGATCCGGTGTCGTCGTGCTGCCGTGCGGGGCCGGGAAGACCCTGGTCGGTGCGGCCGCCATGGCCAAGGCCGGCGCCACCACGCTGATCCTGGTCACCAACACCGTGGCCGGCCGGCAGTGGAAGCGCGAGCTGGTCGCGCGGACGTCCCTGACCGAGGACGAGATCGGCGAGTACTCCGGGGAACGCAAGGAGATCCGTCCCGTCACCATCGCGACGTATCAGGTGATCACGCGCAGAACCAAGGGCGAGTACAAGCACCTGGAACTGTTCGACAGCCGCGACTGGGGCCTGATCGTCTACGACGAGGTGCACCTGCTCCCCGCACCGGTGTTCCGGATGACCGCCGATCTGCAGTCCCGCAGACGCCTCGGCCTCACGGCCACCCTGATCCGCGAGGACGGGCGCGAGGGTGACGTCTTCTCGTTGATCGGCCCCAAGCGTTACGACGCGCCGTGGAAGGACATCGAGGCGCAGGGTTGGATCGCGCCGGCCGAGTGCATCGAGGTCCGCGTCACGATGACGGACAACGAACGCATGCTCTACGCGACAGCCGAACCGGACGAGCGGTACAAGTTGTGCGCCACCGCGCACACCAAGATCGCTGTGGTGAAGTCGATCCTGGAACGGCATCCGGACGAGCCGACCCTGGTGATCGGCGCGTACCTCGACCAGCTCGACGAGCTGGGCGCCGAACTGAACGCGCCGGTGATCCAGGGGTCGACCAAGAACGCCGAGCGCGAAGCCCTCTTCGACGGCTTCCGCCGTGGTGAGATCCGGACGCTGGTCGTGTCCAAAGTGGCAAACTTCTCCATCGACCTGCCCGAAGCCAGTGTGGCCGTGCAAGTTTCAGGAACGTTCGGATCACGCCAGGAAGAAGCTCAGCGACTCGGACGGTTGCTGCGCCCCAAGGCCGACGGTGGCGGTGCGGTCTTCTATTCGGTGGTCTCGCGCGACAGCCTGGACGCCGAGTACGCCGCGCACCGACAGCGGTTCCTTGCCGAACAGGGCTACGGCTACGTCATCAAGGATGCCGACGACCTGCTCGGCCCCGCCATCTGACACTCGAACGCCAACAGGTACTCGACTAACAAATGGCGCTCAAACGCGCCTCGACCGCGTTGCCTGCACCATTGATCGGCCTTGCTGAGATATGCCTCACAAGTACGGATGACGCCCGAGATAAATTTGCTGTACATATATTCGGCATATCTATGAGCGTAGAGTGAGCCCTTCGCCGGTCAACGCCCACACGCACCGCCTCGCGGCTCGGGGTTGCCACTAACCGCAGATAGGTGTCGTCCAATAGCCTAAGCCTTGCCGGCCGCGGGACGGCGACCACGGTTCGATCACGTCTGCACTGCACGCATATGCCAAATTTTGGCAATCGGTTTTTGAGTTGCCAGAAATGCAAAGATGGGCAGCGAGTTCGAAATTGCTGCATAAAGTGACCCAGATGGCTCAACATGTTGATGCCTGGCGCGGCAGCCAGGCCAGCTTCGACATCGGGGGTCACCCATGGACCGCGTGGTTCGCGATAAGAACAGCACAGGGGACGCACCCCCGACGCAGGATGTGCAGCGGCGGAAGCGGTCAACTCGCCGCCAGCACCGCCGGGTCGAACCTTACGCATGGCTGGCCGCCGGAGCGGTGAGCGTCGGCATTGCTGCAGCGATCTCCGGAACCGGGATCGCCTACGCCGAGGACGCCGCCGGTTCAGCTGGACCCGCCAGCAGTGCGTCGGCGAATACCGCGTCGTCGTCATCGGACGGCAGCGCCGGCGAGTCGACCAGCAAAGACACCGCCACCGACACAGACGGGGAGCCGACCGACGTCGCCACCGAAGACCAGGCCGGCGACGACATTTCGAGGGACGATCCGTCAGGCGACGACACCGAAGACGGGGCGGACAGCAAGGACTCAAGCGAGACCGTCGAAGACTCGGGCGACAGCACGGGCACCGAGGGCGACGAGGACGCATCCGATCCGGTTGCTGGACCCTCGCCGGTCAGCACCGAGGATGCGGCAGACAACAAGGATCGGGAGGCCCCTCGGCCGGAGACTCCGATCGTCGACGAGAAGGATGCGGTCGCGGATTCGGCTGAGCGCGAAGAGTCGATACCTGTGCGCGAGGACGTCGCAACGGAGGTCGACCGGTCGACGAGCGACCCCGCTGACACTTCCGTGTCGACAACGGCGGCGGCACTGGTGATCCCGGCGGCCGTCGACACCGCGACGGCGCCTCAGGCATCGAGAACCGTTGCGCGCGTGGCGACCGCAACCGCCACCGCGGTGGAGACACCGGCGGCGCCGAAGACGCTGTCAGAGCTTCTCAGTGCCCTGTTCCTGAATTTCCAGCGCACGTACTTCAACAAGATGCCGACGGCCAAGCCGGTGCAGAAGCCGGGCCAATCCAGCCAGGGCGTGGTGACGGGAACCGTCGGGGCGAAGGATCCGGACGGGGATCCGCTGGAGGTGACGCTGTCCTCGGGTCCGAAACGCGGCAGTGTGCAGGTCGACACCGACGGCAACTACACCTACACGCCGTCAGCGGAGTTGGCCGCGAGCGGCGGGACCGACACGTTCACCGTCGTGGTGCGGGAGACCAATGCCGACGAGCACACGCACGGGTTCGACGGCATGTGGAACAAGATGGTCCGGGCTTTGAGCGGGGCGACGGCCGGCACTCTGGCAGGCACCATCGTGCGGACGGTCACGGTGTCCATCGCGAAGATCGCCCCGGACATTCCCGACAGCACCCCCGGTGGCGCGACGGGAGGAGCGACGCAGGATCAGCCCACCCAGAGCCCGGGGGGTTACGACGCCGGCTTGAAGGATCCGTTCCAGCACGCGGACCAACCGTCCGGAAAGACCCTGAACGTCCGCGATTACGGTGCGACCTCGGGGAGGTCCTCGGACAACGATGCCGCCGCGATCCAGAAGGCGATCAACGCCGCGCAGGCCGGTGATGTCGTCTACATCCCCGACGGCGTCTACCACGTCAAGTCGATCATCACCTTGAAGTCGGGGGTGTCGCTGATCGGTCAGTCGCGCGACGCGACGGTGCTGGCGAGCGCCTTCTCGACGATGACGTACATGTTCTCCAACCCGCATGCGGTGATTTACGCTCCGGGCGGGACCACCAACCTGACGATTTCCAGCTTCACCATCAGGCAGGCCTCGGGCAAGATCTACAACGCCGGTGTCAGACTCGGCTCAGAAAGTCGCGGCCAGGTATCGCGGATCGCCGTCAAAGACCTGTTCATCGAGAAGCACCGGCGCTTCGGCATCCAGCTGCAAAACGCCGACAACGTGCTCGTCGACGGCAACGTGATTCGAAACGCCTCGGCTCTCGACGGCGGCGGGTCCGGATACGGGATCATCATCGACCAAGCCGGATCCCACAACAACTGGGTCAGGAACAACACCATCGGGCCGGTCATCCGCCATGGGATCCTCATCCAAGAGAGTGCGCACCACAACCTCATCGAGGACAACACCATCACCGGGGCCGTGTCCGGCGCTATCGATCTGCACGGTGAGGACGAGTACAGCAACGAGATCCGCTACAACACCGTTTCGGATTGTGTCCGCAACGGCACCTCGGTCAGCCCGAATGGGGCGGGTATCGAGATCGGCGAATACAGCGGGGTCATCGGCACCGAAACCAAGCACGACAATTCCGGACCCAACAACTGGATTCACCACAACATCGTCTACAACTGCACCTGCGGTCTGCGGATCGTCAACAACAGCAACAACACCTGGATCGAAGACAACATCTTCTACAACAATCTGGATGCGGGCATCAAGGCCGATCTCGCCCCTCTCCAAGATCTGTACCTCCGCCGAAACACCGTTTACGGCAACGGCAGCGGCATCGTTCTCCACGATGTCCTTCGGGCGGTGCTCGAAGACAACAAGGTCACGGACAATCGCAAGTACGGCATCTGGACCAACGGCGGCGTGACGGGCTATCTCCTGACCGGCAACACCGTGACCGGCAATGGCACGGACGTGGTTCTCGGCAGCCAGAACGGCACGCTGATCTAGTGTCCTGAGTCATTAATTCGGTTGCAGTAGTTGGCGATGCTTGCCAGGATCTGGTCGGCGGTCTTAGCCTCGATCCACTGATGAATTGGGGTAGGTGTGCCTCGCTGGGCTGTTGAGGGCTGGTCCTGGTCGCGGGCAGGGGGTATCTGCTGGTCTGTCCAGCTGTTCCTGTGCGCTCCGGTCGGGCCTTTCGGCATATGGTCAGGTGGTGGCGATTTCTGGTGGGCTGTAGCCGATGGTGTTGCGCCACAACGTGAGCCAGTGCTCTGTCCAGGGCCAGTGCGCTGGTAGGTGCAGGATAGGTTGGCGTTGCGGACGGGCCAGGCGGGCCGGGATAGTGATTATCTTGCGGCGCAGTGTCGCCCCGCGGGCGACCGCGTGGGCACCTCCGGCCAGGACGCCGACGGCGCGCAGCAGGTTGTGGGCGATCGCGGCGCACAGGATCCAGGCCGAGTTCGCGCCGAACCGCCCCGAGGGCATGTGCGCCAAAGGTCCGTCGATGAGGTCGGCGAACACGGTTTCGATGATGGCGTGGCGGCGATGAGTGATGTCAGCGGCGTCGACGGGTTCGTCGGAATTGGTGAAGAACGGGTGGTACCGCCACACCGGAAACAGCGCATCGAGGAACCGCGCGTCTTTGACCCGGCGCACGACCAACCGGGCGGTCACCGGAGTCTTGGTGGAACCGAAGGCTGTGTAGGTGGTTTCGGCGACTTCGGCATCGGAGATCCAGGCGCCGGTGTCGGGGTCACGCACAGCACCGGGATAGTTCACCGGGGTCCACGCGGTCTCGGGAATTGCGTCAATGGCGGCGGCAACTGCGGCGGTCTTGGTCAGCACCAGCGAGAACCGGACACCTGCTCGGTGGCAGGCGGTGACCACGGTGCTATTGCCGTAGGCCGAATCGCCACGCACCAGGATCTGCCCGGTGACCCCGGCAGCACGGGCGGTAGCGGCCGCTTGAGCGATCATGCGGGCTGCGCCCTTGCCGGAGTTGGCCTTGCCCGCCCGCAACCTCGCCCCGGCGATCACCGGCGCACCGTGGTCGGTGCTGATCGTGGTGATCAACGGTGAGAGGCCTTTGCGCAGGATCTGCCTGCCGGCGATCTTGGTGTGTCCGTAGCTGGCGCCCTGCTTGGCGTGCCCGTAGACCGGGCGTAGTAGTGAGTCGATGTCGATGAACGCCCGTCCGTCGGCGCCGGGCAACAGATCGACACGCCCGCACAGCGCGGCCAGGTGTTCGCGCAGGACAGATTCGAGCTGGCGGGCATGCCCGAAGGTGAACTCCCGCAATAAGGTTCCGATCGTCGACGGGGCGTACACACCACCGAAGAGGGTCTTCATCCCACCCGAGCGCACAACGTCTAGGTCATCAATGCTGTCCGCGCCGGCGCACATCCCGGCGATCAGCGTGGTCAGCTTCGGTGACGGATGGGCCGCACCCGAACGGATCCGCTCACAGGTGAACCGGATCTTGTCGGCCAATAGCTGCGACAGACCGGTCTGGTCGGCCAGGGTCATCACCGGCACCAGCCCGGCGCACGACACGAGATGTGCATCATCGAAGACCGCCGACGACACGGCGAACCTATGGGACACTTGCACCGGAAGTGCCTTTCTGAACGTGGGCTGATCGAAGTGTGGTAACTCCAATCATCCCAGCTCAAAGGGCACTTTCCTTACATCAACACCCTCCGAACAGGCGATTCATCGGTGGATCGAGGCTTAGTCCAGACGTAAGGCTTGGGGTTGTCGTTCCAGGTGTCGATCCAGGCACGGATATCGGCGTTGAGTTGCCGCACCGAGGTGTGAGTGGAGCGGCGCAGTTTCTTGGTGGTCAGCTCGGCAAACCAGCGCTCGACGAGATTGAGCCACGAGGAGCTGGTCGGGGTGAAGTGCAGGACGAATCTGGGATGGCTTGCCAGCCAACGCTTCACCGCAGGCGTCTTGTGTGTGGAGGCATTGTCGAGGACCAGATGCACATCGAGATCGTCGGGAACTTCGGCATCGATCTTCTTGAGGAAGGCCAGGAACTCGGTGGCCCGGTGCCGGGAGTGCAGCGCGCCGATGACCTTGCCGGTGGTCAGGTCGAGGGCGGCGTACAAGCTGGAGGTGCCGTGGCGGACGTAGTCGTGGCTGGCTCGCGCCGGGGTTCCGGGCAGCATCGGAAACACGGGCTGGGTGCGATTAAGGGCCTGGATCTGCGTCTTCTCATCCACGCAGAGCACCAGCGCCCGCTCCGGCGGGTCCAGGTACAGGCCGACGACATCGCGGACTTTGGCCACGAACAGCGGATCCTTCGATAGCTTCCATGAGTCCTGCTTGTGGGGAGCCAGTCCGAACGCTCGCCAGACCCGCGACACCATCGACTGACTCAACCCCAAATGAGCGGCCATCGAGCGGGTCGACCAATGAGTGGCATCCGGCGGGGTGGTCTCCAGCGTCTTGGTGATCAACGCTTCGATCTGGTCGTCGCCGACGACCCGCGGACGACCCGGGCGAGGCTCGTCAACCAACCCGTCTAGACGTAATTCGACGAACCGGTTGCGCCATCGCCGCACCGTGCCGATCGACAGTTCCAGCCGATCGGCGAGTTCGGTGTTGGAGCCACCGTCGGCGGCTGCCAACACAATTCGAGCCCGCATCGCCAGACCCGCGGCACTGGATCGTCGCCGCGCCCACCCCTCCAACTCGGCCCGCTCGTCAGTGGTCAAGACAATCTTCGCGGCATGAGGTGTCGGCACAACCCAGTCTAACAACTAGATCGCAATTAATGACTCAGGACACTAGCGGTTCGGCGCGATCGCTTCTGCTGCGATCGGGTGCTCACCGCCCATTGGCCACCCCACCCGCCCGCAGTGTCTCGGACGGTGTTGTCGACCGTCGAGGCAATCTGCCGGCCTGGTCGACGATCCCAATGACTTTGCACGCCAACCATGAGGAAACGGTCGCCGCATCTGGAGCGCATCCCCAGACCAATTTTGTTGCGCTATCAAATACTTCGACCGTCACACGTCGGATGAGCATTGCGTTCGGCCACGAGAACCTCCGAGGACGGTGGACCTCGACGAGCCATATCCCGGCCGAAGGTTCTCTCGCATCTAGCCGTTGCGGCTGCTACCGACGTCGTGCCTTGGTACAACTATCCGGGGGGAGGAGTACCACATGTCCGACGATGCGATCACTGTTGTCATCCCATGCCACACCGTGGACCGGCTGGCGAATATTCGGGCGGCCGTCAAATCCGTGCAAACGCAAACACTTCCGTCGGTGCGGGTGGTCGTTGCGGTCGATAACAATGAAAAGCTCTTCAGCATCGTTCGTGACGAATTCCCTCGAGTGCTCGCCGTCCTCAACCGAGACTCCAGAGGCGCCTCGGCAACACGTAATGCCGGGGTCCGAGTGGCCACCACACCCCTGGTCGCCTTTCTTGACGACGACGAGTTTGCAGAGCCGGACTGGCTGTCGGAACTGATACGGCCTTTCGCTGAGGACACCACGGTCGGTTGCGGCGGAAAATATGTCCCGGTGTGGGCACGTGGCGAGCCGCGATGGCTTCCCGAAGACTTCGCGTGGACCGTTGGCGGGTCCTACCGCGGTCAGCCGACCGTCACCTCACGAGTCCGCAACGTGTGGTCGGGAAACATGGCCGTCAGAACGGCAGCGTTTCTGGCGGTCGGAGGATTCCGAACCGATTTCGGCAAAGTCGGATCGGTGTGTGAACCAGAAGACACCGATCTGTGCGTTCGAATGGCCGCCGCCTGTGAGGGGCACTGGGTGTATGTGCCGACCGCGGTCATCAATCACGAGGTGCCGGCCTCGCGGAGCACATTCAGGTTCTTTCTCAAGCGGTGCTTTTCCGAAGGCCAAGGCAAGGCAGCACTCGAAAGCAACATCGGCCACCGGTCCACGCTCGACGCGGAGCGGGACTTCGTCCGCCGCGCAGCTTGTTCCGCCCTGCGTCGGCTGTGTGGCGACGCTTCGAACCGGATCAAAGGACTGGCGGCGCTCTGTGGTTTGGCCGCCGCAGCCGTTGGATATCTCGCTGCGCGCTTCAGGGCTGTGATTCCGCAGCGCATGCTGCCAATGCCGTCCGACTTGCGGTCGCCCCTGTGTAGTCGTCGTGAGATCGCTTTGCCACCCGCCGACCGCGCAAACCCGGTGGAGAGCCGGCAGGCCAACTCGCCTCGAGTGCGGTAGCGTGCCGAAATCCGCGCTGCGAAACCGAATCACCAGGTCGGTCACGTTGCCGATCACCCTTCGCTAGGCTGCAGATGGAGCTCGGAGTTTCGTCACCAGCCCGCGCTCTGTCTGGGCACAACGGGAAAGGGCTGACTGCGATAGCTACTCGTACGGTTGACCATCGCAGCGCCGACGGCGCACTCCGCGGTAGCGAATAGATGCGTCATCGCCGAAGCAGCAGAAGTACCGCGCTACGGGCGGCGCTGGCAGAATTCGCCAGATCCAGTTGGCGTCTGGTCTTTCCACTCCTGGTCTTTCTTTCGATGTTCGGTTTGACCACCGCTGACCCGCTGCTGCCGTCCGCGCCCATCGCTGCCCCGATCGTGGTGCCGTTGCCTGATGTCCCCGCAGATGTCTGGCAGAGCCGTGGCCAAATCGTCCACAAGGAGTCCTACGACCCGCCGCTTGCCGACCCGGATTCGGTACTTGGCGGCTCGTGGCGTGCTGTCTACAGGTCGGTGTCCGGCCTCGACGGCGGGGAACGCGAGGTTTCCGGGGCGTTCTTCCTCCCCCGCGGAACTCCGCCGGTTGGTGGCTGGCCGGTCGTTTCGTTTGCACACGGTACGACCGGTATCGGCACCGACTGCGGTCCCTCCTACCAGCCGGATCTACAGGGATACTCGCCGATCGTTGAATCTCTGCTGGACCGCAAATACGCCGTCGCACTCAGTGACTACGAAGGACTCGGCCAGACTGGCTCACATCAATATCTCGAGCAACGGACTGCGGCGTTCAACACCATCGACGCCGTCCGAGCCTTGCGCGAGCTCTCGCCGACTGTGTCCACACGTTGGGCGGCGATCGGTTATTCACAGGGTGGACAAGCGGTGTGGGCCGCCAACGAGTTGAATCCGTACTACGGCGGTGGTCTCGAACTGGTGGGGAGCGTCGCGCTCGCACCGGCGGCAAATGTGACGGCCACGGCGGACCTCATCTGGTCGGGTTCACTCACGGAAGAACAGCTGGCGCTGTTCCCGCTGTTCATCGTCGGCCTGGGTCGATACAACCCAGATCTCGACGAGAGGGCCTTCCTGCATGGTTCAACTGAGGCCCAGCGGAAACGCCTGAGCCATTGTGCGCAACGAGGCGAGGCACACGCAGCCCCAAGGAGATACCCGGCGCCGATCCCCTGGAAAACCGTCGTCGATCAGCTGAGCGGGACGAACGAGACCACGCCGGACTCTCCCCGCGACGTCGCTGAGCTGCGGGATGCGATGCGCAAAATCGCGCTACCCCAACGCCCGTTGGACCGGCCGATGCTCGTCGTCTCCGGCGCCGTGGATTCCCTGGTCTTCGCGCAGTGGGTGCGCACAGCGGTTGCCGACAGCTGCTCACTCGGCGGACACATCGAGTACCGACAGATTCCAAGCGCCGATCACGCCAACGTCTTGTGGAGATCCGCCTCAATCGTGGCGAGGTGGGTGGCCGCCCGATTCGACGGGGTCCCTGCGCCGTCGAACTGTCCAGTTGAGCGTTCAGGTGGAGTAGGGCAGTAGCTCGAGGGTGACGCGCGGGCAACCGGGTGCTAGCGAGCGTGCGTATCAGAGTCGCCGGTCGGGTGCCTCCCGGTGTCGGCCGTGATCTGTGCGCCAAGCGTCTCCTGCCAAGCTTCGGAGTTGGCCAATGCCCGCCTGATATACGGCGACCTGCGAATGGCGCCGATGAAGGCGCGGTTCGGTATCGCTAGGTACCAAGGCAGTTCCCGGACGAAGTCGACGAAGAGGACGACACGTATCTCCTCGCTGTCGTTCCAGACTTCGTGCTCGAATGTGTCGTCGAAGACCATGCTTCGACCCTTGCGCCAGTGCTGGGTACTGCTGCCGACGCGGATACGGGCTTGTGTCTCGTCGGCCGGAGTGCGGAGAGCGAGGTGGTAGCGCAACACCCCCTTCCACGGCCCCGTGTGCGGTGGGATGTGCTTGTGTGGGAGCAGGACCGAGAACAGCGCTGTGGTCATGCCGGGAATGGATTCCACGATCTCGGCTGTACGCGGACATCTTTTGCAGTTGCCGTCTGCACGGCCGCCGTAGGCATAGAAGGCGAATACCTTCCAGCGGTCGTCCTGGGTGAGTTGGCGCTGTTCCTCTTGGATGTCCTGAAAGTTGGGGAGCTTATCGACCTGGGCGAGCAAGCCGTCGAGTTCGGCCTGAATCTCGTCGGCCCGTGCCTCGACCTGAGCGATCCACGGAAAATCCGAGGGATCAAAGAATTCGGTACGGCCGGACGGCGCGCGTAACAGCAGACGTTCGAACAGGGCTTGGAGCCGATCGAACGTCGCGTATGCCCAGGCAGCGATCCTGCCGAGAACAATTGAGCGCCCTTTTTCAGACATCGCGCAGACCCTAACACCGCCGCAGATTCACTCGGCCATAAATGGCACATTTACCGAAACATGTTGACGCCGATCATGAATCGGTGATTCGCGGTGATTGAAAGGGCAAATAAACCGATCACGCCGGAACCCCCTCCAAGGGTTCGAAGCTGACGCTTTGGCGAAATAGGCGCCATCGCTCGACGCGTTTGAACTGTCGCGTCCATCCGGCGCTTTCGGCCACTTTGAACGTCCCGAGGTTCTTCTCGCCCGCGACGCCGATCGCGGTTTTCAGACCGAGCTTGCGGGCTTCGTCCATGATCTTGGTACCGGCATCCATGAACACTCCCATCCCACGATGACGCTCCGATGTGAAGATGCCCTCGACCAACCCCTCACCCGGCTTGAGCACCGGAGCCAGTGGGCCCCAAAGCGCCTGCATACGGGGGTTGTCCTCCGCCGTGAACAGATACGCGATAAAGCACACTGCTCCCTCGGGATCGATGGCGACCCAGGGCGCAGGCAGGTCGGAGTTCAACAGCCAACGCTGGTCTGCACGATGTCGGGCCACCTCTGGGGTGAGGCCCGGAACGTCGGCGACCAAGGAGAGGTCATCGTCGGGTTGGAGCTTTCGCACGACCAGCGGAATCTTCGCCGGCGGCGCAGGAAAACGGACGCTCAGGTCGTCGCCAATTCCAATCGACACCGTATCTGACCAAAACCGCTTGCGCAGCGCCCGCCGGAGCCATGCGCGTCCCCGCGGGGTGCGCAGAAGCTCAATGAGTATCGCGGTCTTTTCCCGGAGTCGCTTCATGCGGTTGGGCCACCGTGTCTGGGACGCTCTTGAACAACGCCGGGCCGACAACCGAAGTTCGCCCAAATTGCAGGAATCGGATCATGCCGCACGGTTCTCCCCCTCCACGACTGTGGGCCCTGACGGCACCCACGCCCCCACGTTGCGAGACGCTATCACGGCTCATCACGTGGTGTTTCCGTCTCAGCAAAGTTCAGGCGGTGAATCGGCGGCCGATAGGAAAATGGCTCATCCCGAACGCTTTCGACGCGAAATCTCGTCGCCGGGGACGCACTCGGCATTGGTTGCTGTTCACCCGGGCTGCGGTACCGTATCGACATGTCAGAGGTCCGCCCAGTACAGGTCGAGCCGATCACCGAAGCTGACATCCCCGAGGTGGCTGAATTCCTGCACAGCGGGATCGGGCCGGAAGTGTCAGCGGCCGACTGGCGTCGGGCGATGACCATTACGTGGGATTTCGTCCAACCCAACTACGGTTACCTCCTGCGCGATAATGGGCGCCTCGTCGGCGCGCATCTGGCGTTGTATTCCGAACGAACGATCGATGGCCGACACCACCGGATCTGCAACCTCGGGACCTGGTGCGTCGCAGAAGAACACCGCGCAGCAGGTTTGCGATTGCTGCGGACGTTGCTCCGCCAGAAGGGATACACCTTCACCGACCTGACGCCGAACCGCAAGATCGTG
Source organism: Mycobacterium sp. SMC-8 (assembly GCF_025263565.1). Lineage (NCBI taxonomy): Bacteria > Bacillati > Actinomycetota > Actinomycetes > Mycobacteriales > Mycobacteriaceae > Mycobacterium > Mycobacterium sp. SMC-8. The sequence continues at coordinate 490,334 of NZ_CP079865.1, forward strand.
GCGCTGAACGCCCGCCTAGGGTTCGCTCAACTCGACACGACGCAATCGCTGGCCCCCAACATTCCGTGGCCGGCGTGGTCGAGGAGGGTGCGAGTCGTCGATACCCCGAAAGGAATCGAGGACTTGCTCCACGGCCAAGACCGGACGATATACCGCGACCACGCCCAGGCTGCCGCTGCTCACCATGTGGTGCTCACCAAGGGTGAGCGGAGTTGTTACGTGATGTTCCGGCTGGACTACGGCCGGATCAAGCGACGACCCACGTTCGCATCGATCCTGCACGTCGGCGATCCCGACGTCTTTCGGGACTGTGCGCCGCGCTTCTACCGTTACCTGCTGCTGCGGCGCGGAATACCCGCTACGTTGGGCGAGATCAGGGTGGTGGGGCACCGGCTGCCGAGATCGGTCTTGGTGGCGGGTCCGGCGAAGATGTTTTTGTCCGATGACCTTGAGCCGGCGCAGATCGACTATCTCTACAGCGAGCTGACCTGTTTCGAGTTCCAAGGCCGCTTTCCCCACCACGACGCACCGAAACCTGGCCCGTCGCACGTCCCGGAGAACGCGGTCGGCAGTTAGTTCGTGCTCTGCTCGACGAATTCGGCGAGAGTGCCGATCGTCTCGAAGACGTCCCCCGTGAAGTCCTCGTCGTCGATCTGGAAGTCGAATTCTCTCTCAAGATTGACCGACAGGGCGACAACCGCCATCGAATCGAGTTCAGGCATGCTGCCGAACAATTCGGTGCACGCGTCGAGGGTGCCGGCGCGATCCTGGATCGCCAGGGTTTTCACGAGCACCACCTTCACGCGTTCCAGAGTCTCCGTGCTGTAGTTCATCGAACTGTTTCCTCCTCCAACGGGTTGTGCGAAACCTGGCGGCGCCCGGTCGCGGGGTTATGCCATCAGACATCTCGGGTCGGTGCCCTGCGGACGAATTCGTCATTGAAACTGGCGCTCAGAAGTTTCACCGCCTGCTTGCTCTCGGCCTTGCCGAGATGGTTGGGCGGGCCGCACGGAGTGTTGTTCACATCGACGATGTAGATCTGGCCGTCATCGACGTCCCTGAGGATATCGAGCTCACCGAAATCCAGGCCCAGATTCTTCGCGAAAAGCTGGATCAGCACCAATTCACGGTCTGAGAAGGCGGACTCGGGGGATCCCAACTTCACGCGATCGTTGCGATTGCTGAACCGGGTTCTGGCATCGCGGAACTTCCAGTAGACGAGCGGTATCGAGCCGCCCACAATCGGAACTCTGATATCGACGACCTGATCTCTGCTCGTGTTGTTGATCACTCGCTGGTAGACAACATCTGTTCGTGTTGTGGCCGTGGGACATTCGATGAGTGTTCCGTCGTGCATCGCGTTGTCGTCGGACTTCATGACGCATAAACCCTGGTACGTGCGAGGGTCGACGAATGTGCCGTAGCCGAAAACTTCCCGAAAGACCTGCTCCACCTTGGTCTTGCTGATGTCGTTGCAGTGCTGATTCACCACGAAGTGGTGGTTGGACAACTCTGCGAGCAGTGGATTGTGGCGTCGTTTGGTCACATCCTCGAAGGACACCACCACATCTGGACGCGTGGCAGTCCTCGACGTCATCGTCAGACCCAGCGAATGAGAGATCTTGTACAGGATCTGGGAGTAATCAGGCTTGTCCGGATGGAACAAAATGGTGGTGGGCCGATGGTCCTGCTCGAATCTCTTCCGGAGATTCTTCGTCCGGTACTTGATCCTGATCATGGTCCCGAGGATCTGGTCGTGGTAGATCTTTCCCGCGAACTTGTAGACAGGATGCCTCTCGAGGTCCTCCATCGGGAACCCTCTGTTGGCTAGGAAATCTCTCATTTCATCCTGCTATACAAGTATCTCGACGGGAGCTGGATGGCCCAGAAATGCGGTCGGGCTTGCGGTCAGACCGTAGGCTCCTGCCTGGAAAAGCACGATCGAATCGCCGATGTCGGCGTTCGGGAGCTGGACATTGTCGCCCAACAGGTCCAGCGGGGTGCACAGGCATCCGACCACCGTCACCTCCGAGTCCGGGCTTTCGGTGAGGCGATTGCCCACAGCGATGGGATAGTTGCGGCGGATCACCTGGCCGAAGTTCCCGGATGCAGCCAGTTGGTGGTGCATACCGCCGTCGACGACGAGATAGGTGCGGCCACGGGACACCTTGCGATCGACGACCCGGGTGACGTAGATGCCGGACTCCCCCACGATGTAGCGGCCGAGCTCGATCACCACCTTCGCATCCGGCAGTTGCGGCCCGATACGGTCCTGGACCAGATTGGTCAGGTTCGTCCCGATCGCGCCCAGGTCGAGGGGGGAGTCCTTGTCGAAGTAAGGGATGCCGAAGCCGCCACCCAGGTTGACGTACCGGACTGGGGTGGGCGACTTGTCGGCCAGCCCGAGGATGAGCTCCACCGTCTTCTGCTGTGCCTCACAAAGGATCTCGGCGTTCAGGTTTTGCGAACCGGCGAACACGTGGAAGCCGAGAAACTCGAGATCGGCGGTATCGACCAGGTCGAGCAACTCGGGCACCTGTTCGGCGTCGACACCGAACTGCTGAGGGCCCCCACCCATGCGCATTCCCGAACCCTTCACCTGGAAGTCGGGATTCACCCGGATCGCGACTCGCGGGCGCACCCCCACCGTTTCGCCGGCCTCGATGACACGTCGCGCTTCGGTGGTTGATTCCATCTCGATGGTCACGCCCGCCGCGACCGCCTGGGTGATTTCGGCTGCGGTCTTGCCCGGTCCGGCGAAGCTGATGCGGTCCGCAGACAGCGGCGTGTCCAGGGCGGTCTGCATCTCCAGTGTCGACGCGACATCCAGCGCGTCGACCAGGCCGGCGAGGTGTTGCACGACTGCGGGCATCGGGTTCGCCTTCACCGCATAGCTCAGATGCATCGCCGAGGGAAGTGTCGCGCGCAGAGCGGCGATGCGCTCACTCAACAGGCGGCGGTCGTAGGCGAAGTACGGCGTCGATCCGACGCGGGCGGTGAGGCGGTCAAGCGGCATGCCACCGACCGCGAGTTGGCCGTCGACGGTGCCGAAGGCCGCGATCGTCGGGCGCAGGTTCATGTGGTCAACTCCTCGCGCAGCGCCGACCGGTCGAATTTGCCGTTGGGCGAGCGGGGGATCTCCGACCGAACCACGACGGAGCCCGGCACCATATAGAGCGGCAGCTCGGATCTCATCGCGTCAAGGAGTGCATCGGCGGCGAAGTCCTCGGCGGTCGGCGCCACCACCAGCAGCACCCGTTCTCCCAGCGCGGCGTCCTCGACGCCGAGGGCGACCGCATCGCGGACCAGGCCGGTGGCGTAGGCGGCTTCTTCAATCTCGGTCGGGCTGACCCGGTAGCCGGAGGTCTTGATCATGTCGTCGCGGCGGCCGACGAAATACAGGAACCCCTCAGCGTCGGTGACCACCGTGTCACCTGAGAAGACCGCGAGTTCCGGTGTGCGCCAGGGCTCGTCGCGTCCAGGTACCGGCCGGAAACGTTCCGCGGTGCGGGCTGGGTCGTTCCAGTAGCCCAGCGCCACATGTGGTCCACGATGGACGAGTTCACCCTCTTCGCCCGGGTCGCACGTCGATCCGTCGGGTCGGACCACGAGGATCTCGGCACCCGGAATGGCCTTGCCGATGGAACCGGGCCGATGGTCGATCTGGTCGGGATCGAGGTAGGTCGACCGGAAGGCCTCGGTGAGGCCGTACATGAGGTACGGCCTGGCGGTCGGGAACACCTCCCGCAACCGGTCGAGGACGGGTTTGGGCATCCGCCCCCCGGTGTTCGCGAAATACCGCAACGAGGTTCTGGCGTCGTCCGGCCAGTTCTGCTCGGCGATCTGGATCCATAGCGGTGGTACGCATGTCAAGCCGGTCACCTGGTGCCGCGCGCACAGCTTGGGCACATCGCCGGGCAGCAGGTAGTTCGTCAGGATCACGTGGGCACCCACCGCGAAGGCCGTTGTCAGCTGGCTGAAGCCGGCATCGAAACTCAGCGGCAACGCGGCCAGCAGGACGTCGTCCGCCGAGTTCTCCAGGTAGGTCGACACACTTTCCGCGCCGGCGATCAGGTTGCGGTGGCTGAGGACCACGCCTTTGGGACGGCCTGTGCTACCGGAGGTGTAGAGGATGGCCGCGATGTCGAGGTCGGTGGGGGCGGCCGGGCCGGATGGTGCGCGAGGTGCGGCGAGCAACCGTTCCCAGCTTCGCGATTGGAGGCGCGCGCCGGTTTCAGGTTCTTCGGTCCGCGCAGCCACCAGCACGACATCCTCGAGAGCCGGACACGCTGCGAGCTCGTCGACCAACAGGGCGAACCGATCGGCAGTGGTGATGAGGACACGGACGTCGCAGTCCCGCAGGATGTGGCCGACCTGCGCGGGCCGCAGCAACGGGTTGATCGGCACGAACACGCCCCCCGCCGCGGACGCGCCGAAGATGGCCGTGACCGTCTCGATCCTCTTGTCGAGGTAGACCGCCACGCGCTGCCCTCGTTCGACACCGATCTCGGCGAAGCCGGCTGCCACGTCCCGGATCTGCGACCACAACTCGCCGTAGGTGAGCGTCGCCGTCTTGAATGTCACGGCCGGCGCATCGGGACAGGATGACGCACGGCCCTCGACCAGATGATGAAGATTCGTCAGCACAGCTCACCTCGCGGTGGCGGTAGGGGACGACAGCGTCTCCCGCCATGACTCGACCGCGGCACCGTAGCGCGGATTGATGCACTGGATCGCCCAGAGTGTCGGTAGGGGTCCGAGACGCGTGTGGCTGTGGATATCCAGTGGTCTGACGGCCAGGGCCGGCGTGAGTCGCAGCAGATTCAGCCTGCGCGCCACGCGGTAGGCGAAGGAACGCGACGACTCGGCTGCCGCGTCGAGTAGGTAGGTCAGCCGGGTGCGTAGTGGAAGGTGTTGCGCCCGTGCGTATTCGCGAATGGCGTCCCGCGTACGCTCGGTCCACGCGGAGTCCCCCGGTACGTGCAGCAGGGCGGTGGTCGCTCGCTTCTTGTGACCGAAGGCGGCCCGGGGCACACCCGCATCCTCGGCGATCCGACGGGGAACGGGGCGGTCGTAGGCGGTTCCGGTCGACCATGCCCGCATCACATCGCTCTGGGCGATCTCGAGGAGCTTCGGGTGTCGGCGTGCGCCGATGAACGGTGCGGGCACGTGGACGAAATCCGTGCGGAGCCGGAACTCGTTCATCGATGCGCCGCTCATGTCCCCTCGGCGCAGCAATTCGTCGGGGTAGGTATGCAGGTCCCAGACGCGGCCACCATAGTGGCCACTGAAGAACACCGTCCGACCGATGTCGGTCGCCAACCCGGCCATGTTCAAGTCCTCACCACTCATACCGGTCGCGAGGAACTCCGCCTCGGGGAAGTCACCGGCCTCGCGATACGCCTCCCGGTCGAACTCCTCGAGTTCGTAGCCCAGAACCGCCGCGACCGGTTTCCCGGAGTCGTCCTCCGGATGGCCGCCCCGGGTGCGGGCATGGGTGAAGGTGAAGGCCTTCTTGCAGCCGGCGCGGCGGGCCAGGGTTGCCACTGCCGGGGAGTCGTAGCCGGAGGATACGGACGCCAGCGGTGAATACGTCACTGAACGCCACGGCGCCGCGGCGTTGCGGACCGTCCGCTGCAGGACGTCGGTGATCAGCGCCACGTACTCGTCGTACGTCTGGTACGGCTGCCCCGCGGACTTGTCCAGAAAGGTGATCCGGCCGTCGTGATGGAAGCGCACGTTGTGCACGTACACGAGGTGCGCTTCGCCGCTGGGCAGCCCCGAATCCCCGCTGAAGCGGACGGGGATGACAGTGTCGAACGCGCGGATGCCGTCGTGGATGATCGCGGCGAAGTCGGTCGCGTAGCGGGCATGGCGCGGATCGAGTTCTGCGCGGGCGGCCGTCAGGAGGAACACCAGCGAGTTCGAGATCAGGATTTCGTCGCCGCGGCTGATGTACTGGATCCGCTCCAGGGTGTGACTCGGGGGCACGACGATCAGATCATCTCCGGCGATCCGGCCGCCCGACCCGAACACGTCGACGGCATCGGCGAATTCGAACGAGTGCGCGTCGCCTGCCCACGCTCCTTCGAAGAAACCGTCGTCACGGACCTCGACGCTGGTGCCGCACAGAAGTTCGACATCGCCGCGACCGAGCCTCACACACCACGCCAACGGCGGGAGGCTGGGTGCACAGGTGATCCTCAGGCGCATGGCGGCCGCCTACGTGAAACGCGCGGGTCCCCCGCATCGAGAGGACGTGCGGTACCTCGCAGCCGAGTGTCGCGGGCGAACCCATCTGATCGAGTCATTCCAGACACGTCAATTCGCTGTAGAGATAGTCGATCTGGCCCGGTTCCAGATCGTCGCCGAGATACATTCTCGGCCGCCCGGCTACCGAGATCGCTCGCGCCGGGCACTGCCCCACGATCCTGACCTCCAACAGCGTTGCCAGAATCCTTTGCCTCAACAACAGGTATCGGTGGAAATGCGGTGCCCAGCGTCCGAACATCTCGGCGTTGCCCACATAGAGGACCATGGCAAGCACCGAGCGATGCTTGTACCGCTCACGCCGGTACACGACATAGCAGCTTTGATCGCCATCGGTGAGCACGACGTGATGCGCAGCTGTCGCCCTGTGGTCGTGATAGATCCGCTTGTCCTGTCCCGAGAGCAGGACATCGATCTCGTCCTTGGCGTCGATGACCCGGACCCGTCGCGACCACAATGGCCAGGGCAGGTTGGGCACCAACACCGTGGTGGTGTCGAGCGCAACGAATCCCAGGCGAGAGTTCAATGCCACCACGTTCGGGTTCGGGGTGAGATCGGTGAAGTTGTAACCCTTTTGGCGGAGCAACGATCGGAGCAGGCGCATTCCGGACGCGCGGTGCGGTTCAGCAACACACCACACACCGAGGTTGCAAATACGTCGCACGTGGTCGTCGATGACACGTTCCGAGTACAGCGCGAGATGCACTCCGACGACTCGCCCGCTTTCGCGCAGCAGGTAGCCGTGGTTGGGCTGCTCGACGGCCCATGGCGGATTCATCGCACGCAGCCAATCGGTGACGGGTCTGGTTCTCGCGACGCCGAGGTTCAAGAACTCGGTGTGCAAGAACTCGGCAACCGTCCGGACGTCGGCATCGGTGATCGGCTTGACCTCGAGGTCAGGAACATTTGACACGACAGAATTGGACACCGTGGGTGCTCCTACCTCACTGCGTACCGAGGCACTCCCGCCCAGCGCCTCGAAGCAGGTGGTGGCGGTGAGACTGGCGACGAAGAGACCGTGAAGGCGACGGCGACACCTGCGAGCAGCGAGTTGACGCGCCCGAGCCGCCGTCGACTCGATGATGAACGCCGGACTGCCGATGAATGTGAATCGATGGTCGTCACAATCTGTAGTCGTCCCCCCGGATCTAGTTCCTATTTCGACGATAGGGCTCAAGGCCCGCTGTGGTGATCAGTTGAACATTTCACGATCTGTATGGGACGTAATCAGCCACTCCGCGGCGAGAATTGTGGTCCACCGGGCGGGATTTCGTCCTCATGTTGCCCACCACCGGCGTATGACCCCTTCTGCTTCCTTTCCGCGCGGGGAGAAGTCCAGCGGTTCGGCTTCGGTGTGCGGCGGCGTCGCCCACACCCACCAGAAGACCCCGGCCCAGAACGGCTGGCCGCTGGCGGCCGCGAGCAGCGCTTGATACGCCGCCGCCTGTTCCGCCTGCGCCGGTATCTTGCTGATGCGCCAGCTGGAGGGGTCCGTCGCGGTCCCCTGCTGGCTGGTGTAACCAGCCTCGGTGAACAGGATCCTGCGGTTGTATTTGGCCGACAGCGCCGCGATACGGGGGGTGAAGGACTCGACGGCCTGCTGTAGCGCCTGTACATCCGTTGTGGGCGTCGCGCTCAGGGGCGCGTAGACGTCCAGGCCGATCAGATCGAGGGCGTCCCAGAACGGGACCCGCTCCCAGTCGGTGCTCGACGCGTAGGTCAGTTGGCCGCCGTACCGTTCCCGCACTGCCTGGATCACTCCCAGCCATCCCGGTCGGTCGTCGGTCATCATGGCCAGCTCGGTGGCGATGGCGAACTGCTCGACCCCGAGGCGCTGCGCCATGGTCGCGTAGTGGGTGATGAAAGCGGTGTACGAGGCGAACCACGCCGGACGGTCCTGCGCGGCAATCTTGTTGCTGCCCTGCGGTGTCAGATTGAGGTGAGGTTTGAGCAGCACTTTCAGCCCCAGTTGGTGAGCCAGCGTGATCGCCCGCTCCTGCCCGGAGTCGCTGACCGTCCTGTCCGTTCGGTAGATGTCGCTGGAGCTGGGCGTCGCCTGATACCAGGTTGGCGTGAACTGAACCCAGTTTGCGCCCAGCGCACGAATCTCCCTCAGGGACTGTTCGACTCCCGGTCCGTCGTAGCCGGTCACCTCCCAGGTCGGCAACGCGAACCCTCGCTGTTGTCCGGCGGGCACTTCGGCAACCGAAGACTTGCAGCCGAGCGACATGGCCAGCACTGCGATGACCGCCAGGCAAATCGCCACCGCCTTGGCCCGCTGTGCTGGTCGCCGGCATTCAGAGGTGTTCGACACGCGGGCCTCCGATTCGATGGCGGCAGTCAAGGACGAGTTTCGAGTGCTCGACGACCGCGTCGTAGTCGAACGCGTCGTGGTCGGTCAGCAGCACGACGGCGTCGGCCGCGGCGAGTTCGTCCTTGGTGACTTCGACGCGCATCAGCAGCCCGTCGACAGAGGTGGTCTCCACCACGTAGGGGTCGGCGCCGCGAACCTCGGCGCCCATCCCGGCGAGCAGTTGTGCCACCCGCACCGACGGAGACTCGCGCGCGTCGCCGGTGTTCTTCTTGTAGGACAGACCCAGTAGCAGGATCCGCGACCCGTTCACCGAACGCTGCTGGTCGTTCAGCGCCATCGTGACGCGGCGCACCACGTGGTCGGGCATGTGTTCATTGATGTCATTGGCCAACTCGACGAACCGGAAATTGTGACCGAGGGTGCGTTCCACGCACCAGGACAGATACGAGGGGTCGATCGGCAGGCAGTGGCCGCCGACGCCTGGGCCTGGTGTGAAGCGCATGAACCCGAACGGCTTCGTCGCGGCAGCGTCGATCGCTTCCCAGACGTCGATGCCGAGCTCATGCGCGAATATCGCGATCTCGTTGACGAGCGCAATGTTGACGTGCCGGAAGGTGTTTTCCAGCAACTTGGCCAGTTCGGCCTCGCGTGGTGAGGCGACCGGGACGGTGGTGTCCACGATCGTGTCGTAGAACCCCTGGATGGATGCCAGCGAGGCCTCGTCGACCCCCGAGACGATTTTCGGTGTGTTGACCAGCGTCCAGGTGGCATTGCCCGGGTCGATGCGCTCGGGGCTGAACCCGAGGTGGAAGTCGCTGCCCGCGATCAGACCGGAGCCGTCCTCGAGAATCGGGGCGACCAGCTCCTGGGTGGTCCCGGGATACGTCGTGGACTCCACGATGACGGTCGCACCGGGCCGCAGATAGCGGGCGAGTGTCTGCGCGGACTCCTCGATGTAGCGCAAGTCAGGCACACCCTCGCGCAGCGGTGTCGGAACAGCGATGATTGCGACGTCGAAGCCCTCGCACGCGCTGGCGTCCGACGACGGGTGGAATGTGCCGGCCGCCAAGATCGCGTCCAATTCCTCGTCGGAGATGTCTTCGATGTAGGAAGCCCCGACCAGCAGCCGCTTCATCCGGTTCTCGTCGATGTCGTATGCGACCACATGATGGCCGACCTGCGCCGCTCGGACCGACAGCGGTAGGCCTACGTAGCCTTGGCCGACAACCGCGACTTTCACGAGCGACCTCCTCGGTACCGCCGGACGCCATGACGGTTACCGACCGTGAGCAGTGAGACGGCCCCCTTGGCCTCGAGTCGCCACGACGTGTCCTTCGCGAGCACGGACGTCCGGGGGATCGCGTGGCGACTGATCTCGGTGCCGGCCTGCACCGCGCAGGCGTAGTCGTAGCCTGCGGCGCGCGCCGCCTCGACGACGCGCGCATCCAGGTAGCCATACGGATAGCAGAACCCCGGTACATCGCCAGAGAGCAACTCCTGCAGGATCTCTCGGCTTTGGACAACCTCCGATCTCAGCATCTCGTCGTCCGTCTTCACCAACGAGATGTGCTTGAGGCCGTGCGATCCGATCTCCATGCCGGCCTCCGCGATCTGTTTCACCTCGTCGGCGGTCAACAGCGCCTTGTTCGGCCCGGGCCGGCTCCACTCGTTCTGCCCGCCGAGCCGTCCGGCGAGAATGAAAAGCGTTGCGGTGTAACCGCATCGCTGCAGCACCGGCAGCGCATTGGGGATGAAGTCCTGATAGCCATCGTCGAATGTCAAGCCGACGAGCCCGCGTGCCCGGCCCTCCGCCCTGGCCTCGAGGAGTTCGCGCATCGAGACGCCCCGCAGCCCCCTTCGGCGGAGCCAGCGCATCTGTCTCTCGAACCGTTGCGGAGTCATGGTCACCTGGTATGGATCTTCGTCGTACGGTGCGACTGAGTGATACATCCACACCAGCGGAAAGGAGTTCAGCCCGCGGGATGTGGAGGTGCCTCCGGCGATGGACGCGGTCATGCTCAGATCTCTTCTCTATCGTAGGGCCGACTCGGTCGAAATCCACTGGTGAACAATGGCGTTGGTTCGCGGTTGGTGACGGCTGCGTTGGCGTCCAGGGCTCGCAGATACACCTCGTCGAGCTGGGGCATCACCTGGGACAGCGTGAAGCGAGCGGCTTTGGCCGGTCCGGCCGCCCCCAGCCGCAACCGCAATGGTTCGTCCTCGAGGATGCGCCGTACGGCGCCGGCCAGCGCTTCCGCGTCTCCCGGCGGCACGTGCAGCCCCTCGACCTCGTCTGTGACGATGTCGAGCAGCCCGCCCAGGGCCGAGACCACGCACGGGGTACCCGCGGCCAGACACTCCACAGCGACGCGCCCGAATCCCTCGGGAACCACGCTCGGTACGACGCCGACGACGGCGTGTCGCCACGCGGCGATCACATCCGGCATCGCGACGTTGGTCGCGACGATCACCCCGGGCCGGTCCTCGATCGGGAAATCGTTGCGGGGCAGGCCCGCGAGAACCAGCGGAATGTCGAAACCATCGGCATGAAGGCGTTTGTGGGCATCGAGCAGGACGTCTACGCCCTTGTGGACACCGAGCGCGCCCGCGCAGAAGATGTACGGCCCGTCGGCCGGGACGAAACCGGGTCGCTGTTCGGTCCGCTCGTCGTTGGCGAGCGCGATCAGTTGATCGTCGATGAAGGTGGGGATCACCGTCATCGGCCCACTGTCCGCGGGGCGCGGCGCTGAACCGCGTGCTGCGAGTGCAGAGGACGTGGCTGTCCACTGCGCGACGTCGCGGTGCCGTCGCGATCCCAATTGATGCAGGCCTGCGGCCAACGGAATTCCCTTGAGGCCGTATTGCGAATGGGCACAACCGATGCACTTGACCAGGCCCGGTTCCGAACACACGCTCTTGCCGCGATACAGCATCACCTTGGTGGCGCAGACCTGACTGTGATCGTGTGCGCTCGCTACCACCGGGATGCCCATGCGGCTGGCGGTGCCGAGCACGCTGTAGAGAATCCAGCCACGGACGTTGATGACGTCCGGGCGGAACTGCCGAACCAGGCGGGCGAAAGCATGCGCGAACGTGGGGTCCGGAACCGGTGGGAAGAACCGATGAGTCGTCGACTCGTAGGCGCCGGGAAGATGGGCCATCGCCATCGGCAGCCGGTGCACTTCCACTCCGTCCATGTCTTCGCGGGCCGGCGCATCCGGGTGCTCGGCCGCCACCACCGCTACCGAACGGCCGTGCCGCACCTGCTCGCGGGCCAGTGCGTGGATCGACAGCTCCAGGCCCCCGACGTTGGGGAGGAAACTGTCGGTCGCGTGCAGGATGCGCAACCCGTGAAGCCGGCCACTTGTCATGGCAACCCCTGTCGCCCGGCGATGAGAGGATCGGGCGTCGGGACCGGCGTCGTCAGAGGTGCGACCGGCGGCGCCTCGAAGAGGAATCGGCGTGTGCCCACCGCGGCGAATACCGCCGCGGTGATCGTCTGCGCGACCACCGCGGCCAGGGCGGCGCCGATGACGCCCGTATGCAGCATCAGGAACCACGCCCCGCCCACCATCATGATCGCCTGGGTCACGGTCAAGAGGGTGATGATGCGCAGTCGTCCCTGAACTCGGAAGATCGACATCGAGATGTTGATCATCGCGTCCGGGAAGGTCGCCATCAGCAGCACGATGAGCAGCGTGCTGCAGCTGGTGTATTCGCTGCCGAAGAAGCCGAGCACCTGCTTGGCGAATACGCAGGTACCGGCTACGGGCACGACAAGAAGCAGTCCGATCAGGAGCATCGCGCGTCGTGCCTGCGCCTGGAGCCGTCCGGGATCGCCGGCGCAGTCGGCCAGCAGGGCATTGGACACGGCGGCAGAGACAGCGAGGAAAACGCTCGCGATCATCACAGTTACGGCGTAATAGCCGAGTTGCCTGGCGGGAAATATCGCGGCGGCCAGGATCGGCATGATGAACGCCGGTGACCGGACCGCGAGCACGGCGACGTGGTCCCAGCCGACTGTCCGGCTGATGCGTGTCAACCACTCCATGCGAGGCCGGAACCGGAAATCCGGGTTGGCACGGCGCAGCAGTACGAAGGCGATGGTGTCGGAGACCACCAGAGATGCCACGTAGATGACGAGCATGGTGTGCGTCGCGCCGCTGTCGATGGTTGCCGCCAGTGCCCCGAGCGTCACCATCGACGCGATGGTGCCCAGCCGTAGCACGGCTCCTGCGCTACTGGCGTACAGCGAGAATTCGGCCCGGCGTACACCCAGCAATGACGCATTGATCACCATCTGCATCGCCGTGGCCACAGAACCGGTGACCAGCAACGCTACGAGCCATCCGGTGCCGACTGTGGTGTGCACCCGGGTAGGCAGGAGAAACGCTCCGACTGCGCCGACCGTTCCCGAAGCGATGGCGGTGACGACGAGCGCTGTGCTGCACAGGCCGCTGCGGTCATCCGAACTGGCACCGGGCAGCAGTCGCGTGAGGAACGGCAGGAAACCGGCAACACAGACGATCGCGACCAGCGTGATCCCCGAGATCACCGTGTTTGCGATGCCGATGGCGCCGGGAGAGACGTGGCGTGCGCACAGCGTCCAATAGACGAAGCCGAGGACCGACGTGACATTGGTGAGGGCGAGGAGGGCGAAGCTATTTCCCACCAGACCACGGGACTTCGGCGTGCGCTCGGCACTCATCGGGCGCACCAACCGTCCGGGAACATCGCTTGCACCTGCATGCCCGACACCTGGTCACGCACGGTCAGTTTGGCGGCCTGGCCCGAGGTGCACAGCATCGGACGGGCATGGGGGTCCAACACGACGTTCAGCGTCGCTTGGGTCGCCGAGGTCTCCGAAGCTTCGATCCGGCTGGAAGCGGGCACCGGGCGCCCGGTCGCGTCGGCGACGGTGAAGTCGGCACGCTCGAAGAGACGGCCCCCCTCCGGGCCGATCGCGTTCAGTGCGAATGCCAAGTCCGCGCCGGCCGGCGCCGTAATCTGCTCCGCGCTGATCACCGACGGCATCCGCTGCGCCGGGGACCAGATTGCGCTCGTGAGCTGGATCGTGCCGAAGGACGCAGCCACTACGGCGATTGCCGCCACGATCTGGACGAGCTGACGCTTCGTCGTGACCGCGGGCAGCTTGGGCTTGCTCAGCGTCCCGAGGGTCACGAGCAGTGCGCCGCAGAGCACGATCAGCCAGTCCAGCCGCCGGATGTGCTCGTAGTTCATGTCAGATGTCCAGACCCGCATCCACACCCAGATCGCGGCGTGCGCGCCCACGGTCCCGACGATGGCCGGTATGAGAACGCGAATCCACCGCCGGGAGGGCCACCGCGACAGGCCGAGCGCCACACCGATCAGTACGGCGGTGGTCGCTGCGACGGTCGCGATGAGCAGGCCGCCCGTGGTGACCTTGGCTCCCTCTCCGGAACGGTGGATGACAGGTCCGAGCACCGCGTACCAGATCAGCGTCGTCGCGATGCGAGTACCCAGCCACGCCGGCTGACCAGCCCCGGTGCGTGCGACGAGCGCCGACAACCACACCCCGGGAACCAGCCACAGTCCGGTGACACCGCACAGCAGCGATGCCCAACCGACGACATCGGCGGGTGGTGCGAACAATGAAGGCGGCGCGAACAGTGAACCGTGTTCCGGTTGGATCCATTGCGCTGTCAGCAGACAGCCGATGCCGAAGAGCGACCACGCGAGGAGTCGTAATCTGTCCCTCGACCTCGGCGTCAGGCGGCGCTGTGAATCCGCAAGCTGCCGGCGGTGTCGCGCGCGCCGCAGGAGGCGGCTCTGCGCGGCCGGTTGGTCCAGTTCCTCGTCCCGTGAGTGTTGCACGGACGGACCCGCCGCCTCGTCGTCCGTCCGATAGGTGACGCTCATGTCGCCGGCACCTCGCAGCTGACGGCTTTTGTGCGACTGAGGGCACCGCGGTCGACCCCGTACACCGTCAGCGTCCCGGCTGCGAACACACCCTTGAGCCATGGCAGGCAGTTGAATCGGTCGAGAGCCGCTTGCGGCACCACCGTGTTGGCGCCGCGTCCCGGCTCATCCTTCACAAACCAAGTACCGCTCTTCGGGATGGTGGTCGCCATCCTGGAGTCGACCACGAAGAATCCGATCTTGGAATCCCATATCTGCTTGAGCACCTCGGGACGTACCGGGCCCGGACTCATGTACATCTCCCAGATGGGAAACGTCTTGCTGGGTCGCAAAGCAGACATTCTCCCGATCGAACCGACCAGGGTTGAGACGTACCTGTCAGCCATTACCGGGGTGTCGGCCGGCACGTGTGTCGCGAACCAATCAGCTACTGCTCGGCCCTCGTTGGACGCCGCTCGGGCGTCATCGCCGACGTTCGCGCTGCCCGGGAACCGGTGTGACACATTGACACCCAGCGCAGCGCCCCCGAAAACCAGGACTATGTAGACGGCGACCGCAGCGCTGACCCGGAAACGGGGCTGGGCCAATGTGAGTGCCGCCCGCGACCATCTGGCGGCCAGCACGCCAGGGGTCCGCGGCCCGAAAGACCACGCGAAGCCGCACACGACCGCGATCCCGATGAAGCTGAACCCCCATGATCGATGTGCGCCCTCGGCGCCTCCCGCAGTCAGCAACATCGGCATGCTCCCGAAGAACATCGCCCCGACCACCGCGAATGCCCATGGCGTGGAGCCGATCCGGCGCCGGTTGCGCCATAGAACCGCGAGAGCCCACAGGAACAACCCCAACGTCACGACGGGGAACAGGTAACCACTGATGATCTCGTACATCGGGTTTTGGGCGTTGGCGAACAGCGACCGCTGACCGCTGGTGGACTTACTGACACCTTCGAGGATCCGTTGCAGCTGTGCGTAACCCTCGCTCAGCGCAGGCCCGAGGTAGTTGATCAGCCATTCGTATTTGCCGGTCCACCAATACGCAATCGACGCCATCAGACAGCACCAGATCAGCACCAGCGGCCAGATCCGCTCCCGCCGGGCCTCGAGGGTGCCGGCCGCCACTCGGGGAAACCAGGGCACGAGCCTGGTGCCGATGAGCACCATCAAAATCAGCAGGAGCATGATCGTGCTGAGATGGTGCATCATCGGCACCACGGCCACGACCAGCACCGCGCCCGCGATCGCCCTGATGGCCGGTCGTTGCGTGCCGCGGCCGGCGGCGACGGTCGCCGCCAGACACCACACGATCAGCGGTGAGGCCAGGCTCTCGTACGAAAAGGCGACGTTGAAGTACATCCAGGAAGGGTTCAGCGAATAGACGACCGCGCCGACCGCCGCCCCGTTGGCAGGGACATTCACCATCCGGACGAGCTGGTAGATCCCTAGCAGGGACAGGATGTGCGCCAGGACCACCACGGCCATTGCGGCGAACCAGAGGGGGACTTCGCCAAGATGGGCGAAGGCGCTGGCAACCTGATGAAGACCGAAGAACTCCTTGGTGATCGGCAACAGTTTGACGGTGTGGCCGACATCGCCGTTGATGTAGGTCTCCATGGCCTGCCGCAAGTGGATGTACTCGTCGGAGCCCACGGGCTGCGCGAAGTGCAGCACCCTCGGCACCATGCTGTACAAGCCCATGCCGATCAGGGCGAGGGCCCGGATCGCGCCGGCGGTGCGGCGTGCGCAGGCCAGCCAGACGAGCGGCATCATGCCGCCCAGGAAGCCGGCCCAGTACAGGGCGAACATCAGGTTGTCGGGCTGCTCCAAACCCGCGGCATGGTGGTGGGAGAAAACGATCAAGGCTCCGCCGACGGCCGGCATCACCACAGCCAGAGCGATACGGAGTCGATGTGCGTTCGATCCTGCCCGATCCGTGCGGCATGTAGGGGCCGACGGCCGGGCCGGTTCAGACTCTGGGACCGTGTCCAGCGTTGTCGTCACACCCGACTCGCAATCTGGCTGACTTCCGCAAGTGTCTCGAGTAACTGCTGTGCCACCTCGGCGCATTGCGGCAACGCACACTCGGAGGCGCGCTGCGTGCGCGAACCGGGGGTCGACAACATTCGAACGATCGCCTCGGCATAGCGCGAGGCCGCCTCGGAATCAGAGTCGGTGTGCGCACACAGACGGACGGCAGCGCGCTCTCCCGCACGCTCGGCGACCTCTCGATGGGCAGGAATGTCGCTTGCCACCACCGGCAGCCCTGAGAGCAGTGCTTCGGCGAGTCCGATCCCGTACGCCTCCTGTTGACTTGCTGTGGCGTACAGGGATGCCGACGCCCACCAATCCCCGAGTGTCTTTTCGTCCACGAATCCGGTGAAAGTCACTGCCCGGTCTGCGTTGAGCGCAGCGGCGAGGGCTCGCAGCGAGCCGAGGGCGGCACCGTCTCCGACCACCACTAGATGCGCGGGCTCGCCGTGGTCACGCAGCTGCGCGATCGCACGAATCAGAAGGTCGGTGCGCTTGTACGTTTCCTGCCGGGCGACGGTCAACACGACGCGTCGATCTGCGCACGGTAGCGGCAGGCCGAGTCTGGGTTTCGCGACGGCCGGCGGGATGATCACGAGTTTGTCCGCCGATACCCGGCCGGCGAAGTCTCGAAGAACCAGTCTCGCTTCAGCTTGCGTGTCGACGACTACGCGCCGACTCGCCGCCATGAGCCGACGACCGGCAGGCCGGTAGGCGTAGTGGAGCACATGACGTACACGGGTGTGTCCGACACCGTGGTAGTGCGGAGTGAGAACCACTGGCGCCGTGGTTCGCTCAGCGCCCAGCCATGCCAGCGGAGTGTGGTAACTGTGCAACCAGACGACGTCGAAGCGCCCCGGTATGGCTGCGGCGCGCGCCGCCGCAGGCGCAGATACATCGAAAACGTCTCCGAGCGGAAGCGGGTGACGCTCGATGGCGTATCCGTCGAGCAACTCCCGTCTCGGCAGGGCGGCGCTACGCGGCGCCTGGGTGACGACGGTGACCTCTGCACCTTCTGCTGCCAGCGCGGCGGCCGCAGAAGCCACGTAGGTTTCGATGCCTCCCCGGAAAGGCGCGAAACGTGGGACGAGAATCCCAACCCGCAACGCGGACTTCGTCATGCCCCCGCTCCTTGTCGGCCTGGACGTCGGCCTATACGTTTCTTCTGCTCGACGCTCGCCCGGCTCTGCAGGAAAGACCCAGCGCTCAGCGTTGGACAAGTAGGTCCACTAGGCATTGATCCACCCCCCGGTCGAGCTCCTGAGGTGACGGGCCCGCTCCCCCAAGCGCGCCCGTCAATCACGCAGTTATCCCGACGCGCTTGCCGGAGCTGACCTGCCTGCGGACTGATTGCACGACTCGACCGCTCAGCCCGGACCGGTGCTCTCGCAGTACCGTCCGCAGCACTCTGATGCCATCCCGTACCGAATGAAGGTTTGACTTGCCGGCACGACGCGGAAGCTCAAGGCTCGGCACCTCAGCAACGCGCAGGCCGGCCTGCATCGCGCGGACCACCATCTCGGCCTCGATCTCGAAGCCGGTCGCAGACAGAGCCAGCACATCCAGGTAGCGCCGGTGGAAGCCGCAGAAGCCGTAGCACAAGTCCGTCAGGTCAGTGCGATAAAGCGAGTTGAAGACGCCGAGAAGGAAGCGGTTGCCCATCCGCCGGAAGCTGGTGATGTCCAAAGATCCACCCCCGGAGATGAATCGAGAACCCTTGACGAAGTCGTAGCCGTTGGCCAGGAAATGCAGATAGTGGGTTATCTCGTCGGGCGTCATGCTGCCGTCCGCATCCATCATCACGATGACGTCGCCCGCGGCAGCCAGGAAGCCGGCCCTCAGCGCATCGCCCTTGCCGACGCCCTCCTGAGACACCACTTTGATGTCCGGGCGGCAGCGTCGCGCAGTGACCAGGGTGGCGTCTGTGGAGTTCCCGTCGACGAGAATTACTTCGTCGATGTCGTCGTCGATCTGATCCAGGACCCAGGCGATGTTTCGCGCCTCATTCTTGACTGGAATGACAAGGCTGACAGTTAGGGACGTAGCCGACTCCGGCACCCTCTCGCGCTTGTGTGCGTTCCCGATGTGGGCAACGTCCTGGACGTGAACGCTGCGATTGGCCGAGTGCGCGACAGGCGCCGCCCCGCTATGCCCGTTACTTGAAATATGCCCCGCCATACCCGCCCCCCTGCGCATTGGCCTGCGATTTCAGTGAAGACCAATGAATTAGCTGTTAACGAAATCGACCGCTTATTCACCCCGTGACGGACCTGACGCTAGCACCAAGAAATGTGGCCTGCAACACTGCTTATGGCACTTTTTAGCCCAGCAGGCGCCGACTGTTTGCATAGTCAATAAGCCGCGCGATCAATATTAGCTGTGTGTTTGCTAGCGATACTTCGAGCCATCGCTGAAGCGATTATGGCAGTCTGCGCCAGGAATGCATTCGTGACCTGCACGTTCGGAGGCAACCCGCATTGGCCAGGCCCCGGGCAGCCGCGGTTAAGCCGTTTGCTGAATGGCAGCATCTACTTCCGCTCGACGCTCAGGAATCGGAAATCCCGACCCAACGGAAGTTGGCGAACAGAGTTGCTCTCAGGCGGTCGAACGCTCTTGGCGCATCGAGCGGACTCAGCCTTGCCTCCCGGTCTGCACCTTGCCGGGACAGACACGGCGGTAACGGCGCCGGACGATTGCCAGCAGCAAAACACGCGACGCACCGACCCACAGCATCCCCGCGGTCTTCTATCGAGGTTTCGCGCGACAAGTCGAACACACGCTGTCAGCGGTTGATTGCCGAACAGGGATTCGGCTACGCCATCAAGGCCGCCGATGACCTGATCGCCCTCGCCACGTGCCTCGAGCTGGCGACGGTCACCACACCGAAACCGTCATTGCCCCCGACGCACTCTTGCCTCCGTTGTCCGTCACAGTGACAGCGATGGTGCGGGTGGTCCACCCGCCCTGATTCGCCCAGAACGTCACTGCCCACAGCGCCTGCTCGTACTGCTCCACCGTTGCAGTCCCTGACAAGGTCAGGGTCTTGGAACCTGAATCCCAGAACGCGGTCACCGGATTGCCGGCGGGCTGCACGTAACCGAGGGTGTCATTCGGCTGGACAAACGCAGTGACCTTCAGGGTGGCCCCCGTCAGGATGCCGAGGTCATCGCTGATGTCGAGCGTTACGACTGGGTTCATCGGCGGGTCGTTGCGGTCGTAGGACCTACCACCGGTTATCCACAGTCCCGGGGCGGAGTTCTCCCGAACTGATGCAGTCGCAATGCCGTTGAGCACGCCAGAACTACTCACCCCTGTGTCGTCCGTCACTGATACAGAGATGCCTCTGACCAACAGGACACCGCCTGTGCCGGAGAAAGTGACCGATCGGAGCGCTTCTTCGTATTGAGCCTTGGTCCCCGGCCCGGTCAACGTCAGAGTCTTGCTGGAGCCGTCCCACGACGCGGTGATAGGACTTCCGGCCGGCCGGAGATAGCCGAGCGTATCTCCGCTCTGTGCAAGGGTTTCGATAGTCACGCGTGCCGAGGAGAACACCTCCGAATCGGCATCGGTGATTGTGACCGACGACAGCAACTTGACCGGTTCTGTTCCGATGGTGTGCGTCGGCGAACCGACCGTCACCACCGACGGCGGTAGCGAGTACCGAACGTTGGCTGTCGCGCCACCGGGTAGCACACTGTCGACGTCGGTGTCGTCCGTGACCGTCACCGAGATACCGCGGACCAGTCCCGCTCCCCCCGTCGCGGAGAACGTGACGGCCTCCAAGGCCTGCTCATACTGGGCCTTGGTCGCGACTCCTGACAGCGTGAGTGTCCGACTGGCAGCGTTCCATGTTGCCGTGATCGGGTTTCCGGCGGCCACAACGTAATCCAGACGGTCACCGGACTGACCCAGCGAGACGATCTTGACCTCTGCCTTCGACATGTAGTCGGAATCCGCATCGGCGATGCTGACAGACGACAACAATTTCACCGGCGCTGTACCGATGGTGTACGTCGGGGCTCCGATGGTCGTCACCGACGGAGGCAATCCCACCACATTGACCACTGCAGATGCCGGCACCAAGGACTTGACGCTGGTTTCGTCGATGACGTGGATCTGGATGCCTCGTGACAGGCCGCCCTGATTCGTCGTGAATGTGACGGCCTTGATGGCTTCCTCGTACTGGGCCTTGCTTGCCACCCCGGACAGCGTCAACGTCCGGGTTCCGGCATCCCAGGTGCCGATGATCAAACTACCGCTTGGGGCAGCGTAATTGAGGACATCGCCAGCCTGGTAGGCGGACGCTATGAGGATCGTGGCGCCGGAGAGGTTGTCCGAGTCGAGATCACTGATGTCCACTGTGGACACCACCTTCACCGGCGACCCGCCCAACCGGAAGAACGGTGTGCCGAACGCTGTCACGGTCGGCGGTAATCCGATCACCGTCACTGTGGCCGAACCCGGAACCACACTGCGCACCTGCACGTCGTCGGTGACGTGGATGGAGATCCCACGGGCGATCCCGCCCTCGGTCGTGGAGAACGTGACAGCTTTGATCGCGTCCTCGTACTGGGCCTTGCTCGCCACCCCGGATAGCGTGAGTGTGCGAGTCCCCACGTCCCAGGTACCAACGATCGCGCTACCGTTGGGGGCGACGAAATTGAGGACATCGCCGCTTCGGTAGGCGGAGGTGATAACGATCGTGGCGCTCGACAGGTTGTCCGAGTCGAGATCACCGATGTCGACCACAGATACCACCTTCACCGGCGCACCACCCAGCCGGAATATGGAGGCGCCCAATGTCGTCACGGTCGGAGGTAGACCGATCACCGCCACTGTGGCCGTTCCCGGAACCAGACTCTCCTTGTCAGTGTCATCGGTCACCGACACCGTGATCGAACGCGACAACCCACCCTCAGTCGCGGCGAACGTCACGGCCTTGATCGCGGCCTCGTACTGCTCGATCGTGGCCACACCCGAGAGCGTCAGTGTTCTGGTGGTCTCGTCCCAGGAGGCGGTGATCGGATTGCCCTCAATACCGCTGAAGCTCAGCACATCACCGGACTTGTAACCCAACCCGCCGATGGTCAGCGTCGCCTTGGACAAACTGTCCGAGTCCCCGTCGGTAATGCTGACCGCGGAGACGACCTTCACCGGGGCGCCACCCAGCTTGAAGATCGGTGTGCCCAGTGTGGTGACCAAAGGTGGCAATCCGATCACGGTCACCATCGCAGCACCGGGAACCAGGCTCTCCTTGTCGGTGTCATCGACCACCGACACCGTGATCGAACGCGACAGTCCACCCTCGGTCGCGGTGAACGTGACGGCCTTGATCGCAGCTTCGTACTGCTCGATCGTGGCCACACCGGACAAGGTGAGTGTTCTGGTGGTCTCGTCCCAGGAGGCGGTGATCGGATTTCCCTCAACACCGCTGAAATTCAGCACATCCCCGGACTTGTAACCCAAACCAACAGTCAGCGTCGCCTTTGAGAGATTCTCCGAATCACCGTCCAGGATGCTCACCGAGGACACGACCTTCACCGGGGCGCCACCCAACCGGAAGATCGGCAACCCACCCACGGTGATGGCCGGCGGCAACCCGATCACCGTCACCACCGCAGCACCGGGAACCAAACTCTCCTTATCGGTGTCATCGGTCACCGACACCGTGACGGTTCGAGACAGTCCACCCTCAGTCGCGGCGAACGTCACGGCCTTGATCGCCGCCTCATACTGCTCAATCGTGGCAACACCCGAGAGCGTCAACGTGCGGGTGGCCGCATCCCAGCTCGCGGTGATCGGATTGCCGTCAATACCACTGAAGCTCAGCACATCCCCGGACTTGTAACCCAAACCAACCGTCAGCGTCGCCTTCGACAGGTTCTCCGAATCGCCATCGAGGATGCTCACCGACGACACGACCTTCACCGGGGCACCACCCAACCGGAAGATCGGCAAACCACCCACCGTCACCACCGGCGGCAGACCGATCACCGTCACCACCGCAGCACCCGGAACCAAACTCTCCTTATCGGTGTCATCGACCACCGACACCGACACCGTCCGAGACAGTCCACCCTCAGTTGCACTAAAAGTGACGGCCTTGATCGCCGCCTCGTACTGCTCAATCGACGCCACACCGGACAAGGTGAGAGTCCTCGTTGCCGCATCCCACGAGGCGGTGATCGGATTTCCCTCAATACCGCTGAAGCTCAGCACATCCCCGGAGCGATACGACAGACCACCAATGGTCAGCGTCGCCTTCGACAGGTTCTCCGAATCCCCATCGAGAATGCTCACCGACGACACGACCTTGACGGGGGAACCACCCAACCGGAAAATCGGCAACCCACCCACCGTCACCGCCGGCGGCAACCCGATCACCGTCACCACCGCAGCACCCGGGACCAAGCTCTCCTTGTCGGTGTCATCGACCACCGACACCGTGATCGAACGCGACAACCCACCCTCAGTGGCAGTGAAGGTAACGGCCTTGATCGCCGCCTCGTACTGCTCAATCGTCGCCACACCCGAGAGTGTCAACGTGCGCGTGGCCGCATCCCACGACCCGACAATCGGATTCCCGTCAACACCGGAGAAACTCAGCACATCCCCGGACTTGTAACCCAATCCAACAGTCAGCGTGGCCTTGGACAGGTTCTCCGAATCCCCGTCCACGATGCTGACCGAGGAGACGACCTTCACCGGGGCACCGCCCAGCCGGAAGATCGGCAACCCACCCACCGTGATGGCCGGCGGCAACCCGATCACCGTCACCACCGCAGCACCGGGAACCAGGCTCTCTTTGTCCGTGTCATCGGTCACCGACACCGTGACGGTTCGAGACAGTCCACCCTCGGTCGCAGTGAAGGTAACGGCCTTGATCGCCGCCTCGTACTGCTCGATCGACGCCACACCCGAGAGCGTCAACGTGCGCATCGCCGCATCCCACGACCCGACAATCGGATTCCCGTCAATACCGCTGAAACTCAGCACATCACCCGATTTGTAACCCAAACCAACAGTCAAGGTGGCCTTGGACAGACTGTCCGAGTCCCCATCGAGAATGCTCACCGAGGACATGACCTTCACCGGGGAACCACCCAGCTTGAAGATCGGTGTGCCCAGTGTGGTGACCAAAGGTGGCAACCCGATGACGGCTACCACCGCAGCACCGGGAACCAAACTCTCCTTATCGGTGTCATCGACCACCGACACCGTGATCGAACGCGACACACCACCCTCAGTCGCAGTGAACGTGACGGCCTTGATCGCCGCCTCATACTGCTCAATCGACGCCACACCCGAGAGCGTCAACGTGCGCATCGCCGCATCCCACGACCCGACAATCGGATTGCCCTCAATACCGCTGAAATTCAGCACATCCCCGGACTTGTAACCCAACCCGCCAATGGTCAGCGTCGCCTTGGACAGGTTCTGCGAATCACCGTCCAGGATGCTCACCGACGACACGACCTTCACCGGGGCACCACCCAACCGGAAAATCGGCAACCCACCCACCGTGATGGCCGGCGGCAACCCGATCACCGTCACCACCGCAGCACCCGGAACCAAACTCTCCTTGTCCGTGTCATCAGTCACCGACACCGACACCGTCCGAGACAGTCCACCCTCGGTCGCAGTGAAGGTAACGGCCTTGATCGCCGCCTCGTACTGCTCAATCGACGCCACACCCGAGAGCGTCAGTGTTCTGGTGGTCTCGTCCCAGGAGGCGGTGATCGGATTGCCCTCAATACCACTGAAGCTCAGCACATCCCCGGAGCGATACGACAGACCACCAATGGTCAACGTCGCCTTGGACAGGTTCTGCGAATCACCGTCGAGGATGCTCACCGACGACACGACCTTCACCGGGGCACCACCCAACCGGAAGATCGGCAAACCACCCACCGTGATGGCCGGCGGCAACCCGATCACCGTCACCACCGCAGCACCCGGGACCAAGCTCTCCTTATCGGTGTCATCAGTCACCGACACCGACACCGTCCGAGACAGTCCACCCTCGGTCGCAGTGAAGGTAACGGCCTTGATCGCCGCCTCGTACTGCTCAATCGTCGCCACACCCGAGAGCGTCAGTGTTCTGGTGGTCTCGTCCCACGAGGCGGTGATCGGGTTGCCCTCAATACCGCTGAAGCTCAGCACATCCCCGGAGCGATACGACAGACCACCAATGGTCAACGTGGCCTTCGAGAGATTCTGCGAATCACCGTCCAGGATGCTCACCGAGGACACGACCTTCACCGGGGAACCACCCAACCGGAAGATCGGCAAACCACCCACCGTGATGGCCGGCGGCAACCCGATCACCGTCACCACCGCAGCACCGGGAACCAGGCTCTCTTTGTCGGTGTCATCGGTCACCGACACCGTGATCGAACGCGACAACCCACCCTCAGTGGCAGTGAAGGTAACGGCCTTGATCGCCGCCTCGTACTGCTCAATCGTGGCCACACCCGAGAGCGTCAGTGTATGGGGGGCGGCTGGATCGTTGATCGTGACTGTCGCCGAGCCGATCTCCTCAGAGTCCAGGTCGGTGATCACCACGATCGGGCTCACCGCCCCCAGCCCAACACATCGTCGGGCGATGGATCCTTCACTGTGACTGTGGCCGAACTCAATTGGTCCGAGTCCAGATCGGTGATCACCACGATCGGACTCACCACGACGGCAGATCCCGTGCTGCCGGCAGCCACGGGAGTGGTCACGATCACCGGGGCGATCGACACGCCGGGCGCGCCCAAGACGGTAACCACGGTGGCAGCCGCCACGGCGCTGCCATTGCCCGACCCATCGACCACACCGAAGCTCACTGCCTTCAGGCCGGGTGTGCTCGAGGTGAGCGTGACCGACTGCAGAAGCTGCTGATACACCGCTACCGACGCAGTCCCGGTGAATGTCAAGACGCCGTCGGCGTAGCTTGCTTCCACACCGTCCGGAAGTTCGCCGTAGCCGAGGGTGTCTCCTTCCACCGGATTTCCCAGAACTACAGTGGCAGAGTCCAACTCATCGGAGTCCAGATCGGTGATCACCACGATCGGGCTCACCGTGATCGGTGATCCGACAGACCCTGCCGCCACGGGCGACACTACTAAAACCGGAGTTATCGAGATACCCGGAATGCCCAACACGGTCACCACCGTGCCCGCCGGCACCGCGCTGGTGTTGCCGTCGGCGTCGGTGACCGCAAAGCTCACCGCCTTCAGTCCCGCGCCTGTGGATGTCAGGGTCACCGACGCCAGCAACTGACGGTAATCGTCAACCGAGGCACGCCCCGTGAACGTCAACACCCCGTCGGCGTAACTCGCCTCGACACCGGTCGGCAACGACCCGTACCCCAGCACATCGCCGGCGACCGGATCCGTGAGCACAACCGTGGCCGCATCCAACTCGTCAGAGTCCAGGTCGGTGACAACGACAATCGGACTCACCGTGATCGGCGACCCGGTGATACCGCCCGCCACCGGCGAGACGACCACCAGGGGTGGTGTCTGTACCGGCAACCCCACCACTGTGACAGCAGTAGCGGCTGGGACCACACTCGCGTTGCCCTCGGAGTCGACAACCGCAAAGCTCACCGACTTCAGCCCGGCACCCGAGGACGTCAACGTCACCGACGCCAGCAGCTGGCGGTAGTCGTCGATCGAGGCACGACCGGTGAAGGTCAACACTCCGTCGCTGTAAACGGCGTGCACTCCCTCCGGCATCGCTCCGTACCCCAGAACATCTCCGGCACCAGGGTTGTTGACAGTGACGGTGGCCGAGTCCAGCTCGTCCGAATCGAGGTCGGTGATCACCACGATCGGGCTGAGCGTGACCGGTGAACCCACGGTGCCGGCGGCCACCGGAGAGACAACCACGAGGGGTGGCATCTCCACGGGCAACCCGAGCACCGTCACGACGGTGCCCGCCGGTACCGCATTGACATTGCCCTGGTCATCGATCACCGAGAAGGAGATCGTCTTGACGCCGATCGCGGTCGAGGTCAGCGTCACCGATTGCAGGAGCTGCTGGTACGCCGCGACCGACGCGGCGCCGGTGAAGGTCACCGAACCGTTTCCGGTCGTTGCCGTGACTCCGGTCGGAAGCGTGCCCCAACCCAGCACATCACCGCTCGCAGGGTCGTTGATCTTCACCGTTGCCGACGCAAGCTTCTCGGAGTCCAGGTCGGTGATCACCACGATCGGGCTCACCGTGATCGCAGTACCTGTGGTGCCGCCGGCTGCCGGGGACACGACAACCACCGGCGGTGCCTCGACGATCGGATTGGCTACGACGGGAATCAACAACGTCACGTCGTCGCGTTCGGCGATGCCGATCGCGCGGGCCAGGAAATGCAGGACTCCCTGGACGACGCCAGCGAGCCCCCTGAGATGTTCGGATGAGTCGCTGATGACGACCTTGAAGCTGTCCACCAGCGGACTGCCGGTCACCACGCTGTTGGGGGTGTACACGAACTTGCCGGTGAGCGGATCCCTGAACACCGTTCCGTGTTCGGGCGCAATGATGGTGTAGGTCAACGGATCACCGTTGGGATCGCGAGCAGCCAGATCGATGATGACCTGCCCCGTCACGGCCTGTTGGCTTGTGACTGGTCCCCACTCCGGAGACTCGTTGAAGAACGTGTGGCTGATCTGGCGCCGGACCCAGGCCAACAACGCATCGAACCAGGGAGCCCGAGCGGGCGTGGCGGGATCGACCAACGGTGAGGCGATTCCGGTGATCAGCGCGGTGAACACGTCGACCGATTCCGCTGCCTCCTCGGCTGGTGGTTCCGACGCGTCGGGCGTCACGCTTGCCTGCGACGTCGGCGCGCCAGTGGTCGCTTCGTCGGAGGCGATCAGGCTGTCGGACACCGGCATTGCCTCGTCGACGGGACCGAGGGACGACTCGTCTTGCTCGGCTACGGACTCTTCGACGGGCGGTGCCTCGCCGGAATCCCCGGCAGGTGACCAGCCGACCGGCGCGTCGTCGGGATCCGCCGGCGGGGAGGATTCTTCAGTGGGTGTCTCGCTCAGCGGGGGCTGCTCAGATCCATCGTCTGCGCCGAGGTCGGCCTCTACCGGATCATCCTCGTCGGACGGCGGCACGTCTGGGTCCGTGTCACCTGACGCGCCCTCATCACCGTCCTCCGCCTCATCGTCGGGATCGGCCTCGACTTCCCCCGTGTCGGAGTCGGATTCAGATTCAGATTCGTCACCAGTGCTCGTGTCTGCTCGCGGTTCTGTCGACGTTGACTCGGCATCGTTCGAACCCGAGGCAACCGGAGTATCCGAATCGCTGTCCGCATACGCGACGCCCGCCGAGTTGGCGACAGCCAGCCCGATCCCGAGTGAGACGGCGAGCGCTCCGACTCGTCCGATCGGGAGTGCGAACCCCGACGCATCGGCTCGCGCGTGCCGGGCTTGGCCGCCGGAGCTGTCGACGAGGTCCCGAGCGGCCCAGAACTCGGGCCCTGGGGAGGTGCGGTCTGTACGCGGGACGCGGTGCCGGGCGCGGGTCGAAGACATGACTATCCTCCGTTTGCCACGGCGTCAGTCCCGTCGAGTCGATCAGCACCTCAGGACGCTTGAGCTGCGATCGACCATGCTTCGGCGACGTGACGTCGCCCCTCGTCACGCACCGCCGTACTACGCCGTATTTTTTTACGCTGTAGTTTGCTGAATGCGCACCTTCTGCTAGATCCGCATCCAGCAGCGCGAGCCTAAGTCATCGGCTGTGACCGCGGTTGCGTAATCGCGATTTTTTTTGCGCGCACAATAATTAGGGCACCGGAATGCACGCTATTCCTGACGTAAAGTGCACGTGAGATGTCACATCTGGCAAAGCCTGAATGAGAAGACGGAAGAGGTTAGTAGTCGGCTTACTGCCCGTAACCTGCACCGTCCGACCCTCACCTCTGCAGATTCGCCGCGATCACGCAGCGCTGGCAACGAATGGTAAACGGCTTAGCGGAGTCCGCGTGGCACGACCCCCTCACGGGGAGCCGAATCTGCCATTCGAACGGGCGGCCGGCGGTCTCACCGACCGCGGCCACGGCGTCATGCGGCGAATGAACCCGACCGCCATGACGATCGCGTCAGTATTTGCGGTGTGTGGTCGGCCCCGAGTCCCTGACAGTTGGTCCGGTGAAAGCGCAGCGGTAGTCGCTCGGCGTGGTGCGCATCTGCCGGACGAAGTGATGCCGGAAGGTCGCGGGCGACTCGAACCCGACCCGAGCCGCGATCTGCTCGACGGACAGCGAGCTCGCTTCGAGCAGCGCGAGGCTGGCTTGGACACGCTGGGTGATCAACCACCTGATCGGGGTGGTCCCGGTCGCCTTGGCGAACTGGCGAAGATAGCTCCGCCGCGACATCGCCGAACGCTCCGCCATCTCGTCGAGAGTGATGGGCCTGTCGAGATTGGCCAGAGCCCAGGCTATTCCGGCCGCGATTCGACCGTCGTCCGCAGGCTCCGGAACCGGGGTCTCGATGTACTGCGCCTGCCCACCCGCCCGGTGCGGTGCGATCACCAGTCGGCGCGCCACATCGTTGGCCACCCGACCGCCGTGGTCGGACCGCACGATGTGCAGACACAGATCCAGGCCCGCCGCGCATCCTGCGCTTGTGAGGACCCGCCCGTTGTCGACGTACAACGGAGTGGGGTCGATATCGATACCGGGATAGCGCTGCCCCAGCAGATCCGTGTAGATCCAGTGCGTGGTGGCACGGCGTCCGTCGAGCGCCCCGGCCGCGGCCAGGGCGAAAGCGCCGGAGCAGATCGACACCAGTCGCGCGTCGCGCGCGTCGGCCGTCCTGATGGCTTCAATGAGCGGTTGCGAAATCGGCTCGCTCACGTCTCGGACACTGGGGATCACGATGGTGTCCGCCGCGGCCAGGTCATCGAGGCCGTACGACGTGCGAATGACTGCTCCACCGAGAAGCCGGATCTCCTTGGGCTCTGAGCACAGTTTCACCGAGTACCACGGCCTGACCAAGCCGGCCGAGAAGCGCTCCGACAGCTCGGTCATGCCAAAGATCTCCGCTGCCATGCCCGACTCGAATCCGGACATCCCGTCATAGGCGAGAATCGCCACGGTGTGCATGGCACTATCTTAATGAATATCGGCACTAGGGCCACTGTCTGCGTGCCCCCGACTGGACCAACATGGCTGACATGTATTTCCGACGGTTGTCCCGAGTGCGCAGGATCCGGCTCAAGTTTGCGAACATCCCGGCGTTCCGGACGGTGTTGCCCTTCCTCGCCGGTGTACATTCCGCCAACGGCCTCGCACACGGCGTCGAACCGGCACGATCCTCTGCAGTCCGAGCAACCCGAAGCCGGCGCGGTACTCGATAACCCGGCAGACCAACCGATGACGCTGACACGCAGAAGCCCCCGCGACCGGGCCTTGGGGTCGCAGGGGCTTCGCGTCAGCGATTACGACGTAAGCGACGCCGGCGGGTTGAACCGCTCGCCGTAACGCTCGGCCAACTGCTTGGCACGGGCGACGAACGCCTCTTTACCCACACCGAGCTCACCCTGGTAGCCGACGATGAATTGCGCGCTGCCACCGGTGTACGGCGGGAAGCCGATCCCCAT
Organism: Mycobacterium sp. SMC-8; assembly: GCF_025263565.1. Taxonomy (NCBI): domain Bacteria; kingdom Bacillati; phylum Actinomycetota; class Actinomycetes; order Mycobacteriales; family Mycobacteriaceae; genus Mycobacterium; species Mycobacterium sp. SMC-8. Next base: position 520,445 of record NZ_CP079865.1, read on the forward strand.
GATGGAGCCGATGTTCGCATCGGCGGTCGAGGTGAGCACGCCCTCGTCAAGGCATTTCTGGGTCTCCAGAGCCTCGGCGAACAGCATGCGATCGATCATGTCCTGCAACGGAATATCGGCCTTGCCGGAGCCGAAGGTCTCGGCGAGTCCCGACCACAGACCGACGCGCTTGCCGTCGACGTACTCGTAGAAGCCTGCGCCCTTGAGCCGCGAGGGACGACCGATCTCGATCATCTTGTTCACGACGGCCTCGGCCGGATGCGGCTCGTGGGTGCCGCCGGCAGCTTCGGTGGCCTTGCGGGTCTCGGTAGCGATCTTCTGCATCAGTTCGAGGTTCAGCTCGTCGGAGAGCTGCAGCGGCGCCGCCGGGTAGCCGGCCTGCGAACCGGCCTGCTCGATGCTGGCCGCGGGCACACCCTCGCCCAGCATCGCCAGCGCCTCGTTGACGAAGGTGCCGATGACGCGCGAGGTGAAGAAGCCACGGCTGTCGTTGACCACGATCGGGGTCTTCCCGATCGCCAGCGTGTAGTCGAATACCCGGGCCAGCGCCTCGTCGGAGGTCTTCTCACCCTTGATGATCTCCACCAGCGGCATCTTGTCGACCGGGGAGAAGAAGTGGATGCCGATGAAGTCCTCCTGGCGCTTCACACCGGTCGCCAGACCGGTGATCGGCAGTGTGGAGGTGTTGGAGCCCAGCAGCGCGTTCGGCTCGACGATGTCCTCGATCTCCTGGAACACCTTGTGCTTGAGGTCCTGGTTCTCGAAGACAGCCTCGATCACGAAGTCGACACCCTTGAGATCGGCGGCATCGGCGGTCGGGGTGATCCGGGCCAGCAGCGCGTCGGACTTCTCCTTGGAGGTGCGACCGCGCTCGAGCGCCTTGGCCTCGATCTTCTCCGAGTAGGCCTTGCCCTTTTCGGCTGCTTCGATCGTGACGTCCTTGAGCACCACGTCATAACCGGCCTTGGCCGACACATAGGCGATACCCGCGCCCATCATGCCCGCGCCCAGCACACCGATCTTGTTGATCTTGACCGGCTCGATACCGTCCGGCCGCGAGGCGCCGCCGTTGATGGCCTGTAGATCCAGGAAGAACGCCTGGATCATGTTCTTGGCAGTCTGGCCGGTGACCAGGCCGACGAAGTAGCGGCTCTCGATGCGGGTGGCGGTGTCGAAGTCGACCTGCGCACCCTCGACGGCCGCGTCCAGGATGGCCCGCGGAGCCGGCATCGGCGCACCCTTGAGCTGCTTGCGCAGCAGCGCCGGGAAGGACGGCAGGATGGAGGCCAGTCCGGGGCTCGACGGGGTGCCGCCGGGCATCTTGTAGCCCTTCTGGTCCCACGGCTGGGTGTGCGCGTCAGGATTCGCCTTGATCCACGCCTTCGCGGCGGGGATCAACTCGTCGACGCTGCCGACCAATTCGTCGACCAGGCCGACCTCCTTGGCCTTGCCCGGCTTGAACCGGGTGCCCTGCGAGAGGACCTCCATGAAGGCCTTCTGGATGCCGAACATGCGCACGGTACGTGCCACGCCGCCTCCACCGGGCAGCAGACCCAGCGTCACCTCGGGCAGGCCGATCACCACGCCCTTGACGTCGGCGGCGATGCGGTGGTGACACGCCAGCGCGATCTCCAGGCCGCCGCCGAGCGCTGCGCCGTTGATGGCCGCGACGACGGGCTTGCCCAGGGTCTCCAACTTGCGCAGGTCGGCTTTGATGAACTCGACCTCGGCGAACGACTCGGCCGCGTTGTCCGGGCCGACGTTCATCATGCCCTTGAGGTCACCGCCGGCGAAGAACGTCTTCTTCGCGCTGGCGATCACCACGCCGGTGATCGAATCCTTCTCGGCCACAAGGCGTTCCACGGCGTTATGCATGGACTCCTTGTAGTGCTCGTTCATGACGTTGGCCGAGCCCGTCGGGTCGTCCAGCGTCAGGGTGACGATGCCGTCGGCATCCTTGTCCCACTGAATGGTGTTCTCTGCCATGTCCTTTTAGTCCCTTCAGACCCGTGCTCAGACTCGCTCGATGATGGTCGCGACACCCATGCCGCCGCCGACGCACAGCGTGATCAGCGCGCGCCGGGCGCCCCGGCGCTCCAGCTCGTCGACCATGGTTCCGGTGATCATGGCGCCGGTGGCGCCCAGCGGGTGGCCCATCGCGATCGCGCCACCGTTGACGTTGAGCTTCTCGTCCGGAATGTTGAGGTCCTTCTGGAACTTCAGCACCACCGAGGCGAAGGCCTCGTTGAGCTCGAACAGGTCGATGTCATCGACCGTCAGGCCTGCTCGGTCGAGCACCTTCCTGGTCGCCGGGGTCGGGCCCGTCAGCATGATGACCGGGTCGGCGCCGCTGGTTGCGGTGGCCACGATGCGCGCCCGCGGGGTCAGGCCCTGCGACGTGCCCGCAGCCTCGGAACCGATGAGCACCAGCGCGGCGCCGTCGACGATGCCCGAGCTGTTACCGCCGGTGTGGACGTGGTTGATCTTCTCGACGAAGTGGTACTTCTGCAGCGCCACGTCGTCGAACCCGCCCATCGCGCCTACGCCTTCGAACGCGGACTTGAGCTTGCTCAGGCTCTCGACGGTGGTGCCGGGACGGATGTGCTCGTCATGGTCGAGCACGACGAGACCGTTCTGGTCTTTGACCGGGACGACGGACTTGGCGAAGTAGCCACCCGACCACGCGGCAGCGGCGCGCTCCTGCGAGCGTGCCGCATAGGTGTCGACGTCCTCACGGGAGAAGCCCTCGATGGTCGCGATCAGGTCGGCGCCGATGCCCTGCGGGACGAAGCCGATGCGGTAGTTGGTCTCCGGGTCGGCTGCCCAGGCGCCGCCGTCAGAGCCCATCGGGACACGGCTCATGGACTCGACACCGCCGGCGAGCACCAGGTCGTCCCAGCCCGAGCGCACCTTCTGCGCGGCCATGTTGACGGCCTCCAGGCCGGACGCGCAGAACCGATTGAGCTGCACACCGCCGGTGGTCTCCGGCAGGTTCGCGACCAGTCCCGCGGTGCGGGCGATGTCGCCACCCTGGTCACCGACCGGCGAGACGACGCCGAGGATCAGGTCGCTGATCAGCGTCTCGTCCAGGTCAGGGAAGCGGGTGCGGATCTCGTCGATCAGGCCGACGACCAGGTTGACGGGCTTGATCTCGTTCAGGGCGCCGCCGCGCTGCTTGCCGCGCGGGGTGCGGATGGCCTCGTAGATGAAGGCTTCTTCGGACATGCGTTCTCCAGGTCCTCTTCAGGGGTTTCGCGGATCTACACCCGCGGGGAGGCTGCTCCTCTGTGCGCGATGCTAGCAGCCTCGCCCAACCGCTTGGTTGGGCACTCTGGACGGATCTCTTCCGCGAGCAGACACAAACTCGCACGATTCGGGCGTGGATCGTGCGAGTTTGTGTCTGCTCGCGGAGGAACGGTTAGTCGGGCGAGCCTTCGGTGTCGTCGAAGAACGACCACTCGCCGTCGTGCTCGACTTCCATCCGCCATCCCAACTCGGAGTTGTCGGCTTTCTGGTCGACGAACCAGGCGTGCGCATGATCGGCGCTTTCGATGTCCTTGGTGTCGACGACTTCGCCCTTGGGGTTCAGAACACGATAGGTAGCCATGCCTCGGGTGTTTCCCGCCGGTCGACCGGTTCACACCTACGCCGACCGGGGCGTCACCCATTCGTCAAGCGTCGGATAGTCGATGTATCCGACGGGCCCGGGGGCGTAGAACGTCGCCACATCCGGCACGTTCGGCTCGGCGCCGAGCTTCAGGCGCTCGATCAGATCAGGGGTGGCCAGGAACTCTCTGCCCACCGCGGCGGCTCCGATCACTCCCCAGTCGGCCAGATTGGCCAGCAGCTCGAAATCGGTGTCGACGGCGCGGGGGGTGTTGAGCACCAACGTCCCCTCCCACTGGGTGCGGATCGCGGCGAATGTGGGCGTCGAGGGTTCACTCACCACATGCAGGTAGGCGATGTTCAGCGACGCAATGCGGCACAGAAGCAATTCGTAAGCGCTGATCTGGTCGACCTCGGTCATGTCCCCGGCGGTGTTTCCGGGCGAGATGCGCAAACCGACGCGATCCGGTCCGATCTCGGCGGCGACCGCTTCGACGACCTCGGCGGTGAACCGGGCCCTGTTCTGCGGCGATCCGCCGTAGGCATCGGTGCGCTGGTTGACAACGTCGGACAGGAACTCGTGAAGCAGATACCCATTGGCCGAGTGAATTTCGACACCGTCCATGCCGGCTTCGACGGCACGGCGCGCGGCGGCACGGAACTGTCCGATGATTTCCGCGATCTCGCCGGTCGTGAGCGCGCGGGGCACGGGCAACGACTTCTTCCCAGAGGGAGTGTGCGCCAGCAGCTCCGCAGCGATCGCCGACGGACCCACGTTCTCGAATCCGCTGATCTCGGGATGCGCCATGCGGCCGACGTGCCACAGCTGGACGAACATCTTGCCCCCGGCGCGGTGTACCGCCGACGCGATCTCAGCCCAGGCGTCCTGCTGCCTGTCGGTGTACAACCCGGGAGTGTTCACGTAGGCGCCGTTGGCCTGCTCACAGACCGCGGTGGCCTCGCTGATGATCAGACCGGCTTCGGCACGCTGCGAGTAGTACTCCGCAGCCAGCGACGACGGCGTGCCGTCGGCGTCGGCGCGCGATCTCGTCAGCGGCGCCATGAAGATTCGGTTCGCCGCGGCAGTGGCTCCGACCTGAATCGGCTTGAGCAGGGCAGAGTCACCAGAGAGTGTGAACGTCATGCACCACTCAAGCGTGACCCGCGAGCGGTTATTCCCCGCCAAATCCTCTCCTGTCGGCATCGGAGCGCGAACACCGTGGGGCATATCAGCTCTCGATCACCGCCGTGACGCGGATTTCGGCGGGCATCTTCGGCAGCCTCGGCACGGTGCCCCGGTCGGGGTCCAGACGGGCGCCCGGTCCGGCATCCGCCTGCGGAACCGCTCGCTCACCCCAGTGCGAGGGGGCGCGGCGGCCCGGCCAGTGCGGCTTTCGCATCAGCCGACAACGGGTCCATGATCTCGAGGTCACCGGCTTCCAGACCATCGAGCGCCAGCCGCACCAGATCGGCAGGATCGATCACCACACCTTCTGGGAGTTCGATTCCGTTGCGGCTCGCGAAGTCGAACAGCGTCTGGGTTCCAACCAGTCCGGGCACCAATGCGGCGACATGGGTTCCCTGCCCGGCAAGTTCGACACGCACGCCGTTCGTCAAGCCCCATTGCGCGGATTTGGCTGCGGCATAAGCGGTATTGCCCTCGACCGTCATCCATGCCGCCGCCGACAACACATTGAGGATCGCGCCGCCGCCGTTGCGCGCCAGGATGGGCGCGAAGGCCCGGATCATTGCAAGAGTGCCATAGTAGTTCGAATCCATGGTCGACCGGATGGCAGTCAAATCGCCGGTGACCAGCTTTCCGCCGGCGGTGTCTGCGGCGTTGTTGATCAGGAGGTCCACGTCCGCGGCGGACCCAGCAGCCGCGTCGACCGATGATTGGTCGGTGATGTCGAGCCGAAGCACTTCCACGTCAGGGATGTCGACGAGCTCGGGACGCCGCGCGCCCGCGTAGACCTTGGCGCCACGCCGGATCAGCTCGATCGCAAAGGCGCGGCCGATTCCTCGGTTGGCTCCGGTGACAAGTGCCGTGGTGCCGTCCATCTTCATCTGTGCTCCAGGTGTTTTCACTACCGACCGTTAAGGTGACCGATTGGTCATGTTCAATGGAGACAACCACAAGGTGACCGATTGGTCAACTTGATATTCTCGGGCAGTGAATCTTCGAGCGGATGCGGCGCGCAACCGCGAGTCGCTGTTGAGCGCTGCGGAAGCAGAATTCGCCGAACGCGGCGCCTCCGCCTCGGTGGCCGATATCGCCCGCCGCGCGGGCGTCGCCAAAGGCACGGTATTTCGGCACTTCCCCACGAAAGAGGACTTGATCGCGGCCATTGTGTGCCGGCACATCGCGACGCTCGCCGAGGCCGCGGATGAGCTGGCCCACGCCGAGGATCCGGGCGCGGCTCTGCTGGAGTTCCTGACCGTGGCGGCCGATCAGCGGCAACGGCACGATCTGACGTTCCTCCAATCGGAGAGCGGGAAGGATCCCCGGGTGACCGAAGTCCGAGATCACTTGCACGCCCGCCTCGGCGCTCTCGTCGACCGGGCCCGCGACGCGGGAGCCATCCGGTCCGACATCACCGAAGCAGATGTCTTCCTCATGATGTGCGCGCCGATTCATGTGGTCGAAAACCTCTCCGCCCCAGCGCCTTTATTGTGGCAGCGCTACCTCGCCATCATCTTCGACGGGTTACGCCCGCAGGGCGCCCACCCACTGCCGCACCCGGCGCCGATCCTGCCCTGACGAAATCCGTGAAGCGTCACACCGCGACGACATCACCTGCTCAGACGGCAATCGATTCCCGGCCACACACATTCAGCAACACGTCGGCTGACAGAAGCCCCAGCGAGACGGCCCGGGAGGCACACGCCGCGCGGTTGGCCGCACCGAGCTTGGCCGAAGCGCTTTCCAAATGATGGCCGGCCGTACGTGCGCTGATGAACAGTTGTGCGGCGATCTGACCGTTGGTCAACCCGCACACCGCCAGCGTGAGCGCGTCGAGTTCCCGCGGCGTGACACTCATCGGTAGCGGGCTGCGAGTCACCAGCAGCACCGCGCCGAGGCTGTCGCCCCGATACCGTGCGGCCGTGGCGATCCGCCGCACGTGCAACCAGGACACCCCGTCGTGGTGGCGCAGCACATCGGGCCTGACCCCGACCGCCGACTTCAAAAACGCCGCAGCGAGATCACCGATCAGAGCCGGGTCCAGCGCCTGCTCGAACAGGTCGCCACACCGCAACAGGTGCGCTCGCCCGAAGTCGTCGACGGCCCAGGCCTGGGCCTCGGGGGCGATCAGCTCGGCGACCATCCGGGGCCTCAGCGAGAAGTCCAGTTGCTCGGCCATCTGTCGGCGCAGGGTGTTGATCTCGACCACGTCCTGGTCACGGGGAAACCGCGCGTCGTCACAGTTGACGTGAATGGTGCCGACGTAGGTTCCGTCGCTGGTGATCAGCCGCGCCGACAGGCCCTCGTCGAATCCGGCCGGCCGGAAGACGTTGTTGACCGAGTATCCACTGCGGTACTCGGGGAAGTCCCGCCAACGCAGGGAGCCGAGTCCGTGCACCCGCATGGCATCGAACAGCGGATCGTTCTCGACGAACCAGCTGTTGAAGTGCTCCATCACCGTGTCGGGATAATCATGGTTGGCCACGCCGACGTGCTTGCGCTGGATCGGATCCCACAGACAGATCGCCGAAGCCGAGGATTGCGCGCGCGCCGACAGCGTCTCGAGCAGGCCGTGGGCACGGGTCTCCAGACTGGCGCCACTGCTCAGCACGTCACCGTAGATGCCGGACATCGCACGCTTCCTTCGTCTGACCCCGATATGTGCGGTCATCATCAGCAGCCGATGTTTCCGCGAGGTTTCCAAGCCGAGGCGGTCGCGAAAACCGTTCGGCGAATTGGGAGATTCCTCCCATAGGCACCGGGCATGCACCGTTTCTACGCTGGCGGAAACCGACACTTGGCACAGCGCAGTGCCCGAACCGACAGCACGAAGCAAAGGGCATGAAGATGTTCAGGTCATCGAAACGTTCGACGAGCGGGCTACGCCGCGGGTCAGTCGCCGTGCTCGCAGTGACGGCGCTGTTGGCCGCCGGGTGTGGTAGCCGGGCAGGCGACGACAGCGCCGTCGCAGCACAGGCGAGCTGTGTCGACACCTCCGGCGACACGGTGAAGGTGGGCGCCGTCAACTCGCTGTCCGGCGGTCTGGCGGTCAGCGAGTCGGTGATCCGCGACGCGATCGTCATGGCCGTCGAAGAGGTGAACGCCTCCGGCGGCGTATTGGGTAAGCAACTGCAGCTCATCGGCGAAGACGGCGCGTCGGAACCGACCGTGTTCGCCGAGAAAGCTCAGAAGCTTGTGCAGTCCGATTGTGTGGCAGTCGTTTTCGGTGGCTACACATCTGCCAGCCGCAAGGCCATGCTGCCGGTCTTCGAGGACGCCAACGCGCTGTTGTATTACGGTCAGCAGTACGAAGGGCTGGAAAGCTCGCCGAACATCTTCTACACCGGGGCGACCACCAACCAGCAGATCATCCCATCACTGGACTACCTCAAAGAGCAGGGGGTGAAGTCGCTGTACCTGGTGGGCAGCGACTACGTCTTCCCGCGCACCTCCAACGCGATCGTGAAGGCCTACGCGCAGGCCAACGGCATCGAGATCAAGGGTGAGGACTACACGCCGCTGGGCAGCACCGACTTCTCCACGATCGTCAACAAGATCCGCACCGCCGACGCGGACGCGGTGTTCAACGTCGTGGTGGGTGATTCGTTGGTCGCCTTCTTCCGTGAGTACCGCAACTCCGGTCTGACCGCCGAGGCCATGCCCGTGATGTCGATGTGCGTCGGCGAGGAGGAGGTACGCAGCATCGGCGCGCCCACCCTGGTCGGCCAGCTCTCGTCGTGGAACTACTACCAGACGCTGGACTCGCCGCAGAACACCACATTCGTCGAGAACTTCAAGAAACGCTTCGGCGCCGACCGGGTGACCTCTGATCCGATGGAATCGGCGTACGCCGCCGTGATGCTGTGGAAAGCCACGGTGGAGAAGGCGGATTCGTTCGCCGTGCCCGAGATCCAGAACGCGGCCGATGGCGTCACGATCACCGCGCCCGAGGGGTCGATGACTGTCGACGGCGAGAACCACCACGTGACCAAGACCGCGCGGATCGGCCGCGTCGCCGAGGACGGCCTGATCTACCAGGTGTGGGAGTCACCCGCACCGATCGAACCCGATCCGTACTTGCGCGACTACCCGTGGGCCGCGGGGATCACGGGCTGACATGCATCTGACCCCCAAAGACGAAGACCGGTTGCTGCTGTTCCTCGCTGCGGAGCTGGCCCGCAAGCACCGCGCTGCGGGCCTGACCCTCAGCTACGCCGAGGCGCGGGCCCTGATCGCCGACGAGGTGGTCGAAGCCGCCCGCGCGGGTGCGTCGGTGGCCGAGGCCGCCGCTCACGGCGCCACCGTGCTCACCGACGACGACGTCATGCCCGGCGTGACCTCCCTACTGGGATCGATACAGGTCGAGGCGTTCTTCGACGACGGCCAGAAGCTGGTGACCGTGCACGACGCGATCGGTCCGGGCACCAACCCGGCTGCCGGGCCCGACGTGATCCCTGGCGAGGTCCTGCCGTGCGACGGAGAACTGGAGCTCAACGCAGGACGCACAGGGGCCACCGTGACCGTCGAGAACACCGGGGACCGTCCCGTCCAGGTCGGCTCGCATTTCCACTTCTTCGAAGTCAACCGCGCGCTGCGCTTCGATCGGGCGGCCGCGTTCGGCATGCGACTCGACATTCCGTCGGGCACCGCAGTCCGGTTCGAACCCGGTGAGAGGCAGGAGGTTTCGCTGACCAGCTACGGCGGCGAGCGCACAGTGATCGGCCAGAACGACGTCACCAACACCGACACCAGCGGAACGCTCGACCCCGTGCTGCTGAACAGGCTGCGCGACAACGGTTTCCTCGATTCTCGGCAGGGTTCCTGACATGGCACACCGGATCACCCGCAGGCATTACGCCGAACTGTACGGCCCGACCACCGGGGACCGGGTCCGGCTGGCCGACACCGAACTGCTGGCCAGGGTGGAACACGACGCCTGCGTATACGGCGACGAATCGGTGTTCGGCGGCGGCAAGACCATGCGTGAGGGCATGGGAGTACATGGGGACATCACCAACGGCCAAGAGTCCAACTGCGCAGGCGCGCTGGATTTCGTCATCACCAACGTGCTGATCATTGACGCGGTGCTGGGAATCCGCAAGGCCGACATCGGGATCCGCGACGGCCGGATCGCCGGCATCGGGAAATCGGGGAATCCAAGGACGATGGACGGTGTCGACCCCGAGCTGATCATCGGGGCCGGAACCGACATCCGGTCCGGCGAGGGCATGATCGCCACAGCGGGCGCCATCGACGTGCACGTGCACTTCGACAGCGCCGGATTGGTCGACGAGGCGATCTCGAGCGGGATCACGACGATGATCGGCGGCGGTCTGGGTCCCGTCACCGTCGGCATCACCTCATCAGGGCCGAACAACCTGGCCCGGATGCTGCGTGCCGCAGAAGGTTTCCCGATGAACTTCGGGTTCATCGGCAACGGCAGCGCGTCGAGCACCGCCCCGCTGATCGAGCAGGGTCTGGCCGGGGCGATCGGCTACAAGATCCACGAGGACTGGGGCGCGACGCCCGCGGCCATCCGGGCGTCGCTGGACGCCGGCGACCAACTCGACCTGCAGGTCCAGATCCACACCGACACGCTCAACGAGTCCGGATTCTTCGAGGACACGATGGCCGCGATCGGCGGCCGACCCATTCACACCTACCACGCCGAGGGCGCCGGCGGCGGCCACGCTCCCGACATCATGCGCGTCGTCGGAGAACCGTACTGCCTTCCGTCGTCGACGAATCCGACGAACCCGTTCGCGCTGAACACCTTCGACGAGCACCTCGACATGGTGATGGTCTGCCACCACCTCAACCCGCGCATCCCCGAGGACGTCGCGTTCGCCGAGTCCCGGATCCGGCGCGAGACCATTGCGGCCGAGGACGTGCTGCACGACCTGGGCGCCATCTCGGCGATGGGATCGGACTCGCAGGGCATGGGCCGCATCGGGGAGACGATCGCGCGGACCTGGCAACTCGCGTCGCACATGCGGGCCACTCGCGGGCCACTGCCCGGCGACGAGGGGACCGGCGCCGACAATGCCCGCATCCTGCGTTACATCGCGAAGCTGACGATCAATCCAGCCAGGCTGTTCGGCATCGACCACGAGGTCGGCTCCTTGGAGACGGGCAAGCTGGCCGACATCGTGTTGTGGGCACCGAAGTTCTTCGGTATCAGGCCCGAGGTGGTGTTCAAAGGCGGCTTTCCCGCGTGGTCGGTGATGGGCGAGGCCAACGCGTCGCTGATGACGTGCGAGCCACTGCGCTACCGCCCGCAGTGGGCAGCATTCGGCCGCACCCCCGCCGACGTGTCGGTGAATTTCGTCGCCGCCGCTGCCGTCGACGCCGCCCTCGATGAGCGACTCGGTCTGGACACCCGACTGGTCGCGTGCCGTGGAGCGCGGGCACTGACCAAGGCCGACCTGCTGCACAACGACTACCTGCCTGACATCACCATTGAGCCCGACACCTACCGCGTCACCGTCGACGGAGAGCCGTGCGTGAGCACCCCGATGAGCCGGGTGCCGCTGGGCCGCCGTTACACCCTGAAATAGCAAGGAGCACAGCATGACCGAGGGTGCAATCCGCATCGGCATCGGAGGCCCGGTCGGCTCGGGCAAGACGCGTCTCGTCGAGTCACTGGTACCGAGGTTGTCCGACGCCGGCTTCAGCGTCGCCGTGATCACCAACGACCTGGTGACCGACGAGGACGCCCAGCGCGTGCGGCGCAGCGGGGTGATCGACCCGAACCGCGTCCTTGCGGTGGAGACCGGGGCCTGCCCGCACACCGCGATCCGCGAGGACCCGTCGGCCAACCTGGCCGCCGCCGACCGATTGAACCGGATGTTCCCCGACCTCGACCTCATCCTCATCGAGTCCGGCGGCGACAACCTCGCGGCCACCTTCACCTCGGATCTGGTGGACCACTGGATCTTCGTGATCGACACCTCCGCCGGAGACGACATCCCGCGCAAGAAGGGCATCGGCCTGCTGCAGGCAGATCTGTTGGTGGTCAACAAGATCGACCTGGCGCCGCTGGTCGGCGCCGACCTCGACATGATGCGCCGCGACTGCGCACTGGCCCGGCCCGCCAAACCGACAGTGTTCACCGACCTACGATCCGGCCACGGGGTGACCGAGGTCGTCAACCGCCTACGCGAGGGCGCGATGCTCACCGCGAGCCGCCCGTGACCGCCCCGGTCATCCGTCCGGGTGAACTCGACGTGGAGGTCGTCGCCGACGCGACGGGCCGCACCCGCACCAGCACGCTGCGCCAGCGGTACCCCCAGCGCGTCACCACCGCGCTGCACTGTGACCCCCGCCGGCCGGGCGCGGCGACCCTGTGCGTACAGAGTCCCAGCGGCGGCGCGTTCTCCGACGACGAGTTGCACACCGTCGTGCGCTGCCGACCCAGAAGCGACCTTCACCTGACCACGCAGGCCGCCACCCAGGTTTTTGCCGGAGCCGGCGCCGGGGCCCGCCACCTGCTCGACTTCACCGTCGACTGCGGCGCGGTGCTCGAGTACTGTCCCGGAACCGTCATCCCACACCGTGATTCACACTTTCGGCAACAGCTGGACCTCGCGGTCACCGCCGGCGGCGTCTATCTCGGCTGGGAGGCCGTCGCGTCCGGGCGTATCGCCCACGGGGAGCGATTCGGTTTCACCTGCTATGACAGCGCATTCGTGGTCCGTGTCGACGGATGCGCCGTGGCGAGAGACCGTCAGGTGATCCGGCCCGTCGAAGGTGACCCGGGACCGCTGGTCGACACCGACTACCTGGGAACATTCCTTGCCGTCACCCCCGGCCACGACGGCGGCGCCCTGCTCGACAACGTCCGGTCGGTCCTCGACGGCACGGCGGGCGGCGCAGGCCGGTTGCCCCGTGACGCGGGAGTGTTCGCGCGCGTGGCCGTGCACCACGCACCGGAACTCCACCGCATCCGGCAGCAACTGTTCCACGCCGTGCGGCGCACGCTGTTTCCGGAGTCAGGGCAACGATGAAGGCGGTAGACATACTCGGTGACATCGCCGACGGCAGGTTCAGCGGACGCAGACGTCATTACGTCGACATCGGCTGGGGCGACGCGGCCAAGCATCGGCAGGTGGTCACCGCCGATTCCGGGCTGACCGTCCATATCGACCTGCCGCGCGGCGTCTTCCTGCGCTCCGGAGCCGTGATCGCCGATGACGGCGCCGCCGTCGTCGTGGTCCGCCGGCCCGCCGAGGACGCTATCGCCGTACGGTTCGCGGACAACTGCGCCGCCGCCGGGGCAAGAAGAATGCTGATGCTGGGATATCTGCTCGGCAACCAGCACGCGCCGATCGACGTCGACGAGGACGGCGTCGCCGCGCCGTTGTTCACCAGCGCGCAGGCCGCCCGGGAGATGCTCGCCGGGCTCGGGGTGGCCGGTGCGGTCACGGCCGTGCCGTTGGCGCGCGACGGTTGGTCACGAACCTCCGCGGACTCGCATGCCGGCCATCACCACTGATCCCGATGTCGCGTTGGCGATGTGGCTGCAATTGCACGACAGCGCTTTTCCGTCCGGCCGGATGGTGCACAGCCAGGGTCTGGAGCAGTGGTTGGCCGACCGGCCCGACGTCGGCGCCCCGGAGGTCGGTGCTGTCGTACTCGCCTACCTGGCCGACGGCTACGCCCCATTGGACGGCACGCTGACCGCGGCGGCCTGGCGCGCCGCGGCACATCTTCCGCGGCTCTGCGAACTCGATGACCTGGCAGGCACATACAAGCTGTTCGACAACGCCCGGACAGCGTCGGAGTCGGCGGGGACGCAACTGGCCGCCGCCGCGCGGCGTGCCGGGCTCGCCGAGCGCTGCCCGTACCTCACCGCAGTCACCGACGGAGCCACTGCCGGTCACGGCGCCGTCGTCGACGGCGCGTTGCAGGCGCAGCTCGGCGTCCCGCAGCGGCTCGCGGTGCTCGGATCGATGCGGTCGATGCTGGCGTCCATGCTCAGCGCCGCGGTGCGAATGGGACGGCTCGGGGCATTGCTGGCCCAGCGGTTCCAGACAGCCGCCGCGCCGCGCCTCGTCGAGCTGGCACGCGCGGCCTGCGATCGAGACATCGACGACGTGTACAGCGTCGCGCCGGCGCTGGAGATCGGCGGAATGCGCCATGAAACCAGAACCACCCGGCTGTTCACCACTTAGTGGGCCGATCTGCGCCGACGCGGGGCCGGTTACGCTTCGGAGGCGTGACGGTACGACGACTGCAGCCCTACGCGGTGACGATCTTCGCCGAGATGTCGGCGCTGGCCGCCCGGGTCGGCGCGGTGAACCTCGGCCAGGGCTTTCCAGACGAGGACGGACCTGACTCGATGCTCAAGGTGGCCCAGAATGCCATCGCGGCGGGCGTCAACCAATATCCGCCCGGCCTCGGCGCCGCGTCGCTGCGGCAGGCGATCGCCGATCAGCGGACACGCCGCTACGGCACCGAGTACGACCCCGACACCGAGGTGCTTGTCACCGTCGGCGCCACCGAGGCCATCGCGTCGGCGGTCCTCGGTCTCGTCGAACCGGGCTCGGAGGTTCTGCTCATCGAACCCTTCTACGACTCCTACTCCCCTGTCATCGCGATGGCCGGATGCCACCGCCGCGCCGTCCCGATGCGCCGGGACGGTCTGGGCTTCGCCATCGACATCGACGGACTGCGGGCCGCCGTGACGCCGAGGACCCGAGCGTTGATCGTCAATTCGCCGCACAACCCGACCGGTGCGGTGGCCAGCGACGACGAGCTGCGGGCGTTGGCAGAGCTCGCGGTGACGGCCGATCTGCTGGTGATCACCGACGAGGTCTATGAGCACCTGGTCTTCGACGGTCGGGAGCATCGGCCGTTGGCCAATTATCCGGGCATGGCGGACCGCACCATCACCATCTCCAGCGCGGGAAAGATGTTCAACGCCACCGGATGGAAGATCGGGTGGGCCTGCGGGCCAAGGGATCTCATCGCCGGCGTGCGGGCGGCCAAGCAGTACCTGAGTTATGTGGGCGGCGCCCCGTTCCAGCCGGCCGTCGCGCACGCACTCGACACCGAAGACGCGTGGGTCGACGCACTGTGCGCGACGTTCCAGGACCGCCGTGACCGCCTCGGCTCGGCGCTGAGCGACATCGGTTTCGAAGTCCACGACAGTCAAGGCACCTACTTTCTGTGCGCGGATCCCCGCCCACTGGGCTACCCCGACAGCACAGCGTTCTGCGCGGATCTGCCGGAGAAGGTGGGTGTCGCAGCGATCCCGATGTCGGCGTTCTGCGATCCCGGTGCCGCGCATGCCGACGCGTGGAAACACTTGGTGCGCTTCGCTTTCTGCAAGCGCGATGAGACCCTCGACGAAGCGATCCGGCGGCTCCGCGCCCTTCGGCGGCGCAACTAGCTCGCCACCCCGGCGGACGGCCTGTCGGCAATGCCCGCGCGGCGTAGGCCTACTGCGCGGCGAGCACGCGGCGTCGAAGGTTCTCCAGCGCCACGTCGAGCACCATCTTCTTCGCCCGTTTGACAAGGAACCTCGGATACGGTGCGGCCAGATCGAGGATCAGATCAAACCTGACACGGGTGCGATCCTCACCGACCGGCGTCAGGTTGTACTCACCATGCTGGCAGCGCTGCCGCGACGTCCGTTCGGCATCCCACACCACCCAGGTGTCACCCCAGTGGTACTCCAGGAGCTCTCTGTCAGTCAGCCCCATCACGCTGACGGTCGTCCTGACATGGTGCGGCCGGCCGTCGGGATGGCGGTCGACCACTTCGGTGTCTTTGTGCAGGGACGACCACGCGGCCACCGCCTCGACGTCTGCCAGGGCATCCAGAATCGCCTCTGGCGGGGCCTCGATCACGACTTCACTGGAAGCACGCACCGCCATACCGGCAAATCCTAGCTAGGCGATCGGCCTCGCGCATAGGAATCGGCAGCTAACCTCGCCCATCTGCCTGGCCGGCGCGTTCACGCCTTGATGACCTTGAGCACCTGCTTGCGCAACCCGTCGGTAGCAGTCTCGACGCCGCCCTTCATCGTGCGCTTGACGATGAAGCCCGGCAACGGGACCGAAAGGTCGATCGATATGTCGAACCTGACCTTGGTCTTGTCGCCGTCGGGGGTGAGGCGGTAGCCGGCGTCCTGTGCCTTGAGCTGGGTGGCCGAGACCAGCGTCCAGGTCACTTCGTTGTCGCCCCAGGTGTATTCGATCACCTGCTCATCGGTCAGCCCGGCGGCTTTCACCGTCATCCTGACCCGCTTGGGCCTGCCGTTGTCGTAACGCTCCAGCACTTCGGCCTTCTGGTACTGCGGCGACCAACTCGGGGTCGCCTCGACGTCGGCGATGACGTCGAGGATCTGCTCGGGGGATGCTTCGATCACGACCTCGCGGGAATCCTTGGTTGCCATGGCGCGACCATAGACCACCGCCGTCACGATTCGTATCGGGACCACCGGACTGGGCGTACGCTTTCGCTCGTGAGCGACGTTCGCGACGGCGCAGTCGATCCTTCCGTTCCCCCGAGCGGCACGGGCTGCGTCGAGTGCGACGCGCATGGCGGTTGGTGGGTGCATCTGCGGAGGTGCGCCGCGTGCGGCCACATCGGCTGTTGCGACGACTCCCCGCAGCGGCACGCGTCGGCGCACTGGCGCGCCACCGGACATCCGGTCATCCGGTCGTTCGAACCGGGCGAAGACTGGTTCTGGAACTACGACACCGATCAGTACTACGACGGCCCCGAGCTCGCCCCGCCCCGGAGCAGACCGGTCGACGAGACCGCGCCGGGGCCACGCGGTCGGGTGCCTGCGGACTGGTTGGCACAGTTGCAGAATCGCCGACGCTGAATGAACCTCCATCCTTAGGGGTAACCCAGCGCCGTGACGAAAGACAAGCCGAACACTGCCCAGACCGAAGCCGGTTCCGAGCAGGCCGACGACGATGTGATCAGCGATCCTTCGAAGGGCGACGAGGATCGCGTGGACTGGGCCGACGAGGGTGGCGCCACCGAGAGTGGTCCCGCGACCTGACATCACGTCGGACCGGATCAGTGCAAGTCGGCGATCACCTGCTGGGCGGCGTTGTAGCCTGGAATGAACGTGATTCCGGGACCGCCGTGGCATCCGGCACTGGCCAGGTACAGTCCCTCAACCGGAACAGGCTGGTCGACATAGCCTTTCGGGCCCGGACGGTTAGGCCCCATCTGCTCGGGGTGGATCAGCCCGTGGCAGTAGTCACCGCCGGGAGCATTGAACATCGTGCCCATGTGCCTGGGGGTGAACGTGGTGTGGCGCAGGATCAGACTCTCGAAATCCGGTGCCAGCCTGGTGATCTTGTCGATCACCCGCTTCCCCATCTCAGTTTTCATCTGTCCGTAGCTCGCGCGTTCCTCGGTCAGCGGAAACCACAGTGAGAACGCCGACACGGCGTACTTGCCCGGCGGGGCCAGGCTCGGGTCGTTGGCAGACGGTATCTGCAAGGCGATGGCCGGATCGGCGGGCACCTCTCCCGCGCGGGCACCCTCCCACTGCTTGTGCAGTTCCTCCGGTGTCACGAAAATACCGATGGCGGACTGATATCCGGGTTCGTTCAGCATTGTGTAGGGCTCAGCGAACGTGGGCGCCGCATCGAGCGCGAAGTGCATCTGCAGATAGCTGCCGCGGTGGTCGATATGCGAGAAGCGGTCCCGCAGCTGCGAGGGAACCGCTGTCGGCGTGACCAGCGTGTTGACCGTGACGTCCGGAGCGAGGGCCGACACCACCGCCGGAGCGGTCACGGTCGACCCGTCCGTCAGCCTGACACCGGTGACCGCGCCTGCGTCGGCGGTGATTTCGGCGACCTTGGTGCGCAGCCGGAGTTCACCGCCCGCCGCGGCGAACATCTGCTGAAGATGGTCCGTGACCGCACCCATGCCGCCGCGGAACTTCTTGATCAGTGTGGCGCTCTCGTCGGGGACGGCCAGCCCGAAGGCCAGTGCGGCCGCGCTCCCCGGCGTGGCGGGTCCGCGGTAGGTGGTGTTCACAGCGAGGAAGGCCAGCATTCCCCGCAGCGCACCGTGCTTCTCGCGGTCAGGCAGGTGCCGGTCGAGCACCTCGGTGACCGATCCGAACAACATGTCGCTGATCGCCTGCCGCTCGAATTCGCTGGTGGCGCAGGCGAACATCTCATCGAGTGATCTGGGCGGCCGCGCCGCGTCGAACCGCCCCAGCGCCCGGGTGGGCGCCTGGCACCACGCCATCAGCCCGGCCATGCCGTTGACCGCCTCGGCGCCGTGCACGTCGTTGAGGTGGGTCAGTAGTTTCACCGGATCGGTGTAGTAGACGAACGGATCGTCGCCGACGCCGCGCAACTGCACCGACATCACGTCGAGGTCGACGGTAGGCAGGTCACCCAGTCCGAGCGCCTCGCTCACCACCGCCGAGGTCGGAACTTGCACAGAGCCTGCGATCTCGAACCGGAAGCCGTCGAAGAGTTCGACGGTCGAGGCCATGCCGCCCGCATAGAGCTTGGCCTCCACACACAGCGTGCGCAGACCCGCGCGCTGCAGCAGCGCCGCCGCGGTCAGCCCGTTATGTCCGGCACCGACGACGATCGCGTCGAAGTCCGCCATCGGCTGAGGCTGTCACGCCGTCAATGTTTTGTCAATATTGACAAAACATGTCGGCCGCCGAAATCGCACTCCATGCGCATGAACGCGACGATGCGCCGCGTGGAATGCAATTTCGGCGCTGATCAGACCCGGTCTCCGATACCGGAGCGCAGCAACTCAAGCGCGTGCCGGCAACGACGGTCCAATTCGGGGAGCGAGCGGTCCTCCCCCAGCATCCACACCTCCATGGCGCCGAAGACCGCCGCGGCGATGCACCGTGCGGTGACGGTGATGCGCATCCGCTCATCGCTGCCGGCACGCGCGGCGCAGGTCGAGATCATGTGCTCCTCCACGGCTTCGGCGAAGTCCGCCTCGACCTGCCGGATATGCCGGACGATGCGTCCGGCGTCGAGTTCCTGCGCACGCATCGCCGCGATCTTGGTGACCGCCCAGTCGTCATAGGGCGACGCCATGATTGCCGATTGCACCGATTCGAAGATCGATTCCTCGGGCGAGCGGGCGGCGAGCGCCGCCCGGAACCAGTGCAGGCCCGCGTCGTAGTCGGCGAACAGCAGGTCGTGCTTGGAGGCGAAGTGCCGGTAGAAGGTTCGCAGGGACACCCCGGCGTCGGCGGCGATTTGCTCGGCCGAGGTGTCCTCGACGCCCTGCGCCAGGAAGCGCACCACCGCCGCTTGCCGCAGCGCCTCCCGAGTGCGTTCGCTGCGCGCCGTTTGAGCAGGCCGGACCATGTGCGTAAGGTACCGCAGCGGCCACATCGCTTGACGGTGCTGCGCACGTACCTTTGACTTGTTACTCGGGGGTACATGTGAAAGTTCATCACCTCAATTGCGGGACACTTCATCCGCCGGGCGTCGGCATGATGGTGTGTCATGTGCTGCTGGTCGAGTCCGACGCGGGACTGGTGCTGGTGGATACGGGGTTCGGCACCCGCGACTGTGCCGACCCGGGCCGTTTCGGGCGCATCAGGCGCCACCTGATCCGACCCCGATTCGATCCCGACGAGACCGCGATCCGTCAGATCGAGAAGCTCGGCTTCCACCGCTCCGATGTCCGTCACATCGTGGTGACCCACTTCGACGCCGACCACATCGGCGGTTTGGCCGATTTTCCCGACGCCCAGGTGCATGTCACCTCCGAGGAGGCCTTCGCCGCGATGCGGTCGCGTTCGATCCAGAACCGGATCCGCTTCCGGCCTCCGCAGTGGGCGCACGGACCCCACATCGTCGAACACCATGTCGACGGTGAGGCATGGCGCGGTTTCGCGGCCGCCAAAGAACTCACCGAGATCGGGCCGGGTTTCGTGCTCGTCTCGCTGCCGGGCCACACGGAGGGGCACGCGTGTGTCGCCGTCGACGCCGGACACCGCTGGGTTCTGCACGGCGGCGATTCCTTCTATCACCCCGGCACCATCGCCGATGCGCTGCCGATGCCGAGGTTGACCGCACTGTTGGAGAAGCTCGTCGCGGCCGACCGTGAGAAGGTCAGGCAGAACCATGACCGGCTCGCCGAGCTGTATCGCGCGGGGCACCCCGACCTGATGATGTTGTGCTCGCATGACACCACGCTCTTCGAGGAGGCCAAGGCCACCGCGCTGGTCTGAGCGGGACGCCAAGAGGGCGGACACCTCAGTGGCCGGGCGGGCTCAGCAGTGCGATCGACGCGTCGACCGCCTCGTCGGTGACGTCACCCATGCTTCCGCCCTCTTCGACGGTGATGGCCGTGAGCTCGCGCAGTCCTCCGAGCAGCATGATGATGCGGCGGCGCGACACCGGGCCGACGCCGGCGGCCCGGAACTCGTCGGTGGCGCCGAGCGCCCCGACCATGTCGATGAAGTGTTCCATCGCGTCCCGCTGCAGGCCCCGGGCGGCGGCGCCGAGGGAAGGCACGTCGCGGATCCAGCTCAGCATCAGCGCCGAGCGCGCTTCACCCGACGAGATCCACGCTTCGATCGCCTGCCGGACCTGCTTCTGCCAGGGTGCGCTGGGGTCGACGGCCTCGGAGATCTGCCTGATCTGCTCGGCGTTGGCGTCCGACAGCAGGGCGACGAAACACGCCTCTCTGCTGTCGAAATGCTCGTAGAAGGTGCGCCGCGAGGTCTTGGCCCGCCGCACGATGTCGGCCACCGTCGTCCTGGCATAGCCGTCCTCGGCGATCGAGGCCTCCAGGGCGTCGAGCAGCCGCTGCCGAAAGTCGGTCATGTCAGCGGCAGTAGCTGCGCGTCGCGTGATCCAACGCCTGCCGGTAGAGCGGATCGAGCCCGCGCTGTGTGGCGACCACCGTTTTGGCCTGGTCGAGTTCGGCCCGGCAGGCCGGCCCGTGCAGCTTGCCCCACTCGTCGGCCATCAGCGTCACCATCTCGCGGTTCAGCGCATCGA
Organism: Mycobacterium sp. SMC-8; assembly: GCF_025263565.1. Lineage (NCBI taxonomy): Bacteria > Bacillati > Actinomycetota > Actinomycetes > Mycobacteriales > Mycobacteriaceae > Mycobacterium > Mycobacterium sp. SMC-8. The sequence continues at coordinate 541,208 of NZ_CP079865.1, forward strand.
TGATCCCGCGCGACGAGGCAAGATCCGGAGCATCGACGGGAGCCGCGGCCCGGTCGAACTTCCATTGCGCCAGCCTGGTGTACTCGATCGCCACGGTGGCGTCGATCTGGTCGCGGAAGGCAGCCGACACGTACGCCGGATCCAGTTGCAGTGCCGCCGCTTCCGCCGACATCGCCTCGAGCACCTGCTGTTCGCGGACGGGATCCTCGATCAGCCCGCCGGTGTGGAACTTATTGGCCGCCACCGGTTCGGCAACCTGAAGACGACGGGTGGCCGCATCGACGAGATCGACCAGAGTGCTGTCCGGTTGGGCCGCGGCGAGCGGCGCGAACAACGACATCAGCATCGCCGCTGCGGCGGCCAGAACGGAGAGGCGGATCATCGGGAACATCATCCATGGACGGAAGGCCCGAAGCCAAGCCGGGTTATGGTGGCCAGGGCCGGGATCGAACCGGCGACCTTCCGCTTTTCAGGCGGACGCTCGTACCAACTGAGCTACCTGGCCGGACGGCACCAGCCACTCTGTTGTGAGTGCCTCGCCGTGATGGCGACCCTGACGGGACTCGAACCCGCGACCTCCGCCGTGACAGGGCGGCGCGCTAACCAACTGCGCCACAGGGCCTTACTCTGTGCGACTCCCACTCACGTGGTCGCTGCGCGTACCCCCTACGGGATTCGAACCCGCGCTACCGCCTTGAAAGGGCGGCGTCCTAGGCCGCTAGACGAAGGGGGCCAGCCGAATCTCTCCGGGGTACTCACAACACTCGTTCGTTGGGAGCTTCGATAGCTTAGGGTACGGACACCCGAATCCTCAAATGAGCAGCGTGCAGTATTCTTTCCGGGGTTACACACTCACGCCCCTATAGCTCAGTTGGTAGAGCTACGGACTTTTAATCCGCAGGTCCCAGGTTCGAGCCCTGGTGGGGGCACAAAGCAGGAATCAAGTCTTCGCGCTGGCGGATCCGACGGCGGCGTCAGCGAAGGTAGACCTCGTCACCGTCGGGGTAACCCCCGCCGGTGGTGGTCACGTGCACGTGGTCGTAGTGGCCGTACCCGCCGGCCCGCGCGCCGCCCGGCGTGTAATACACGCCCCGCCAGATCGCGTCCTGGATGCCGAAGCGCTCCGCGTTCTCCAGGACGTAGGCGACAATCTGGTTGCCCAGCGCGATGCCGGCCTCGGACATCGGGTTCGGGATCATCACGTCCAGCGCCAGACCGTTGGGATGCCAGCGCAGCGCGTCCTGGCGGACACCGCCGATGTTGTTGATCTCCGGGAAGACCGCGCTGATGCTGCGGGCGGTCAGGATGGTGCGCACTTGCAGCCCGCGCTCGGGCGCCACCCCGGCGGGCAGGGTGCGACTGACCACCCGCCAGCGCGATGCGGACACCAACGATGCCTGCTCGGGGTCAGGGGCGGCTCCCCTGTCGATCAGCCGTTCGGGTGCCTGTCCGGTCGCGGGCGCGGCAACGACCTCCAGGCAGCACGGTGGAGACTGCTCGGTGACGGCGGCGGGCGCCGGGGACGCCACCCGCTGTTCCTCGGCGGGAAGAGGGACCGGTCCGGTGTCGCCCTTGACCGCGAAGAAAACCGCTGCCGGGGCGAGCGCGGACACCACGTACACCGAGGGGTTGCGCCGCTTCTTGGCGATGGAGTGCCGACCCACGCCCTGCAACATAACGAAAATTGCCGCAATGTACAGCATCGATCATGAAATCTGAACTCGACTCGCGGATTGTTACATGACCGGGATCAGCCGGTTAGCGGTCGTATATGCGCTGGTCAGCCAGCTATTTTCGGCTCACACCACGACGAGCAGCGCCGCGAGAACAAGAACGACGGTCAACGCCACCGCGGCGAGCACTCCGCCGGCGCGTTGCGGTGGCTCGTACGGGGGGTCCATGCTGGTCAACATCTGCTCAGCGGTGGAGAACCGCCATCGCGGATCGCGGGCGATCGCCCGCTCGATGGTCGTCGCCAATGCCGGGTCCACGTCAGGACGCAACGCGCTCAACGGGGTCAGGCGACCGACGGCGATCGCCTCGGCCAACGCCGCCAGGTTGTCCTGCGGGTAGGCACGTCGGCCTGTCAACGCCTCGTACGCGACCAAACCGAGTCCATAGAGGTCGTCGCTGGGTGTCGCAGGCCGGCCGGCGATGCGATCGGCCGGGAGGTAGGCCATCGTCCCGAAGACCCGGTTGGTCAGTGTCTGCGGGGTGTGCGCGCTCTTGGCCACCCCGAAGTCGGCGATCTTCACACCGCCCTGCTGGGTGAACAGGATGTTGGCCGGTTTGATGTCGCGGTGCAGTACTCCGCGGGTGTGCGCCGCGCTCAGCGCCGAGAGCACGTCGCGCATGATCGCGCGCACATGTTCGGCGGGCAGTGGCCCGTGTCGGGCCACGACATCGGCCAGGCTCTGACCCGGAAGCCGTTCCAGCACGATGTAATGCCTGCCGTCGTGGACTCCGGTGTCGTGCACGGCCACCACGTGCGGATGGTTCAGCGCGGCCGCGGCGCAGGCCTCGGTGGCGAACCGCTGCCGGGTGTCAGGCTGAGTGCTGACCGCCGGATGGAGCAATTTGACCGCGACCGGGCGTCCGAGCCGCTTGTCCCAGGCGTCCCGGACCTCGGCCATCCCGCCGCGACCCAGCACGCCTCGTAATTCGTAGCGACCGCCTATGAGTTCCGGCGCCTGCATGCCTTCAAAGCTAGCCCTTCTTCGGCGAGCGCAAACCTGACACGCAGGCACCGTGGCACCGCCGAGGCGACATGGCGTGGCCGTTCGCGAGAGCGCCACCACGGTAGCGCCGGCGGGCTCAGGGCTACCGTGGTGGCGCTCTCGCGAAACGCCGGTCAGACCTTCGGGCAGTAGAAGTGTGGGTCGTCCCGGTACTCGAGCGGCGGCAAGTTGCGTGCCGGGGTCTCCACCAGCGGAGAATCGGCTGGGAGCCGGCCGGTGGCCCGGTCCCACGCCGAACGCTTACGCGGATGCATCAGCCACCGCTTGGGCAGCACCTTGGTCGCGATGGTCACCACATCGCAGAACCGCCTGTGCAGGAACTCTTGGCGCGGCGACCAGGTGTAGCCCATCAGCTCGCGCACCGGCGGGTCGTACAGCGCGACGGTCATGAAGGTCAGGAAGCGTTGCAAGACCGCCAGATTCAACTTCCACAACGGATCCGGAACCCATTCCAGCGACGGGTGTTTGGGCATCGTGGACAGATCCATGACCTCGCGCGCGGCCCAGTTGTTCTCCAGCACGTCGGTGCACATGTGGTCCCAGTACTCTTCGAACTCCTCCCAGGTCTTGGGCACCACTCGCATGCTCATCCCGTACATCCGGTACCAGGTGATGTGCTCGTCGAACAGTTGGCGCTTGTCGGCCTCGCTGATCCCGCCGCCGAACTTCTCGGCGGCCAGCAGGGTGGACTTGAAGAACGTCGCGTGCGCCCAGTAGAAGACTTCCGGATTCAGCGCGCTGTAGCGGCGCCCCTGATCGTCGACGCCCTTGATCCCGATGTGGTAGTCGCGGACCTGGGCTCCGGTCCGGGGCGCACGGTCGCCGTCGAACACCACGCCGCCGATCGGATAGATCGACCGCAGCAGCCGTGGGATGCGTTCCATGAAGAAGATCGAGTGTTCCTTGACCGCCGCACCGAGCTGGGGATGCATGTTCTGCATCGACCCGGCCCAGGTGCCCTGGAACAGTCCAGTCCACTGCCCGAAGTACCTCCACGTCAGCGAGTCGGGACCCAGCGGCGCCGGCACGTCGTCATAGCCACCGGCGACAGGGCAGCCCGCCGCCACGACGTCGGCGTGCGGCACCGGTTCGCCGCCGACCGGACAGCCGGGCGCTGCGACCTCGGGCTCCGCCGCGGATCCGCTGGTGACGGGGCCTGCCGCAGACGTATCTTGAGTCACTGGTGCTCTTCCTGCCGGAGTGGTGCCGAACGACATTCTGACTACATGCGTTGTCAGTAGCAAAGCTTAGGAGGGCTGTGGCGTCGGGTCAACGACGCGGTAGGTGGTCGGGCGTTCCGCTGCAGGATCGCCAGGCGCTCCGACGCGACGAACTGGTCGCCGCCGGCATCGGGCTCCTCGGCAGCCCCGCCGGACCGCACCTGACCGTGCGCGCGGTGTGCAAGGCGGCCGGCCTGACCGAGCGCTACTTCTACGAGAGCTTCACCGACCGGGACGAGTACGTCGCAGCGGTGTACGACGACGTGTGCACCGCGGCCATGTCGGCGCTGATGAAGGCCGAGGGTATGCGCGATGCCGTCGAGCGGTTCGTGGCACTGATGATCGACGATCCCGCACGCGGCCGGGTACTCCTGCTCGCCCCCGAAGCGGAACCCGTCCTCGCGCGCTCGGGGGCGCGGTGGATGCCCAATTTCATCGAATTGTTGCAGCGCAACCTCACCCAGATCAGCGACCCCACCACCCAGGCGATGGTTGCCACGGGGCTGATCGGGGCACTCACTGCATTGTTCACGGCCTACCTGGACGGTCGACTGGAGGTAACCCGCGAGCAGTTCATCGACCACTGTGCTGAGCTACTGCTCAGCAGGGCCGTGACCTAAAAGTGGCCTCTACCTGGATGTGAGCGGCGGCGCGGCGGCTTGAATGTCACTGACTTACACAGATATATTGAGTGCAACCATCAGGTACAGATAACTGGGAGGTGTCGTGTCGAAAGACCTGACCGACCTGCAACTGTTGACCGAACTCGAGCCCGTCGTGGAGCCCCTGGTCAACCGCCACATGCGGATGAAGAAGGACTGGAACCCGCACGACTTCATCCCGTGGTCCGACGGCAAGAACTATTACGCCCTCGGCGGCCAGGACTGGGATCCCGAGCAGTCGAAGCTCTCCGAGGTCGCTCGTGTCGCAATGCTGGTCAACCTCCTGACCGAGGACAACCTGCCCGCCTATCACCGCGAGATCGCGATGAACTTCACCATGGACGGCCCGTGGGGCTTCTGGGTGAACCGGTGGACCGCGGAAGAGAACCGGCACGGCATCGCGCTGCGTGACTACCTCGTCGTCACCCGCAACGTCGACCCCGTGGAACTGGAGATGCTGCGCCTGGAGCAGATGACCCGCGGCTTCAGCCCGGGCCAGAACCAGCAGGTGGAGGCAGACCTGTTCGCCGAGAGCCTGTTCGACTCCGTCATCTACGTGACGTTCCAGGAACTGGCCACCCGCGTGTCGCACCGCAACACCGGCAAGGCGTGCAACGACCCGATCGCCGACCAGCTGCTGCAGCGGGTCTCAGCCGACGAGAACCTGCACATGATCTTCTACCGCGACGTGTCCGAAGCGGGCTTCGAGATCGCACCCGATCAGGCGATGAAGTCGTTGCACAAGGTGCTACGCAACTTCAAGATGCCCGGGTACACCATCCCCGACTTCCGCCGCCGTGCGGTGACCATCGCCTCGGGCGGTGTGTACGACCCGCGAATTCACCTCGACGACATCGTGATGCCGGTGCTGAAGAAGTGGCGCATCTTCGAGCGCGAGGACTTCAACGGCGAGAGCGCACGGATGCGCGACGACCTCGGTCTGCTTGTCGAGGAGCTACAGGACGCGGTCGACAAGTTCGAGGTCGCCAAGCAGCGCCGCGAAGAGCGGCTGGCCCAGATGGCCAAGAAGAAGGCGGCCAAAGATCAGCTGGTGGGATCATCAGCCTCGTAACGGACGCCCCCCGATCGGCCCGGTCCCCGGACATTTCCCCCAGTCGCTTCGCTCCTGCCCCCGGGGTGCGGATCGGGCCGTTCGACCTTCGCAGCCCCGTCGTCCTCGCACCGATGGCGGGGGTGACCAACGTCGCGTTCCGCACGTTGTGCCGGGAACTGGAGCTCGCCCGCGCCGGCACCGTGAGCGGGTTGTACGTCTGCGAGATGGTCACTGCGCGCGCCCTGGTGGAACGTCACCCGGTGACCATGCACATGACGACCTTCGCCCCGGAGGAGTCGCCGCGCTCGCTGCAGCTGTACACCGTCGATCCGGCCAACACCTACGCCGCGGCCAAGATGATCGTCGAGGAGAATCTCGCCGACCACATCGACATGAATTTCGGCTGCCCGGTGCCGAAGGTGACCCGACGGGGCGGCGGCGCCGCACTCCCGTACAAGCGCCGGCTGTTCGGCCAGATCGTGGCCGCCGCTGTCCGAGCCACGGAGGGCACCGACATTCCCGTCACCGTGAAGTTCCGAATCGGGATCGACGAGGACCATCACACGCACCTCGACGCCGGCCGGATCGCGGCTGAAGAGGGTGCGGCAGCCGTCGCCCTACATGCGCGCACCGCGGCTCAACGGTATTCGGGCAGCGCCGACTGGCAGCAGATCGCGGCACTGAAGGCGCACGTCACGACGATTCCGGTGCTGGGAAACGGTGATATCTTCGACGCTCGTGACGCGCTGGCGATGATGGACGCGACAGGCTGCGACGGGGTGGTGATCGGCCGCGGCTGCCTGGGTCGGCCGTGGTTGTTCGCCGAGCTGTCCGCCACGTTCACCGGCGCGGCACCAGCGACCCCGCCCACCCTCGGCGAGGTCGCGCAGATCATCCGTCGGCACGGCGAGCTGCTCGCAGCTCATTTCGGGGAGGACAAGGGAATGCGGGACATCCGCAAGCACGTCGCGTGGTACCTGCACGGTTTCCCCGCCGGAGCCGACCTTCGCAGGTCGCTTGCCCTTGTGAAGACGATTTCCGAGCTGGACGAGCTGCTCGATCAGCTCGATCCGGATGTCCCGTTCCCGCCGGCGGCCAACGGGCCACGGGGCCGTCAGGGGTCCGCCGCGTCGGTCACCCTGCCCGAGGGTTGGCTCAACGACCCGGACGACTGCACGGTGCCCGCAGGTGCCGATGTGATGCATTCGGGCGGCTGATCGACGGACCGAGACACTTCTGAAACAGTTCTGACACCCGGGTTCGGCTGGATGTCTCTCAGGATGTCTCAGTACGATGAGTGATCAAACTGCCTGTCTCCAGTGGCGGAGCCGGGCGTGGTGCTCTAGACAGTGAACAGGCACTCGGCAGTCTGCGGGCCGATGCGCAACGACGCGCACGGTCCCTACGACGCTGTGAACGCTGGAAGGCCGGTAGGACCATGAGCGACGGCGACACCGAGGATGCCGCTGCCACTCACGGCCGCCCCCGTTCTGGCGCCGACGGAACGGGCGAACGGTCCGATGGTGACTGGCTTACCCGATCCCGGCAGCCGAAGCCAGGCGCCGCGCCGTGGGAGCGCGCGATCGACACCCCGCCGGCCGCCGACGGCGCCGCCGCCGAACCCGGGCCGTCCGACGACACGTCCGCCCCGATCACCGTCGCAGACCTGATCGCCAAACTCCACGGGGACGGCGCGACCGCTCCCCCGCCCAGGCGCCGCCGAGCCCGACCGGCGCACGACGCCGAGCCCGAGCCCTACCCTGACACCGACGAGCTGGACACCGCGATCCTGCCGGCCGTGGACCTGACCCGCGCCGACCTTCCCAACCTGACCACTGCGCGGGCCCCGGCGCACGTGCCGGCGAAGCCGCGGCTGCGGCCGTCGCACCGGCTGACCGTTGCCGGCCGGGTCGCCGCCGCGCTGGTCGCGGTGCTCGCGCTGGTGTTGACCGGCGGCGCGTGGCAGTGGCAGTCGGCCAAGAACAATCTGCTCAACAGGGTTTCGGCGCTGGATCCGGATTCCCGCGACATCGTCGATCCCAACGCCCAGTTCGGTGACGAGAACTTCCTCATCGTCGGCACCGACAGCCGCATCGGCGAGAACAGCGACATGGGCGCGGGCACTACCGAGGATGCGGCCGGTGCCCGCTCCGACACGGTGATGCTGGTGAACATCCCGGCGAACCGGAAACGCGTTGTGGCCGTGTCGTTCCCGCGTGACCTCGAGATCGAACCGATGAAGTGCGAACCGTGGAATCCGGAGACGCGTGAGTACGGGCCGATCACGGACGAAGAGTCCCCGATGTACGGCATGGAGGAGGTCTACACCGAGTACAAGCTGAACTCGGCCTTCGCCGTCGGTGGCCCGAGGTGTCTGGTCAAGGTGATTCAGAAGCTGTCCGGCCTGCACGTGAACCGCTTCATGGCAGTCGACTTCGCCGGGTTCTCCAAGATGGTCGACGCGCTCGGCGGTGTCGAGGTGTGCAGCACCACGCCGATCGAGGACTACGAACTGGGCACCGTGCTGGCCAACGCCGGACGTCAGACCGTCGACGGCCACACCGCGCTGAACTATGTGCGCGCCCGCCAGGTGACCACTGAGACCAACGGCGACTACGGCCGCATCAAACGGCAGCAGCTGTTCCTGTCGTCGCTGCTGCGTTCGCTCATCTCCAAGGAGACGTTCTTCTCGTTGTCGAAGCTGAACAACGTGGTCAACATGTTCATCGGTGACAGCTACGTCGACAACCTCGACACCAAGGATCTGGTGGACCTCGGCCAGTCGGTGCAGGGCGTGACGGCCGGCCGGATCACGTTCGTGACGGTGCCGACGGTCGGCTACGCCGACGAATGGGGCAACGAGATCCCCCGCACCGACGACATGCGGGCGCTGTTCGACGCGATCATCAACGACGACCCGCTGCCTGAGGAGCGCAACGCCGACAACACCCCGGTGGCCGACGCTCCCGACACCCTCGCGAACTCCGCGACGCAGCCGGGTCAGCCCGACGGTGGCGAAGTCGTCGATACCATTGCCACCGAACCGCAGAGTGTCACCGTGCAGGTGTCCAACTCCACGAGTTCCGCCGGTCTCGGCGCCGACACGGCCGGCGCGCTGCAGGCCTACGGCTTCAACGTGACGACCCCTGACGACTATCCGGGACCCTTGGCCCGCACCACGGTGTTCTTCTCCCCCGGCAACGAGGAGGCGGCGGCCACCGTCGCGTCGGCGTTCGGCAACGCCACCGTGGAACGGGTCACCGGTATGGGCGATACGGTCCAGGTGGTGCTGGGCACCGACTTCGATGCGGTCACTGCCCCGTCGCCCAGCGGATCCGCGGTGCAGGTTCGGCTGATCCGCGGGACGAAATCGCCGGCCACCGCGCTGCCCGAGGATCTGACCGTCACCAACGCCGCGGACACCAGCTGCGAGTAGCCGACCCTGGTTTAGGCAGGTGGCATTCACCTTTCGTTCACCGTCGGCTCGTGACGACAGACAAACGACCCCGGTAGGGTTGACACATGCGTACCGCGTACCACGAGCAGTTGGAAGCCCTGTCCAGCAGGCTCGGCGACATGTGTGGGCTTGCCGGCGACGCGATGGAGCGCGCCACCCAGGCGCTCCTGCAGGCTGATCTCGCCCTGGCCGAACAGGTGATCACCGACCACGACCAGATCGCCGCGCTCAGCGCCCGCGCCGAAGAAGAAGCCTTCGTAATCCTCGCGCTGCAGGCCCCCGTTGCCGGCGATCTGCGGGCCATCGTCAGCTCCATCCAGATCGTGGCCGACGTCGACCGGATGGGGGCGCTGGCGTTGCATGTCGCAAAGATCGCCCGCCGTCGACACCCCCAGCACGCGCTGCCCGAAGAGGTCAACGGATACTTCGCCGAGATGGGCCGCGTTGCCGTCGAGCTGGGCCACAGCGCCCAGGAGGTGCTGCGCACCCGGGATCCGGAGAAGGCGGCCCGGATCCGCGAAGAGGACGACGCGATGGATGACCTGCACCGGCACCTGTTCACGGTCCTGATGGACCGCGAGTGGAAGCACGGTGTGGCCGCTGCGGTGGACGTGACCCTGCTGGGCCGGTTCTACGAACGGTTCGCCGACCACGCCGTCGAGGTGGCCCGTCGGGTGATCTTCCAGGTCACCGGTCACACGCCCGAAGAAGCGGAGATCTCCACTCCCCGCTGACGGCCCGCGGGCCACCGCCTGCGCACCAAGACAGAGAAATCGCCCCACCCGAAAGGGACTGGGGCGATTTCTTCGTGCGCGCGGCGAAACGGTCAGCCGAACCGCCCGGAGATGTAGTCCTCGGTGGCCTTCTGGGCGGGGTTGGAGAAGATCTTCCCGGTGTCGTCGATCTCGATCAGCCTGCCCGGCTTGCCGGTGGCTTCGAGATTGAAGAACGCGGTCTGGTCACTGACCCGCGCGGCCTGCTGCATGTTGTGCGTGACGATCACGATGGTGAAGTCCTGCTTCAACTCCGAGATCAGATCCTCGATCGCCAGCGTCGAGATCGGATCGAGTGCCGAACACGGCTCGTCCATCAACAGCACGTCGGGCTGCACCGCGATCGCGCGGGCGATGCACAGCCGCTGCTGCTGCCCGCCGGACAGCCCGCCGCCGGGCTTGTCGAGCCGGTCCTTGACCTCCGTCCACAGGTTGGCACCTTTGAGGGACCGCTCCGCCACCTCGTCGAGAGTCTTCTTGTTTCGGACCCCCTGCAGCTTCAGCCCGGCCACCACGTTGTCGCGAATCGACATGGTGGGAAAGGGGTTCGGCCGCTGGAACACCATGCCGATGGTCTTGCGGACACCGACCGGATCGACACCGGCGCCGTAGATGTCGTCACCGTCGAGCAGCACCGAACCCTCGACGCGAGCACCAGGGATAACCTCGTGCATGCGGTTGAGCGTGCGCAGCACGGTCGACTTGCCGCAGCCGGACGGGCCGATGAACGCGGTCACGCTGCGCGGCTCGACAGACAGCGAGACTCCTGCCACCGCGTGGAACGCGCCGTAATAGATGTTGACGTCCTTGAGATCCAAACGTTTGGCCATGTGGATCAGTCTCCTAAACCTGCTCAGACCTTTTTAGGGGCGAAGAACTTTGCGATGAATCGGGCACCGACATTGAGTACGGCAATCAGCACGACAAGGGTCAGGGCGGCGCCCCACAAACGATCGGTCGGTATCGGATTCGCTCCGGCGCCCGCCGACGTTTGGTCGTACATCATGCCCGGAAGCGAGCCCTGGAACCCGCCGAACATGTCGAAATTGATCGCCTGCGAGTATCCCACCAGGATGAGCAGCGGCGCGGTCTCTCCCATAACGCGTGCCAGGGCGAGTAGGACGCCGGTGACGATGCCGGACAGTGCGGTCGGAATCACGATGGCAGAGATGGTCTTCCACTTGGGAACACCAAGGGCGTAGCTTGCCTCTCGCAGATCCATCGGGACGATTCGCAGCATCTCCTCGGTGGATCGCACGATCACCGGAATCATCAGCAGGACCAAGGCAAGTGACACCGCGAAGCCCGACCGCTCGAAGCCCATCGTGGCCACCCACAGCGCATAGATGAACAGGGCGGCCACGATCGACGGGACACCGGTGAGGATGTCCACCATGAAGGTGGTGACCTTGCCCAGCCGGGTACCGCCGCCGTACTCGACCAGATAGATGCCAACGAACACGCCGACGGGGATCGAGATGATCGCACACACCAAGCCCTGCAGCAGGGTACCGACGATGGCGTGATAGGCGCCGCCGCCGGCGGCAAAAGCGGTCATCCCCGACTGCGAGTTGAACCACCATGTACTGGAGGTGACAACGCCGATGCCCTTGGCGAGCACGGTGTAGAGGACCCACACCAACGGCACGATCGCAATCACCACCGATGCGGTGACCAACACGGTGGCGAGATTGTTGGTGAACTTGCGACGCGTGCCGACACCTTGGAACGTCGTCGGCTTGACAGGCTGATCCAGCGCGGCCGATGTCATGAGGCGGACCGGTCCTTTCCGGCAACTGCGGCACGGGCCAGCGAGTTCACCACGAACGTCAGGATGAACAGCACCAGGCCCGCGGCGATGTAGGCGCCCGCCTTGTACTGGTCGTTGAATTCTGAAGCAGCCGAGGCGATCAGGCTGGCGAACGTATAGCCGCCGTCGAATAGCGACCAGCTGAACGCCGCCTGGGTACCGCGCAGGATGATCAGCAATGCGATGGTCTCGCCCAAGGCGCGGCCCAGACCGAGCATCGCGCCGCTGATGTACCCGGACATCCCGAACGGCAGCACGGTGGTGCGCACCACCTCCCACCGGGTCGCGCCCAGAGCCAGCGCAGCTTCGATCTGGCCGCGAGGGGTCTGGACGAACACCTCGCGGGTCACCGCGGTGATGATCGGCAGGATCATCACTGCCAGCACGATGCCGGCTGTGAAGATCGTGCCGCCGCCGGCCACCGATGCGCTACCCGTGGCGAACAGGAAGAGCCAACTGAGATTCTCGTTGAGCCACAACGCGAACGGCCGAAGCACAGGAGCGAGCACGTACAGGCCCCACACGCCGTAGATGATCGACGGCACCGCGGCGAGCAGATCCACCATGTAGGCCAGTGGCCCCACCACTCGCCGTGGCGCGTACTGCGTCAGATAGATGGCGATTCCCAGTGCGATGGGCATCGCCAGTACCAGCGCGAACACCGACACGAACACCGTCACCTGCAGCAGGTCGAGGATGCCAAAGCTCATCGCCGATGTGTCGGAGGTGTTCCAGGTGCCGCCGTAGAGGAAGAAATTCTCCTCGTTACGGGCGAGCGCCGGGATGGCCCGCCACAGCAGGAAGATGCCGATCGCGGCGATGATCGCCACGATGAGAGCACCCGAGCCCTCGGACAGCCCACGGAAGATGCGGTCCCCCAGCCGCTCTTTGGCATGCCGCGATGGGTCGGTCGAGATCGGCGTGGGCTCAGGGAAAGGAGTGGCCAAGGCCTCTCCCGACCCTGCGTCCAATGGGTTAGGCGTTGTCAATGCGGTTCCATCGAGCTTGTCGGTCATTCGGTCAAACCCATCCTCGCCGCTGCGTGGCGGTTGCGCTAATGAAACCTAGTCAGCCGGGCCGATGGCTTCGACCGCGGTCAACAACCGCTCCTTGAAGCGATCCGGAAGCGGCACGTAACCGGCTTCCGGCAGGCCCTGCTGACCCTGGTTCGCTGCGACGGTCATGAACGAGCGCACCGCGGCTGCAGTCTCGGCGTCGTAGCCCTGAGAGCAGACGATGTTGTAGGTGGCCAGCACCAGCGGGTAGGCGCCAGGCTCTGTGGTGCCGTAGAGCGACTGGAGATCGAGCACCAGGTTGTTACCCTCGCCGGCGAACGTTGCGGCGTCGATGGCCTTGCCGGCTGTTTCGTTGGTCAGCTCCACCGGACCGCTGCCGTTGTCGATTTGGGCGTAGGGAATCCCGGCCTGATCGGCGAAACCCTTCTCGACGTAGCCGATGCCGCCCGGAGTGGCCTGCACCGCCTGCGCCACGCCGGCGGACTTCTGCGCGCCTTCACCGGCGCCGCCCTGGAACTCACTGCCGTCACCCTTGGTCCACGTCTGGGGTGCCGCAGCGGCAAGGTACTTCTGGAAGTTGTCGGTGGTGCCCGAGGAGTCCGAGCGGTAGATCGGCGTGACCGCCTGGTCGGGCAGAGTCTTACCCTCGTTGAGGGCGGCGATCGCCGGGTCGTTCCAGTTGGTGATCTGACCCTGGAAGATGCGTGCCAGCACGTCGGCGTTCAGCACCAGGCCATCGACACCTTCGATGTTGTAGGCCATCGCGACCGGACCGAAAACCAGCGGCAGGTTCCACACCTCGTTACCGCCACACCGCTGGGCAGCCTGCTGTGCCTGCTCGTCCTTGATCGGCGAATCAGTTCCACCGAAGTCCACGTTGCCCGCGACGAACTGCTCCCGACCCGCGCCGGAACCCGTCGGGTTGTAGGACAGATTCTTGCCCGAGCAAACCTGACCCCAGGCCTGGTTGAAGACCGCGATGGCGTTCTGCTGGGCGGTCGAGCCCTCGGCGGTGAGCGAGTTCTTCCCACCACACTCGGCGGATCCGGCAGCTGCTGTTCCGGTGTCGCCGGTGGTGCCCGAGGTGCCGGCATTGTTGTCGCTGCCGCACCCGGCGAGGGCCATCGCGGCAATCGCTGCGAACGAGACGGTCGTACCGAACGACTTGCCGATGATGTTGAGCTTCACTGATCCCACTTTCTTTCCACTGACCCGATCACTTGCCCAGACGGCTGCAAACTCATCGGCAACGTATGCGCCCGGGGTGGACGGATCAGGGATGGCGGGTTAACGAGAAGTGAACAGGTTCAGCGACTTCACAGGTCGCCATGCGCGGCGTTGGCGTAGGCCACATCCGAGTTGGCCACGTCGAAACCGAGCCGACGATAGGTCTTCACCGCGGCGGTGTTGTCCGCTTCGACGTAGAGCATGACGTCGGCCTGCCCACCGTCGGACAGGAGACGCTCGGCGAGGTGGTGGAGTCCGATCAGTGTCAGCGCGCCGCCGAGCCCCCGTCCCTGCGCGTCGGAGGCCACCCCGACCACATAAACCTCGCCCAGAGTCTCGGAATGCGTTTTGGTCCAATGGAATCCGAGCAACCGGCCGTCGGCCTCGTCGAACGCCAGGAAAAAACCGGTCGGGTCGAACCACGGCTCGTTGCGGCGTTCGGCGATGTCCGCCTCGGTCCAGCCCCCCTGCTCCGGGTGCCAGGAGAACGCCGAGTTGTTCACGCGCAGCACCTCGGCGTCGTCGCGCGGGCCACCGTAGGTGGCGAAACGCACACCGTCGGCGGCAGGCGTCGGCGGAAGGTCGCGCAGAGAGCGACGCATCTGGAGAAGCTCTCGGACCGGCACCAGTTTCAGCGCCGCAGCGGTGGCCCGTGCCGGGGCGAGGTTGCCGTGGGCCCAGATGCGGGTCTCGGGTCCGCCGGCGGCCAGGGCGGTGCGGATCAGCTCCGATCCGACTCCCCGGCGACGCGCCTCGGGCGCGACCGCGAGCTCTGCCATCGGTGGGGCGTCGCCGTCGGCAGGTGCGAGGTTGAGGTAGCCGCGCATCCGGCCGTCCTCGGTGGCCACCAGGTGGCGGGTGCGCTGCTGGCCGAGTTCACGCAGCACCTGGTCACCGACGGGTGCCACGCCGTCGAGGACGGTCGCCTCGGAGATCAGGTCACGGACATTTTGCTGATCGGCACCGGACATCTCGTCCTGCCAGCCGACCGAAACCGGCGATGTCACTGACTGCGCAGCGCGTCGCCGAGCGCCTCCGGTACCCCGTCCGGATCCAACGAGCCGACGTCGTCGTAGGCATCCTCGTCATCGAGCTCCTCGGCGAGGTCCGCGCCGGCGGCCGCCGGGCGGCCACGGGCCGGACGGACCGCCTTGTAGCCCACGTTGCGCACCGTGCCGATGAGCGACTCGTATTCGGGGCCGAGTTTCGCGCGTAGGCGTCGCACGTGGACGTCCACGGTGCGGGTGCCACCGAAGAAGTCGTAACCCCACACCTCCTGCAGCAGTTGCGCGCGGGTGAAGACGCGGCCGGCGTGCTGAGCGAGGTACTTGAGTAGTTCGAACTCTTTGTAGGTCAGATCGAGTGGACGCCCGCGCAGCCGCGCGGTGTAGGTGCCTTCGTCGATGACGAGCTCCCCGAGGCTGATCTTGCCGACGTTCTCCTGGCTGGCCATGCCGCCGCGGCGACCCACCAGAAGCCGCAGCCGAGCGTCGATCTCCGCGGGCCCGGTGCTGGGCAGCAGGATCTCGTCGAGGCCCCATTCCACGTTGACGGCGACCAGCCCGCCTTCGTTGACCACCGCCACCACCGGCACCGATGTTCCCGTGGTGCCCAGGAGGCGGCACAAACCGCGCGCGGCGGCCAGATCTGTGCGCGCGTCGACAATCGCCACGTCCGCGGTCCCGGCCTCGAGCAGGGACGACACCTCAGTGGGCGCGGTCCGCACATTATGGGCCAGCAGGGACAACGAGGGCAGAACCAATTCCGGGTGCGGGTCGACCGTCAGTAGCAAAAGATCCAACTGACCCCTCCAGCTGCTGTGGAGTTTTTTTCTCCCGGACAACGATGTCGCGTGGTGACTTTCCAGATTCATGCATGACACACGGCCGTTACCCGGCCGATAGACACCTAACGATAGCGTGCTACCTGCCCGTAAGCCGCGCTGAACCTCGCTTCGCGACGGCGTCGGCAACAATGTCGGGGTGCGCAAACTCCTCACAGGTGTCCTCGCGACCCTCGTCACCGTTCTGGTCGGGGTGGTCGGCGCCGACTTCGGAGCCGCGATCTACGCCGAATATCGCCTGGCCAGAAGCGTCCGCGCCTCCGCCGACCTGAATTGGGACCCGTCGGTGGCGATCCTGGGTTTCCCGTTCATTCCGCAGGCGCAGCGCCGGCACTACGAGGAGGTGGAGATCAAGGCGAGTGGCGTTGATCACGGCGTGGTCGGCAAGGCCTCGCTGGAGGCAACCATGCACTCCGTCGGTCTCGACGACTCGTGGCTGGTGCAGCCCGGCGCCGCACTCACCGTCGGGAAACTCGAGAGCCGGATCATCATCGACTCCACCCATATGGGCCGCTATATGGGGATACCGGACCTGCTGATCGAGGCGCCCACCAGGGAGACCGAGGACTCCACCGGCGGTACCACGGAGTCGGGAATTTCGAGCAACCGCGGGGTGGTGTT
Source organism: Mycobacterium sp. SMC-8 (assembly GCF_025263565.1). Lineage (NCBI taxonomy): Bacteria > Bacillati > Actinomycetota > Actinomycetes > Mycobacteriales > Mycobacteriaceae > Mycobacterium > Mycobacterium sp. SMC-8. The sequence goes on from NZ_CP079865.1 coordinate 557,629, forward strand.
CACCGGAACCCCCAGCAAGGCGGGTTTCGACGAGCGGGTCAGCATCGCGGTCGATCTGACGGTCGCCGGAGCGGACTCCACGACGTTGGTGGTAACCGCGACCGGCGTGCTCACCGAACCCGGCACCGCCGATCAGGCTGTTCCCGACGAACAGCTTCCCGCGGTGCTTGCCGCGTTCTCCACCTCACTGCCCGGCCAAAAGTTGCCGTTCGGAGTGGCACCCACGACGCAGGGCGCGCGCGGCTCCGACATCATCATCGAGGGCATCACCGAGGGAATCACCGTGAACCTCGACCAGTTCCGGCTGTCATGAGTTCGTCGTGGATCGCCGTCATCGCGGTGCTGATCGCCGCATTCGGGCTGGCCTTCGTGATCGGCAGGCTGTTGACTCTGCGGTCCGGATTGATCAAGGGCGCCGCGGAGTGGCCCGCTCTCCAGGAGAGCGACATCGAGGACCTGGGCCTGTCACGGACCGGTCCGACCGTCCTGCATTTCAGCGCGGTGTGGTGCGGTCCGTGCGCGGGGGTGCGGCGTGTGGTCGACCAGGTGTGCGCGGACCTGCCTCAGGTCACGCACGTGGAGATCGATCTGGACGCGAATCCAGAGGCGGGGCGCAAGCTTTCGGTGATGTCGCTGCCCACGACGTTCATCTTCGACGCGGAGGGTCGGCAGCGGTATCGCACCTCCGGCGTACCGACGGCCGCTGACCTGCGGTCGGCGCTTGAACCGCTGTTGGCCTGATCACCCCCTTGTTGGGTAAGCTGTCAGCCGTGTCCGCCCGCCTCGAGCTTTCGCTCACCAAGCGCCGCGCAGTCGATCTGTGCCGCATCGCGGGTTGTTGCTGTTGTTGTTGCAGCTGCTGAGTCGCCGCGCCTACTTTTTCCGCGCCGCACTCTGCGACCGGCCTGATCGGGCCCGCCGCACCCAGCCACACCAGACAACAGGAGCACATCTATGTCGAATGTCACACACGCAGGCGCGTCCGCGCCCGTCGCCGTGCGGGACGTCGTGGACGTCCGGGGGCCGCGATTCGCCGCCTGGGTCACCACGGCGGTCCTCGTCGCGGCGCTCCTCGCGTCGACCCAGAGTCTGCTCGCGGCAGCCCTGATCCTCGGTGTGCAAGCCGTCGTCTTCGGGGTCGGCGCCACCCTGGGCCCGCGCCGGCACCCCTACGGCCGGGTCTTCGCTGCGCTGATCGCTCCACGTCTGTCGCCGACCACGGAGCGTGAGCCGGTCGCACCGGTGAAGTTCGCGCAAGGGGTCGGGTTCGTCTTCGCGGTTGTGGGCACCGTAGGTTTCGCCGTCGGTCTCACACCGGTTGGCCTGGTGGCCACGGGCTTTGCGCTTGTGGCGGCACTTCTCAACGCAGCCTTCGGGATCTGTCTCGGCTGCCAGCTCTATCCGCTCTTCACACGCTTGACCCCCACCCGATAGCAATCGAAAGGATCCACCACATGGCACGCTCCGATGTCTTGGTCTCAGTCGACTGGGCCGAGAGCAATCTCGACGCGCCGAAGACCGTGTTCGTCGAGGTCGACGAGGACACCAGCGCCTACGACACCGGCCACATCCCGGGTGCCGTCCGGCTCGACTGGAAGACCGATCTGCAGGATCCGGTCAAGCGCGACTTCGTCGACACCGCGCAGTTCTCCAAGCTTCTCTCCGAACGCGGCATCGCCAACGACGACACCGTGATCCTCTACGGCGGCAACAACAACTGGTTTGCCGCGTATGCGTACTGGTACTTCAAGCTGTACGGGCACCAGGACGTCAAGCTGCTCGACGGCGGACGCAAGAAGTGGGAGCTCGACGCCCGGCCGCTGTCGAAGGACACCGTCGAGCGTCCGCAGACCAGCTACACCGCCAAGGACCCCGACAACAGCATCCGCGCGTTCCGCGACGAGGTGATCGCCGCGATCGGGTCCAAGAACCTGGTCGACGTGCGTTCCCCTGACGAGTTCTCCGGCAAGATCCTGGCCCCGGCACACCTGCCGCAGGAGCAGAGCCAGCGGGCCGGCCACATTCCGACGGCCATCAACGTGCCGTGGAGTAAGGCCGCCAATGAGGACGGCACCTTCAAGTCCGACGAAGAACTGGCCAAGCTGTACGCCGAGGCCGGTCTGGACGGCGAGAAGGAGACCATCGCCTACTGCCGCATCGGTGAGCGCTCGTCGCACACCTGGTTCGTGCTGCAGGAGCTGCTGGGACACAAGAACGTCAAGAACTACGACGGTAGTTGGACGGAATACGGCTCCCTGGTGGGTGCCCCGATCGAGTTGGGAAGTTGATATGTGCTCTGCGCCTAAGCAAGGACTGACGTTGCCGGCCGGCGTCGATCTGGAGAAGGAAACGGTCATCACCGGCCGGGTCGTCGACGGTTCGGGCCAGGCTGTCGGTGGCGCCTTCGTGCGCCTGCTGGACAGCTCGGACGAGTTCACCGCCGAGGTCGTCGCGTCGGCCACCGGTGATTTCCGGTTCTTCGCCGCCCCGGGTACCTGGACCCTGCGCGCGCTGTCGCCCGCGGGCAACGGCGATGCCAGCATCGCGCCGTCCGGCGCGGGAATCCACGAGGTCGACGTCAAGGTCGCCTGACGGAGTCAGGCAATCCGGCCACGCCTGACGGAGTCAGGCAATCCGGCCACGCCTGACGGAGTCAGGCAATCCGGCCACGCCTGACGGAGTCAGGCAATCCGGCCACGCCTCACGGAGTCAGGCAGACAACCCCGGTGGGGCGCCCTGCGGTGCCCGACCGGGGTGGTCGCGCTTCGCCGCCCGGTGGGCCGGCATCGTGCGGATCGCCGCTGTGAAAACGCTGCAAGATTTGCTGTTGTCGGTGAAAATATGGTCATCCCTCGCGCCGACGGGCGCGGGTCCACCTCGCGGCTCGCCGCGGCTACCTCCTAGGACCGACAATGAAGATCACGATTGCCTGTGCCGCCTCGGCGGCGCTCGCCGCAGTTGCTCTGATCGGTGCTCCTGCGGCCTTCGCCGATCCGGAGGGCGACTTCCTCACGGTGATCGGCAACGGCGGTATCACCTGGCCTTCGGACAAGACCCAGCAGGTGATCGAGACCGGTTACGCGGTCTGCCAGGACTGGGACAACGGCGCATCCTTCGAGCAGGAAGTCGCCGATCTGACCAGTGTCACCGACTGGTCCGACTACCAAGCCGGCTACTTCATCGGCGCCGCTACCGGTGCGTTCTGCCCTGAATACGAGTGGAAGGTCAGCTGACCCTCCGATCCGCACCGGCCGGCGAGAGATGATTTCTCCCGGCGGTTAAACTTTGCGGCGTGGTGCTCTTCTTCGAACTCCTTCTCGTCGCGGCCGTTGTGGTGATTACGTGGTTCGCGCTGTACGCGGTGTACCGCCTCGTCACCGACGAGTCGTGACACCGACCGGGCGGACGACGAAATGACTTCCGGCGACGAGGCTGTCGCCGCTGCCGCCGAACGGGCCAGGGTGACCGCCGCCCGCAACATCCCGGCGTTCGGTGATCTTCCGTTGCCCGCTGACACTGCCAACCTCCGGGAGGGTGCCGACCTCGACGATTCCCTGCTGGCCCTGCTGCCGTTGGTCGGGGTGTGGCGCGGTGAGGGGGAAGGTCGTGGTGCGCACGGCGACTACCGCTTCGGCCAGCAGATCGTGGTCTCTCACGACGGCGGCGACTACCTCAACTGGGAAGCCCGCTCGTGGCGATTGACCCAGGACGGTGAGTACGAGCGGCCAGGTCTGCGTGAGACCGGGTTCTGGCGCTTCGTCACCGATCCCGCCGATCCCGAGGAGTCGCAGGCCATCGAGCTGCTGCTGGCGCACTCGGCCGGCTACATCGAGTTGTTCTACGGCCGTCCGCTGAATCAGTCGTCCTGGGAGCTGGTCACCGACGCCCTGGCACGCAGCAAGTCCGGCATGCTCGTGGGCGGCGCCAAGCGCCTCTACGGGATCATCGAGGGCGGCGACCTGGCGTACGTGGAGGAGCGCGTCGACGCCGACGGCGGCCTGGTTCCCCATCTGTCCGCGCGGCTGTCGAGGTTTATCGGCTAGTGCGACGCGTCATGGCCGTTACGGTGATCACGGCCGCGGGTGCGGTGCTGGCCGCGTGCGCGGCGCCTGCGGATTCTCCTGCGCCGTCGACGCCGAGCTCCGCGGTGCCGAGCGTGGGTCATGGTTCGTTCGCGTACTGCCTGAGCCAGCACGGGGTGCCGGCCCCTCCAGGGCCGACGTCCGAACCGCCCCCCGGGATCGACCGAGCCACCTGGGAGGTGGCGTTGGCGGAGTGCTCGCAACTAGCACCCGGTCCCGCCGGCTAGTTCAATACGGGCGCACGACCTGCCCCGGCCAGCCACCGATGATCCAGCCGGTCGAGTGTGCCGTCTTCGCGGAGTTCATCGACGGCCCATGACACGCACCGCGTCAGCGGACTGCCATGCGCAAGGACGACCCCGAATTGCTCGATGTCGTTGCCCGGGTTGTGCAGTTGACCGACGAGAACACCGCCCGGGAGTTCGTATGCCAACGCGAATCCCGTTGGTAGATCGACGACTAACGCGTCGATCTCCCCTTCCACCAGTGCCATCTTGGCCGCGGCGGTGGTGCGGTAGGCCTGCACCGCGACGGGGTGGCCCAACTCGGTCGCGGCGGTGTGGCCGGTGCTGCCGACCTCGGCGCCGAGCCGCAGCGGACGGAGGCCGTCGAGGGTGGTAACGCCCGCGGCCGGGGAACTGCGCACCGTCACGACCGCCTGGGTGACGTTGAAATACGGCGTCGAGAAATCCACCGCGGCCCGGCGCTGCTCGGTGATGGAGAACTGGGAGAGGTTCACGTCGAACGCCTTGGCGCCCGGCGCCAAGGCGGCGTTGAACGGGACCCGCACCCAGCGCACGTCGTCGGGGGTGTAGTGGAGTTTCCCGGCGATCGCGTAGGCGAGGGCGGCTTCGAAGCCCTCCCCGTTGGCCGGGTCGTCGCCCATGTACCAAGGCGGGTAGACGGGCTGGTCGGCGCCGAAGGTGAGGATCCCCGGATACAGGGTGGACAGCGCATCCTTGGTGCATTTGCGCGCGTCCAGAGTCGGTGCGGTGACGGCGACCGGAGGCGCACATGCCGGGACGGTCAGCGCGACGAGCGTCAGAGCCACCGTCCTGCGGCCGACGAAGGGGGCCCGGAACATAGCCGAATCATTGCAGATCTTGAATTTTCTGCAGGTACCGACATGGAGCGGCCCCCGAGCCGTTGTTCCTGGGTCGGACAAGACCTAGGGGCTCGGGGGCCGGGTGACTGCGGGGAATTCGCCAGCGCGCACAGGTGCGTGAAGCGCTTCCCGGCGCTGCTAGCTCGCAGCCACCTCACATGTCCATATGTCACTCAATTTGTCGGACCACCTCCTTCCCTGTGTACAGGCGACCGTACTCGGGGTTGGCGTGGGCGACAACCGATTTAGCGCTCAGCGATCGCTGAGTATGGCGGCGTCGACCAACGCCGATATCTGGTCGGCGAGCGGAGCCGCGGGCAGGAACTCACCGTCGAGGGTGTGCACCCGTGCCGCCAGCGTGATGCTGGAGACCAGCCAGACTCCTTGGGCGGCAACAAGATCAGCGGGGCGAAGGGCCTGGTAATCGCAGTCGTAGCCCTTGTTGCGGGCGACGTCGAACAGCGCCTGCTGGGTGGTGCCGCGCAGGATCGGATACCACGGGGGCGGGGTGAGCAGGCAGGTTTTGCCGTCCGGTGACGTCGTCGCGATGACGACAGTCGAACGTGGCCCCTCCAAGACGTGCCCGTCGGTGCTGACGAAGATCACGTCACCGGCCCCGTGCCGCTCAGCGTGCCGCAGCGCCGCCATGTTCACCGCATAGGACAGTGTCTTGGCGCCGGCCAGCAGCCACGGCATCTCGTCGATGCCCTCGGCCGGCAGGCTGCGTTGCAGTGTCATCGCCGCCACGCCGTCACGACGCACCTTGGCGACCCGCGCCGGCACCGGGCCGATCGTGGCGTAGGCCGTGGGGACGGATCCGTGTTCGCGGCCCCGGCTGTACACCAGCCGCAGCACTCCCTCCTCGGCGGTCCCTGCGAGCCAGGTCTCCACGGCGATGCCCACCGCGGTCCGCCATTGCGCGGCGTCGGGTTCGGGCAAGTCGAGCAGTCGCGCGGAGTGCGCCAGCCGGTTCAGGTGGGCGTCGAGCAGGCACGGGCCGCCCTCGCGCACCAGCAACGTCTCGAAGATGCCGTCGCCGCGCACCGCGGCGAGGTCGTCGGCGTGCAGCAGCGGAGCCTGCGCATCGTGCAGCTGCCCGTCGAGGGTGACGACGACGCCCGGATGGTCAGCCATGGGGCATCAGCGTAGCCGCGCTCCGCTACCGGTGACTCGTACAGTTGGGTCATGTCCGCCGTTCCCGCTCCCGACACAGGACCCGACGCCGGCGCCGTCTGGCACTACGGCGACCCGCTCGGCGAACAGCGCGCCGCCGCTGACGGCGCCATCGTGATCGACCGGTCGCATCGCGCGGTGATGACGCTCACCGGGTCCGAACGGAAGTCTTGGCTGCACACCATCTCCAGCCAGCACGTCGGTGAACTGCCCGACGGCGCGGTGACCGAGAACCTGAGCCTCGACGGGCAGGGGCGTGTGGAAGATCACTGGGTGCAGACTCAGCTCGCCGGGCGCACCGTGATCGACACCGAACCGTGGCGCGGCGAACCGTTGCGCGTCTTCCTGCACAAGATGATCTTCTGGGCCGACGTGGTCGTCGAGCCGGCTGATCTCGGGGTGTTGTCGCTGATCGGCCCCGCTCTCACCGATCCCGCCGTGCTGGCGGTGCTCGGGCTGACGGAACTGCCCGCCGAGGCCACCGCGGTCGAGTTCCCGGGCGGCGGCTTCGTCCGGCGACTGCCGAGTGCGACGGTCGAGGTCGACGTCGTGGTGCCGCGTAGCGAGCTGCCCGCGTGGCGCGACAAGCTGGTCGCCGCCGGGATCCGTCCAGCCGGTGTGTGGGCCTACGAGGCTCATCGGGTGGCCGCCCGACGTCCGCGTCTCGGCGTCGACACAGATGAGCGCACGATCCCGCATGAAGTGGGCTGGATCGGGGGTCCCGGCGTCGGTGCCGTGCACCTCGACAAGGGCTGTTACCGGGGCCAGGAGACCGTGGCCCGGGTTCACAACCTGGGCAAACCGCCCCGGATGCTCGTCGTGCTCCATCTCGACGGCTCCGTCGACCGGCCTTCCACGGGAGACCCGCTGCTGGCCGGCGGCCGCGCCGTGGGCCGCCTGGGCACCGTGGTCGACCACGTCGACGAGGGTGTGATCGCGCTGGCCCTGCTCAAACGCGGCCTGCCGGCCGACACCCCGCTGACCACCGGAGGGGACGTCCAGGTCGCGGCGACCATCGACCCGGACTCCGTGCCGTCCGGTGACGCGGTGGGTGCGGGTCGGCTGGCGGTGGAACGGTTGCGCGCCGGCGGACGCGAGGAGCCATCAAGGTGAAGCGGACGCGAGGAGCCGTCAAGGCCTGACACGCGCGAATGACGGCGCTCACTCAGGGCCTGCCAGCGCCACGGCGTGAAGCACGGTAAGCTGACCGCAGGACAATAGACACACTCAGATCGGAGCCGCCTAGTAATTGGGCCGCTCCGTTATTGCGCGAGGGGGTTCCCCCATGGGCCGCGGCCGGGCAAAGGCAAAGCAGACCAAGGTTGCACGTGAACTGAAATACAGCTCACCCCAAACCGATTTCGAGCGGCTTCAGCGCGAGCTGTCGAACGCTCCCGACAACGACCGCCTCAACGGCAGCGACACGCTGTCCGATGACGGCTGGGCCGACGAGGACGACTGGCGACGCTGAGTCCGCCGGTCCCCTGTTCGGGGAGCGTCAGAACCTGGGGTGCTGGCCCACGAGCGTAGCTCGCGGCCCCTCCTTGCCGCCCTTCTTGATGGTTCCGAGGGTCCAGCAGTCCAGGTGACGAGCAGTCAGGACGGCCAGCGCGCGATCGGTGTCCTCCGGCGCGACGACAGCCACCATCCCGACGCCCATGTTGAAGGTTTTCTCCATTTCGGCCCGCTCGATGCGGCCGCGCTGGGCGATCATCCCGAACACCGGTGCCGGCGTCCACGTACCCCGGTCGAGTTCGGCCATCAACCCGTGCGGGATGACACGCTCGAGGTTGCCGGCCAGTCCGCCGCCGGTGACGTGGCAGAACGTCCGCACCTGGGTCTCGGCGGCGAGCGCGAGGCAGTCCTTGGCGTAGATCCGGGTGGGTTCGAGCAGTTCCTCGCCGAGCGTGCGGCCGAACTCCTCGACGTGGCCGGCGAGGTTCATGTGATCGATCTCCAGGAGCACGTGCCGGGCCAGCGAGTAGCCGTTGGAGTGCAGACCTGTGGAGGCCATCGCGATGACCACGTCGCCCGGCCTGACCCGGTCGGGCCCGAGGACGTCGTCGGCCTCGACGACGCCGATGCCGGTCGCGGAGATGTCGTAGTGATCGGGGGCCATCAGCCCGGGGTGCTCTGCGGTCTCGCCGCCGAGCAGCGCACATCCGGCGAGCACACAGCCGTCAGCGATGCCGGACACCAGCTCGGCGACCCGCTCGGGCACCGTCCGCCCGACGGCGATGTAGTCCTGCAGAAACAGTGGCTCCGCACCGCACACGACGAGATCGTCGACCACCATCGCGACGAGGTCGATGCCCACCGTGTCGTGCTTGTCCATCGCCTGGGCGACGGCCAGTTTGGTGCCGACTCCGTCGGTCGACGAGGCCAGCACCGGCTCACGGTAGCCGCCGCGTAGGGCGAACATTCCGGCGAAGCCGCCCAGGCCACCTCGCACCTCGGGCCTGGTGGCCTTCTTGGCGAGAGGCTTGAAGAGTTCGACGGCGCGGTCACCGGCTTCGATGTCCACACCTGCCGACGCATAGGAAATGCCGTGTTGTTCGGCGCGCTCGGTCATCGGATGCAAGGCTACCCGCGTGGACCCGGCAAATCGCTGCCAGTCTCGGTTGGAGGGGCTCCGTGGTGCCCGGAAAGTGTGATCTTGGGTTTGCCGCGGACCGGAAGCGGTCATCCCGGCGCCATGCCTGCTGAGCATGTCCGCTGCCTCGTCACGGGGGCGACCGGTTACATCGGTGGCCTTCTGATCCCGCGGCTCCTCGACCGCGGCCACACCGTGCGCGCCATGGCGCGCACGCCCGGGAAGCTGGATCGCGCCGAGTGGCGCGACCGTGCCGAGGTGGTACGCGGGGATCTGACCGACCCGGGCTCACTGGCCGAGGCGTTCGAGGACACCGACGTCGTCTACTACCTGGTGCACTCGATGGGAACGTCCAAGGACTTCGTTGCCGAGGAGGCCCAGTCGGCTCGTAACGTCGTGGACGCGGCGAAGAAGGCCGGGGTCCGGCGGGTGGTGTACCTGAGCGGGCTGCACCCCGAGGGCGTCGACCTGTCGCGACATCTGGCGTCTCGCACCGAGGTCGGTGACATCCTGATCGACTCTGGCGTCGAGACCGTGGTGCTGCAGGCAGGCATCGTGATCGGGTCGGGCTCGGCATCGTTTGAGATGATCCGCCATCTCACCGACCGGCTGCCGGTGATGACGACGCCGAAGTGGGTGCACAACAAGATCCAGCCCATCTCGATCGACGACGCCCTGTACTACCTGGTGGAAGCCGCGACCGCGGCGGTACCGAAGTCACGCACGTGGGACATCGGCGGGCCGGATGTGCTCGAGTACGGCGACGCCATGCAGGTGTATGCCGATATCGCAGGCCTGCACCCCCGACGGTTCGTGGTGCTGCCATGGCTGACGCCGACCCTGGCCAGCCGCTGGGTGGGGCTGGTGACTCCCATTCCGTCGGGCCTGGCACGGCCGCTGGTCGAATCGTTGGAGTGCGACGCGGTGATGCACGACCACGACATCGATTCGGTGATCCCGCCGCCGCCGGGAGGGCTGACCGGATACCGCGACGCGGTCGGGACCGCACTGGAACAGGACGGCACCGCCGCCAAGGGCGGCAGGCGGCACCTGTTGAGGTTCAGTCCCGCGGCGGGGCAGTAACGGTCAGGGACGCCACGAAGCCGGAGGCGTCAGGGACGCCACGACGCCGGAGGCGTCAGGGACGCCACGACGCCGGAGGCGTCAAGGACGCCACGACGCCGGAGGCGTCAAGGACGCCGAAGCGCCGAGGCGTTGTCGTTGTCGGCCGACTGCAGCGGGATTCCGTTACGCGCGGCGGTGGCGAGCATGTGCTCGATGACGTTCTTACCGAGCGCGGTCTCGCCGGGCAGCTCGATCGGGTAGTTGCCGTCGAAGCACGCCGAACACAGCCGTGACGCGGGCTGCTCGGTGGCGGCGATCATGCCCTGCTGGGAGATGTAGGCCAGCGAGTCGGCCCCGATCGCGTGACGCACCGCTTCGAGCATCTCGTCTTCGTCGGCTTCGGCGTTGGAGGCGTTGGCGATCAGCTCTGCGGGGGTGGCGAAGTCGATGCCGTAGAAGCACGGCCATTTCACCGGCGGTGACGCGATCCGGACGTGCACCTCGAGCGCTCCGGCCTCACGCAGCATCCGGATCAGCGCGCGCTGGGTATTGCCGCGCACTATCGAGTCGTCGACGACGATCAGCCGCTTGCCGCGAATCACTTCTTTGAGCGGGTTGAGCTTGAGCCGGATGCCGAGCTGCCGGATGGTCTGCGAAGGCTGGATGAAGGTGCGGCCCACGTAAGCGTTCTTCATCAGGCCCTGGCCGAACGGGATTCCGGATTCCTGGGCGTACCCGACCGCGGCCGGGGTGCCCGATTCAGGGACGCCGATCACCAGGTCGGCGTCGACCGGCTTCTCCCGGGCCAACCGACGGCCGATGTCGACGCGGGTGGCGTGCACCGAGCGGCCGCCGATCGTGCTGTCGGGACGGGCGAGGTAGACGTACTCGAACACACACCCTTTCGGGGAGGGCGGGGCGAACCGACTGGAGCGCACCCCGTCGGCGTCGATCGCGAGCAGTTCGCCGGGTTCGATGTCACGGACGAACGACGCGCCGACGATGTCGAGGGCTGCCGTCTCGGAGGCCACGACCCAGCCGCGGTCGAGCCGGCCGAGAGACAAGGGCCGCACACCGTACGGGTCGCGCGCGGCATAGAGGGTGTTCTCGTCCATGAAGGTCAGGCAGAACGCCCCGCGAACGGTCGGCAGAAGTTCCAGCGCGGCCTGTTCGAGCGAGGAGTCCGCCGCGCCGTGGGCGAGCAGCGCGCCCAGGATGTCGGAATCGGTGGTGGCGGTGGCGGCGCCGCGGTTGCTCATCAGCCCTTCGTCGCGGGCCCGGGCCGCCAGTTCGGCGGTGTTGACCAGGTTGCCGTTATGCCCGAGCGCGACCCCGGTGCCCGCCGCGGTGTTACGGAACACCGGCTGGGCGTTCTCCCATGTGGTGGAGCCGGTGGTGGAGTAGCGGCAGTGGCCGATCGCGACATGACCTTGCATCGCTGCGAGCGTTTGCTCGTCGAAGACCTGGCTGACCAGCCCGAGGTCCTTGAACACCAGCACCTGCGAGCCGTCGGCGACCGCGATACCCGCGGCCTCCTGGCCTCTATGCTGCAGCGCATACAGGCCGTAGTAAGTGAGCTTTGCCACTTCCTCGCCGGGGCCCCAGACCCCGAATACTCCGCACTCTTCCTTCGGCTCGTTTTCAAGCGTCTCGGCGGTCACAATCAGGCTGCTCCCTGGGGGCTGGGGGTGACGTCGGCCAGTCTACGGGGCGCGCAGGCAAATCGCGGAATCCGGCGACGATGTGTACAGGGAACAACGGGGATTCGCGGTTCGGGCATTCCATCAGCCGGCAATCGTCACCAACGGCAGCGCCGCGGCGATCTCGGCGGCGCGCGCTCCGGACATCTGCAGCGAGCCCGCCGCGGCGGCATCCTCCACCGACAGTAAGCCGGTCGCGAGCAGCAGCCACGTCCGTGCATCGGTCTCGACGACGTTGGGCGGATTGCCACGAGTGTGTGTCGGACCTGCGATGCACTGCACGGCGACGAACGGCGGAACCCGGACTTCGACGGCTGATCCGGGTGCGACAGCGGCCAGTGTCCGCGCGGTAGTGCGCACCGCGTCGGCGAGCTGGGCGCGGTCCGGGGCGGGCGAGTTCTCGTCGCGCAGCCATCCATGGACCGCGGCCACCGCGGCGCGGGTCGCCTCGGGATCGACGCTGCGTCGGGCGGCCATACCCAAGCGTCTCAAAGCCGTGCCGCCCGCGGACGGCCGCCTGCGTTCAGCCTCATGGTCAGCTCCGTGTGGATCGCCGTTGGACGGCGAGCGCCGCGACAGCCCCGGCTTCGTTGACGGCCAGGTGCGCCAACATCGGGGCGACCACACTGCCGGACTTCGCGTAGAGCCACGAGAAGACCCATCCGGCGGCGCCGGTGACCAGCACCGTGCCGAGCAGCGGCTCCTTCGCGGCACGGGCGTCGGGGATATGGGACAGTCCGAAAACCACGGCGGCGAACACCTTTCCGCCGACCCTGCCGTAGGCCTGCTCAGCGGCCGCGCCCAACGCTGCCCCGGAACGCGACCTCCTCGGACCACACCGTGCCGAACGGGATGCGCATCAGCAGCCAGGGCGCGGCCGGCGCGGGCAGTTCCCGACCGGCCATGCCCGCCCGCACCGCGGGCGACACCGTCGACGCCGCGACCGTCAGCGCCACCGGCACCGCGGCCGCACTCCCCCACCGTAAGCCCTCCCGCAGTGCGGGCGGCCGCAACCCCAGTGGGGCCTTGCCCAGCATGGCGACGGCTACCCCGAAGGCCGCCTGGGGCAAGGGATTCCAGCGCGGGGGGATCCGCGGCGCTACCGCGCTCCAGACGAGCAGGACCCCGGCGGACGCCGCGGCACGCACACCGCTCCGCACTAGCCTCGACGTTTCGTGAAATAGGCTGTTGACACGACCTGTAATGCACGGAAGTGCCTGTCCTGTTTGAGAAAATGTGACTTGTCTAGGGTCCATGTTCACAAAGCGGGAAGGCACTCCGTAGGTGAAGCGTAGCGCGGTTCGTTCTCTGCTGGTGGATTCAGGTCGCGAGTCGTTGGTCTCGTCGGCCGGCGGGCTGCTGTTGGCTCGGACGCTGCACGTCTCGGGACTGGAAAAGGCCATGTCAGAGGTCTTGAAGCGGTGGCGGGCACCACGAACCCTGCACGACCCGGCCAAGGTGCTCACCGATGTCGCGATCGCGGTGGCACTCGGCGGTGACTGTGCCGCCGATATCGCGGTGGTGCGTGCTCAGCCCGAGCTGTTCGGGGCGGTGGCCTCCGATGCCACCGTGTCACGTCTGATCGCCACGCTGGCCGGCGACGTCGATGCCGCCGTTGCGGCGATCCGCGCGGCCCGGGCAGCAGCCCGCGCGCACATATGGCGGCGCCAGCAACCGCTGGCCGGTACCTCAGGCAGCCAGGTCATCGTCGATCTGGACGCCACCCTGGTGACCGCCCACAGCGACAAACAGGGCGCCACCCCAACCTTCAAGTACGGATACGGGTTTCATCCCATGCTCGCCTTCGTCGACCACGGCAGCCACGGATCCGGTGAAGCCCTGGTCGGGTTGCTGCGACCCGGCTCAGCCGGCTCCAACAGCGCTGCTGACCACATCAGTGTCCTGGATGCCGCGTTGGCCCAACTGCCCGAACCCGAACGGGCCCGGGTGCTGGTGCGCACCGACACCGGTGGCGGGGTCAAGGACTTCCTGCACCACATCACCGACCTGGGACTGCAGTACTCAGTCGGGTTCTACGGCATGCCCCCGATCGTCGAAGCGCTGCGCCGGGTCCCGCGGCGGGCGTGGCGGGCTGCCCTCGACGGCGACGGCACACCACGCGAGGGCGCCCAGGTCGCTGAGTTGACCCGCTACCTGCCCGACACGCTGAAAGGCTGGCCGGCAGGGATGCGGGTCATCGCCCGCCGAGAACGTCCCCATCCCGGCGCGCAGTTGCGCCTGACCGATGACAACGGGTGGCGGATCACGTGCTTTGCGACCAACACCCGCGGTTGGTCGATCTGCGATCTCGAAGTCCGGCACCGTCAACGCGCCCGCGCGGAAGACCGCATCCGCAACCTCAAAGACACCGGACTGACCAACCTGCCGTTTCACGGGTTCGCCCAGAATCAGATCTGGCTGGAGATCACCCTGCTGGCCGCTGACCTGCTGGTCTGGACCCAAGTCCTGGCCTTCACCGGCCACCCGGCCAGAGGCTGGGAACCCAAACGACTACGCCTGCGCCTGCTTGCCGTCGCCGGACGCATCATCACCTCAGGGCGTCGCCGCTACCTACGGCTGCCAAGAGGCTGGCCGTGGAGCGACCTCATCGAATTCGGCTGGACCGCACTGCAACCCACCTAAAACACAGAAACCATTCCGACGAGCAAAGGACCCAGGAGCACCGGCGAGACGCAACGCCGGAACCCCAGGCCGCCCACGTCAGAACCGCCCACTCACGCCACGAAAAGACCTCAACTACCCGCCACGTGAAAGATCGAGGCTAGGCGTCCCCGGTCTCGGACTCGGACTCCTTCAGCGCGGGCCGGATCCGGTCGGTGTCCGCCGAGGTCCAGCCGGGCGGCGGCGCGACGGCCGCCCAGCCGTCGAGGATGTAGTCCCCATAGTTGTGTCCGTGACCGGCCGGCGCCGAGGCGGCATTGGTCATGTCGGCGGCCACCTGCCAGAACGTGATGATCGGATACCACCGCATGGAGGCGGTGCGGTCCCGGCCCGGCGGTTCCGAGAGCCAGTCCGGGCGGGTGAACAGCAACTCGTCCGACCACCAGACGACGGGGTCGGACGAGTGTTGCAGGAACAGCACGCGGGTGCCCTCCCACGGCGGCGCCGCATCGGCGGCGATCCGCGCGGCATCGTTGCCCTGTGAGAACCGCACCGTGCGCCCGTTGTCGTACCGCGGCTCCACTTCGGGTGTGCCGGGGTCGCGACGGACGGTGATGCCACGCCACAGCGGGCTGGCGTTGGGCGGACCGACCCACAGCACCGACGAGAATCCCATCCGCGAGATGTCGGGCAGCCAGCCGAACGCGCCCTGCCCTGCCATCGAGCCCAGGCTCTCGCCGTAGAGCAGCAGCCGGGGGCGCCGGTCGGGGGGCAGTTCGGCCCAACGCTGCTGGACGGCGTCGATCATCAGCCGTCCCGCGTGCATCGACTTCTGCTGATCGCCGACGAAAGCGATCCAGCTGGGCAGATAGGAATACTGGGATCCGACGATCGCGGTGTTGCCGTTGTACATCATCTCCAGCGACTCCGCCGCGATCGGATTGATCCAGCCCGTCCCGGTAGTCGGCGCGAGGACGAGTACCTCACGGTCGAACGCTCCCGTGCGTTCGAGTTCGCTCAGCAGCACGGCCATCCGCGCTTCATCGGTGTCGGCGGTCTGCAGACCGACGTAGACCCGCACCGGTTCCCGCGCCGGCCTGCCGTTGATGCGGGACAACTCGTCGGCGTCCGCTCCGCCGCCGACGAAACTGCGGCCTTGATAACCAAGGGTGTCCCATGCGGCGAAAGATCCGGGGCTACCGGATCTTTCGGGGCGTTCCGGCTGAGTCACCCCGTCGGCGGTGGTGGAGTTCTGCGGCTGGAAGATCCGGTTGGCGCCGGCCAGGAACCCGCGCAGCAGCACGCCGTTGACGAGGGTGATCACCAACACCACCACGACCGCGGTGCCGATGAACAACGCGATCTCGTCGGACAGTCGCCAGCGCCGGATGAGATACCGGGCCATGGACTTGATGAGGTCGAGCAGCACCCGGGCCACCGCCACACAGACACCGCCGATCACCGCGGCCAGCAGAAGGGTGCGCAGATAGCTCGACGTCGCCGGCCCTTCAAGTCCCATCAGCGCCGACACCTGGCGTTGCCACGCCGCCGCGGGGATGACCATCAGCACGCAGGCACCGAAGGAAACGGCGACGGTCAGGATCTTCAGCGTCGAGGACACCCGGCGCGGCGGCGGCCACCACGGACGGTTGGCCAGCACGAAGCGTCGGATCATCTTCGCGACGAACACGCCGATGCCGTAGCCGATCGCGGCGTTCAGGCCACCGATCAGCCCCTGGAACAACCAGTCCCGGGGCAACAACGACGGCGTCAGCGACAGGCAGAAGAACAATGCTCCGAACGCGACGCCGGTGAAGTCCAGGCGTAGCACTCGCCACGCCCACAGATACGCGGGGTGTTTCTCGGTATCTGCGTCCGTCACCCGAAATCTGGGCCCGTCACCCGAACAGCCCGGGCAGCACGCCCTCCGACGTGCGCCGCAACTCGCCGAGCGTCACCGTGAACTGGCCCTGCACCTCGACGGCCGGTTCGCTGCCCTCGGGACCCTGATCGACCACGCCGACGCGGGTGGCGGGCAGCCCGCGGGCCTCGCACATGGCCGTGAACCGGCTCTCCTCGGTGCGGGGCACGGCGACCAGCGCCCGGCCCGCCGATTCGGAGAACAAGAAGACGAACGGCGCCGTACCTTCTAGCCAGCCTTCGGGAAGCACGATGCGGCAACCGGTTTCGCCGGCCAGCGCCGCTTCGACCACAGCTTGGATCAAGCCGCCTTCGGACAGGTCGTGCGCCGCGGAGATCAGACCGTCGCGCGAGCCCGCGGTGAGCACCTCGGCGAGCAGACGTTCACGGTCCAGATCCACCTTCGGCGGCACCCCGCCCAGGTGGCCCGCGGTCACCTCGGCCCAGATCGATCCGTCGAATTCGTCGTGGGTGTCGCCGAGCAGGATCAGCGTCTCCCCCGGTTCGTTGCCGAACCCGGTGGGGATGCGGCGCTTGACGTCGTCGATGACACCGAGCACACCGACGACCGGGGTGGGCAGGATCGCGGTGCTGCCGGTCTGGTTGTAGAAGCTGACGTTGCCGCCGGTCACCGGAATACCAAGGACGGCAGCGCCGTCGGCGAGTCCACGGACAGCCTGGGAGAACTGCCACATCACGCCGGGATCTTCGGGGGAACCGAAGTTCAAGCAGTTGGTCACCGCGACCGGGGTGGCGCCGGTGACTGCGACGTTGCGGTAGGCCTCGGCGAGTGCGAGCTGCGCGCCGGCGTAGGGGTCGAGCGCGGTGTAGCGACCGGACGCGTCGGTGGAGATCGCGATGCCCCGGCCGGTCTGTTCGTCGACGCGCAGCACGCCGCCGTCGGCGTGTTCGGCGAGCACGGTGTTGCCGCGCACGTAGCGGTCGTACTGCTCGGTGATGAACGCGCGACTGCACAGGTGCGGGCTTCCCACCAGCTGCAGCAGCGTGTCCCGCAGTTCGTCTCCGGTCACCGGCCGTTTCAGCGACGCCGAGGTGTCGGCGACGAGCGCGTCCTGGCTCTCGGGCCGCTGCACCGGGCGCTCATAGACCGGGCCCTCGTGGGCGACGGTGCGCGGGGGCACGTCGACGACGGTCTGGCCGTGCCAGGTGATCTCCAGCCGTCCGCTGTCGGTGACCTCACCGATCACGGTGGCGAGCACGTCCCACTTGCGGCACACCGCCATGAACGCGTCGACGTTCTCGGGCGTGACCACCGCGCACATGCGCTCCTGCGACTCGCTGGACAGGATCTCCGCCGGGGTCATGTTCGCCGCGCGCAGCGGCACCCGGTCCAGCTCGACCTTCATGCCGCCATCGCCTGCGGACGCGAGTTCGGAAGTGGCGCAGGACAATCCGGCACCGCCGAGGTCCTGGATGCCGACCACCAGGTCGTCGGCGTAGAGCTCCAGGCAGCACTCGATGAGCACCTTCTCGGTGAACGGATCACCGACCTGCACACTCGGCAGCTTCTTCCTGCCGGCACTGCCCGACTCGTCGCCCCCGAAGGTCTCCGACGCCAGCACCGACACGCCGCCGATGCCGTCGAGGCCGGTGCGGGCGCCGAAGAGGATGATCTTGTTGCCGGCGCCGGACGCGAACGCCAGTTTGAGGTCCTCCTTGCGGAGCACGCCGACGCACAGCGCGTTGACCAGTGGGTTGCCGGCGTAGCTGGCGTCGAAGATCGTCTCGCCGCCGATGTTCGGCAGCCCCAGCGAGTTTCCGTAGCCGCCGACACCACGCACCACGCCGTCCAGGACGCGACGGGTGTCGGGAGCGTCAGCCGCGCCGAAGCGCAGCTGGTCCATGACCGCGACCGGGCGGGCGCCCATCGCCATGATGTCGCGCACGATGCCGCCGACGCCGGTCGCCGCGCCCTGATACGGCTCGATGTAGGACGGGTGGTTGTGCGACTCCACCTTGAAGGTGGCCGCCCAGCCGTCACCGATGTCGACGACGCCGGCATTCTCTCCGATGCCGGCCAGCATGGTCTCGCGCATCTTCTCCGTGGTGGTCTCCCCGAAGTAGCGCAGGTGCACCTTGGAGGACTTGTACGAGCAGTGCTCGCTCCACATCACCGAGTACATCGCCAGCTCGGCATCGGTGGGACGGCGACCGAGAATCTGACGGATCCGCTCGTACTCGTCGTCCTTGAGCCCGAGTTCCCGGAAGGGCTGGGGCTGGTCGGGAGTGGCGGCGGCCCGCTCGACGGTATCTACCACTTGGGTCAACCCAGACGTCACCGCGCCAGTCTAGCCAGCACCGTCATGCGACTCAGGCCACACAGAACGCGTTGCCCTCCGGGTCGGCCAACACCACCCACTCGAAATCAGGTCCGAAGTTGTTCCGCCCGGTCTCGGTGGCGCCGAGTGCGACGAGCCGGGCCACCTCGGCTTCACGGTCCTGGGCGTGAAAATCCAGGTGCACCTTGTTCTTGCCCGGCGTCGGGTCCGGCACCCGCTGAAAGCCCAGGTTGGCCTCACCGTCACGGACCACCATCACGAATTCGCCTGGAGCGACGGCGTTCACCTTGCCTCCGGCGGCCCTGGACCACCAGTCGGCGAGGGTGTCGGGATCCGTGCAGTCGAACGTCACCATCTCAGTTTTCAGTGGCATGGCTCGACGGTAGTTCAGCCCGGTGACAGAAACGCCTGAAGTGCCGCGGAATAGTCGGCGACATCATCAGCGCCCATCACCTCGCGCGCCGAATGCATCGCCAGCTGCGCCGCGCCGACGTCGACGGTCGGGATCCCGGTGTTGGCCGCGGTCATCGGCCCGATGGTGGATCCACAGGGCAGGTCGGCGCGGTGTTCGTATCGCTGCAGGTTCACCCCGGCCTGCGCGCAGGCCAGCGCGAAGGCCGCGGCGGTCCGGCCATCGGTGGCGTAACGCAGGTTGGGCTGCACCTTCAGCACCGGGCCCGCGTTCACCTCGATCAGGTGCCCGGGCTCGTGGCGGTCCGGGTAGTTGGGGTGGGTGGCGTGGGCCATGTCACCCGACGCCACCATCGAGGTGGGCAACCGCCGCAGGAACTCCTCGCGGCCCCCACCTGCGGCCAGTGTGATGCGCTCCAGCACGGTCAGCAGCAGCTCCGACTGGGCGCCGTGGTCGGACTGTGAACCGACCTCCTCGTGGTCGAAGAGCACCAGCACGGGCACGACGCCGGCGTCGCGGCCGGCTCCCAGGAACGCCTCCAGCCCGGCGTAGCAGGTGGCTTGGTTGTCCAGGCGCGGCGCGCTGACGAGGTCGGCCGCGGCCCCGGTCAGCCGGGACGGGGTGAGGTCGTGGGTCATCAGGTCGAAGCCCAGCACGTCGTCACCGGCGACGCCTGTGTGGTCGGCGACGTAGTCGAGGAACGATCGCGCACCGGTTCCCGTCCCCCATACGGCGTTGACGTGCCGCTGCGGATTGAGCTCGACGCCCTTACGGTCCTCGGACAGGTGGATGGCCAGCTGCGGCACCCGAAGAATGGGCTCATCGATCCGGACCAGGGTGTGCCGGACCGCGTTGCCGTCGCGGACCGACAACCGCCCGCTGATGCCGAGGTCGCGGTCGAGCCAGGAGTTCAGCCAGGCGCCGCCGTAGGGCTGCAGCGCGACCACCTGCCAGCCCGAGACGTACCGATCGGGGTGCTGTTTGACCCGCAGGTTGGGGCTGTCGGTGTGGGCGCCGACGATTCGAAACGGCAGGGCGGTGTCGTCTTCGGGAGACCGCCACGCGATCAGTGATCCGGCGCGCACCGTGAAGTGGTCACCGGCGCCGGGCCACGGGTCGCTTTCTGCGAGCTCGGTGAAGCCGGCAGCGAGCAACCGGTCCGCAGCCGTGCGGCAGGCATGGAACGGCGACGGTGCCGCGTCGATGAACTCACAGAGACCCTGGGGACTGGCTGGCATCTTTCCATCTTCGTCGACCACGCCAGCCGATCTTGATTTAGGGTGGAACCGTGCCCCCTCCCCTGCCGCAGCCGGTGCTGGCGCCGCTGACGCCGGCGGCGATCTTTCTGGTGGCCACCATCGACGAGGGCGGCGAGGAGGCGGTGCACGACGCGCTGGGCGACATCGCCGGGCTGGTGCGCGCGATCGGATTCCGCGACCCGGCCAAGCGGCTGTCGGTGGTGACGTCGATCGGATCGGACGCCTGGGACCGGTTGTTCAGTGGCCCCCGGCCTGCCGAGCTGCATCCGTTCATCGCGCTCGACGGCGGCGTGCACCGCGCCCCGTCCACACCGGGCGATCTGCTGTTCCACATCCGCGCCGAGACGATGGACGTCTGCTTCGAGCTGGCGACCAAACTGGTCCCGGCGATGGGTGCGATCTCCGTCGTCGACGAGACCCACGGGTTCCGCTTCTTCGACAACCGGGACCTGCTCGGGTTCGTCGACGGCACCGAGAACCCCGACGGACCGCTGGCCGACAGCGCCACCCAGATCGGAGACGAGGACCCTGACTTCGCGGGCGGCTGCTACGTCCACGTGCAGAAGTACCTGCACCTGATGGACGCGTGGAACGCGCTGCCGACCGAGGAGCAGGAGCGGGTGATCGGCCGAACCAAACTCGACGACATCGAACTCGATGACGCGGTCAAACCGGCCAATTCCCATGTGGCGCTGAATGTGATCGAGGACGAAGAAGGCAACGAACTCAAGATCGTGCGGCACAACATGCCGTTCGGAGAGGTCGGAACCGGCGAGTTCGGCACGTACTTCATCGGTTACTCGCGCACCGCCGCGGTCACCGAACGGATGCTGCGCAACATGTTTCTCGGCGACCCGCCGGGCAACACCGACCGGGTGCTGGATTTCTCGCGGGCCGTCACGGGCTCGATGTTCTTCACGCCGATCACCGATTTCCTCAACAACGCTCCGCCACTCCCTGATTCGGCTACGGACTCCGCGCAGCCCTCCAGTGTGCCGCCGGCCGGCTACGCGGGATCACTCGCGATCGGCAGCCTGAAAGGACAAACGCAATGAACAACCTCTACCGGGACCTGGCTCCGATCACCGACGCGGCGTGGGCGCAGATCGAGGAGGAGGCCACGCGCACCTTCAAGCGGAACATCGCGGGCCGTCGCGTGGTCGACGTCAGTGAGCCGGGCGGACCGGTGACAGCCGCGGTGAGCACCGGCCACCTGCTCGACGTCGCACCGCCGGGCGACGGTGTGATCGCCCACCTGCGCGACGCCCGACCGCTGGTACGGCTCCGAGTCCCGTTCACCATCAGGCGGATCGACATCGACGACGTCGAGCGGGGCTCACAGGACTCCGACTGGGATCCGGTCAAGGAGGCCGCCAAAAAGCTGGCGTTCGCCGAGGACCGGGCGATCTTCGAGGGTTACGAGGCTGCGCACATCAACGGCATCCGCAGGTCGAGTTCGTGCCCGAATCTGGTGCTGCCGGACGACCCGCGCGACATTCCCGATGTCATCAGCCAGGCACTGTCGGAACTGCGGTTGGCCGGCGTGGATGGACCGTACAGCGTGCTGCTGTCGGCCGACGTCTATACCAAGGTGAGCGAGACGACCGCGCACGGATATCCGGTGCGTGAGCATCTGAACCGGCTCGTCGACGGCGACATCATCTGGGCTCCCGCCATCGACGGCGCGATCGTGTTGTCCACTCGCGGCGGCGATTTCGATCTGCAGCTGGGCACCGACGTGTGCATCGGCTACCTGTCGCATGATGCCGAAACGGTACAGCTGTACCTGCAGGAAACCTTCACGTTCCTGTGCTACACCGCCGAGGCCTCGGTCGCGCTGAGCGCCGGCTAACCCTGTCCCCCCTCCCTCCCTCCTCTCGCGACCGTGCGTGTCTGCGGGCGAAACGCCTGTAATTCAGGCTATTTCACGCACGCTCGCGCGGGTGAGTCAACGCACTGCGTCTCCCATGGCAAGGGGTCAGGACACCAAAACTGCGTCCAGTGCCGAGTAGAAAATCCCCAGACCGTCGTCGGACGGGCCGGTCAACGCCTCGGTGGCGTGCTCGGGATGCGGCATCAGGCCGACGACGCGTCCGTTGGCCGAGCTGATGCCGGCGATCCCGCGCATCGAGCCGTTGAGGTTCTCGCGGTAGCGGAACACCACCCGGCCCTCGCCCTCCAGTTCGTCGAGCACGTTCTCACCGGCGACGTAGCGTCCCTCACCGGACTTCAGCGGCACGAGAAGGTCGGCGCCCAGTTCATAGCGGCTGGTCCACGCGGTGGTGTTGGACGCCACCTCCAGCCAGGTGTCACGGCAGATGAAGTGCAGTCCGGCGTTGCGGGTCAGCGCTCCCGGCAACAGACCGGCTTCGCACAGCACCTGGAAGCCGTTACAGATCCCGAGCACGGGCATGCCACGACCGGCGGCCGCGATGACCTCACCCATGACCGGCGCGAACTTGGCGATGGCGCCGGCTCGCAGATAGTCGCCGTAGGAGAAGCCGCCGGGGACGACGACAGCGTCGACGCCCTTGAGGTCGGCGTCGGCGTGCCACAGGCTGACCGGCTCGCCACCCGCCAGCCGGACCGCCCTGGCGGCGTCGATGTCATCGAGCGTGCCGGGGAATGTGATGACCCCCACTTTGGCGGTCATGCCTGGTCTTCCCGGCTCACGGTCCAGTCTTCGATCACGGTGTTGGCGAGCAGCGATTCGGCGATCTCAGCCAGCTTGGCGTCATCGATCTCGCCATCGACCTCCAGCTCGAATCGCTTGCCCTGCCGCACATCTGAGATCCCGTCGAACCCGAGCCGGCCCAGCGCGCCGACGATTGCCTGGCCCTGCGGATCCAGGATCTCGGTCTTCGGCATGACGTTCACCACCACTTTTGCCACGGCGACACTCTACCTGCGGCGACACCGGCCCCGCTTCACCGGCACGAGCCCACGTAGGCGGCGCAGAGTGGAACCGCCATCGCGTCGAGCACCTGCGTGTCCGATGCCACGCCTCGCCACTCGACCGCGGTGGGCAGCGTCGTCCACAGCGTCAGCTCGACCAGGGAGCTGTTGGCCGGGTCGACGAGGAAATAGGTGTGCATCACGCGACGGCCGACGTCGCTGATCACGCCGACCAAGTCCATGGCGTCGCTGGTGGTCAGCGATGGTGACACCTGGGGTGCGGTCAGGTGGCACGACGCCAACGCCATGCGGGCCCACTCCAGTGTCTGCAGGGCCGTCCGGCCACCGGTGACGACGTCGCCGCGCCAGTGCAACACCTGCGCGTGCAAGTTCCACTGCCCCGCTGGGTTGGTCACACGGGCCCGCGCGGCCACGGCGTAGTCGCGGGGATCGGACTCACGCACCGGGCTGGCACACCACGACTCGAACTCGAACCGAGGGGCAGCCACCGTCACCGCTAGACCTGCCAGCCCAGGCCAGCGGTACATCGGGTACAGCGGCACCGAGCTCGACTCGATCCACGCCGCATCGGGGATCGCATCGCAGATCGGCGGGCACACCCCCGGCACCGCCCGTCCCTGTCCCGGTGTCAGGACCATTCCGGACACCGCGACCGCCAGTGCCAATACCACGCGTGCGTACACCACCACCCCAACCTGCCCCTGAGCGCCACAATATAGGGATGCAGCTCACACACTTCGGCCATTCATGCCTTCTCGCCAGCTTCGAGACCGACTCGGGCGAACAAACCACGGTGCTCTTCGATCCGGGGAACTTCTCGCACGGCTTCGAGGGCATCACCGGACTCGACGCGATCCTGATCACCCACCAGCACCCTGACCACGCCGACACCGAACGGTTGCCCGCGCTGATCGAGGCCAACCCGCAGGCCGCGCTGTACGCCGACCCGCAGACGGCCGCCCAGCTCGGCGGGTCCTGGCAGGCGGTCAACGCCGGCGACGAGCTGTCGATCGGTCATCTGACGGTGCGTGGCGCCGGCGGCCGACACGCGGTGATCCACCCGGAAATCCCGGTCATCGACAACATCTCGTATCTCGTCGGTGACGGTGACCATCCCGCGAAGTTGATGCATCCCGGAGACGCGCTGTTCGTCCCCGGTGAGCCGGTGGATGTGCTGGCGACCCCGGCGGCGGCCCCGTGGCTGAAGATCTCCGAGGCCGTCGACTATCTGCGCGCGGTCGCACCGGCCCGCGCCGTGCCGATCCACCAGGCGATCATCGACCCCATCGGCCGCCCGATCTTCTACGGCCGGCTCTCCGAGATGACCGACACCGACTTCCAGGTGCTCGATCAGGAGAACGCCACAGACTTCTAGTACTGCGAGCAGACACAAACTCGCACGATTCGCGGGCGTGTCGCGCGACTTTCCGTCTGCTCGCGAACGGGAGGCGCGAGCCTATCCGACCGACAGCGCGGCGTGGCGGCCCGCGGCACGACCGGAGAACACGCACCCGCCGAGGAAGGTGCCCTCCAGCGAGCGGTAGCCGTGCACGCCACCACCGCCGAACCCGGCTGCCTCCCCCGCGGCATACAGTCCGGGCAGCACCGAGCCGTCACCTCGCAACGCGCGCGCTTCCAAGTCGGTGTGCAACCCGCCCAACGACTTTCGCGTCAGGATGTGCAGCTTGACCGCGATCATCGGGCCCGCCTTCGGGTCGGTCAGCCGGTGCGGAGCCACGACCCGACTGATCCGGTCGGGCAGGTAGGCGCGGGCGGCGCGGATCGCGGTGATCTGTCCGTCCTTGGTGAACCGGTTGCTCACCTCCCGATCGCGGGCGGTGACCTCGGCCTCGACCACGTCGAAGTCCAGCGGTATGACGTCGGAAACCGCGTTCATCCTGGTCACCAGTTCCCGTAACGAGGTCGCGGTGACGAAGTCGACGCCCTTGTCGACGAACGCATGCACCGGTGCGGGGCCCTTGCGCCCGCGTTCGAGCACCTCGCGGATACTGCGGTTGGTCAGATCGGGATTCTGCTCCTGGCCCGATAAGCCGAACTCCTTGGCGATGATGCGGGAGTTCAACACGAACCACGTGTAGTCCTGACCGGTCTGCGCGATGTACTCCAGCGTGCCCAGTGTGTCGAATCCCGGATAGAGCGGCACCGGAAGCCGTTTGCCATTGGCATCGAGCCACAGCGACGACGGCCCTGGCAGTATCCGGATGCCGTGCCGCGGCCAGATCGGGTCGTAGTTGGTGATGCCTTCCGTGTAGTGCCACATCCGGTCGCTGTTGATGACGCTGGCGCCGGCGGTCGCCGAGATCTCCAGCATGCGCCCGTCGACGTGCGCGGGCACCCCGCTGAGCAGCTGCTCGGGCACCCGCCCCATCCGCTTGGGCCAGTACTTGCGAACCAGTTCGTGGTTGCCGCCGATCCCGCCACTGGCCACGATCACCGCGTGGGCCCGGAATTCGAAGTCACCGACCACGTTTCGCGAGGATTCTGCGCCGCGCACCGCCGACGAGGGCTCCAGCACGGCTCCGCGCACCCCCACCACCGCTCCGGATTCGACGATCAACTCGTCCACCCGGTGCCGGTGGGCGAACCGCAGCCCGGGGGCGCCGACCAGGCGGCGCGCGAAGATGTCGACGAGCGCGGGTCCGGTGCCCCAGGTGATGTGGAACCGCGGGACCGAGTTGCCGTGACCGTTGGCGCCGTAACCGCCGCGCTCGGCCCAACCGACCAGTGCGAAGGTCTGCAGGCCGCGGTCACGCAGCCAGCTGCGTTTCTCACCGGCGGCGAAGTCGACGTAGGCGTGGGCCCATTGCCGGGGCCAGTGGTCTTCGGGCCGGTCGAACCCGGCCGAGCCGAGCCAGTCCTGCAGGGCGAGCTCGTGGCTGTCCCGGATCCCCATCCGCCGCTGCTCGGGGCTGTCGACGAAGAACAGCCCACCAAAGGACCAATACGCCTGGCCGCCGATGTTGGCCGCATTCTCCTGATCGACGATCAGCACGCTCCGCCCGCGCTCGACCAGTTCGCAGGCCGCGACCAAACCGGCCAGCCCGGCGCCCACCACGATGACATCAGCAGCGTCAGCCATGGACGCCAATCTAGCCAGAAAAGCGGGTCAAGCGGCGTCGGTCAGCGCAGGTTGGAGTCCCCACCGGTAAACCACGGGCACACACGAGTGCATCATCGCCAGATCGACGGCGTCGAGCATCGCCTGCTTCGGGCCTGGCCGACGCAGGTGCCGGGCCGCCACCGCCAGTCGCACGATCCCGTCCCGGCGGGCCGTACGCTCGGCGGCCAGCACCAGGGTGCGGCACCACCACGGCTCGGCGAGGAACCCTTCTCCGATGCCGAGCACCCGGGCCCGCGCGGTGCCTCCGCCCACCAGGTCGGTGATACCCGCCAGTCCGGCCAGCAGACGAAACCCGTTGCGGGGCAGCGCAGTCAACGCACCCTGGGAGACATTCCAGCCGGGCGCGGCGAACAGCCTGGTCCGGAGATCCAGATGTTCCATGATGCGGTCGGCGGCCATCAACCGCAGGTTCGCCTCGTGGGCCGGCGACGTCGCGAACTCGCCTCGGCGCTGCTTGGTGGCGGCCTCGTCGAAGCCGTGCAGCACGACGGCGTCACCGTGCGCACGCCGGTCGATGAGCCAGTCCACGGTGGTGGCGTCGCGGTCGAGTCGGTAACCGCCTTTGAGGCGCGGCGCGACGAGGAACGACACCGGTACACCGCGGTCTGCGAGCGAATCGCGGAACTCTGCGACGTCGCCCAGCGTGCGTTCGCTGATCCCCGAGATCGACACGATCAGTTGTCCTGCCACACGGGCAGTGTCGCAATGTCAGGTGTCTCGCAGGTGGACGACACTGCGCAGGCAGGTGTCGTCTCGGCTATCGGGGCAAGACATCCTCGATCGCCGAGATCACCTCGGGAGCGTCGGGCGCGGTGCGCGGGCGGAAGCGTCTGACCACTGCGCCGCCGGGCGCGAGCAGGAACTTCTCGAAGTTCCACTGCACGTCTCCGGCCTCACCGGCGTCGTCGGCGGCCTGGGTCAGCATCGCATACAGCGGATGCCGTCCGGATCCGTTGACCTCTGTCTTCTCCAGCAGCGGAAACGTCACACCGTAGGTGGAGGAGCAGAACGTCTGGATCTCCTCGGCGGTGCCCGGTTCCTGACCCATGAACTGGTTACACGGAACACCGATCACGGTCAGTCCACGGTCTGCGTAGTCCTTCGCGAGCTGTTCGAGCGCGGTGTATTGCGGCGTCAGTCCACATTTGGAGGCGACGTTGACCACCAGCGCGGCGCCGACGGCCAATTCGCCGAGAGTGGTGGACCGGCCGTCCAGTGTGGTGAGCGGGATGTCGGTGATCGCAGCGTCAGTCATGGCGCCGACGCTACTCGTCGGCGGTCTGTGAGGGCCGGTTCGGGGTGAACAGCATCCGCGCCACGCGCTCGGCCGTGGCGACCGGGTCGGCGTCGGTGTCGATGGCCCGATTGAGCCACAGCATCGCGAAACCGTGCACCAGCGACCACGCCGCGAGCGCCGCGGCCTGCGGATCCTCGGTGGCGCGCGGGTCGTCGAGCGTTCCTACCCCCGACGCCAATTCGGCGCCGGCGGCGGCCTGGGCCGCGATCAGCTCCGTGTTGTCCGGGTCGATCAGCGAGCGGTCGAACATCACGGCGAAGTGACCCGGGTTCTCCACGGCGAAACGCACGTAGGCCAGTGCGGCGTCCAGGAATTCAGGTCGTGCACCGGCCAGTGCGGCCGCCAGCATCCGCCAGCCCTGCGCGGCGAGCGCAGTGAACAGGCCGCGCCGGTCGGTGAAGTGATGCGCCGGCGCGGCATGGGAAACCCCTGCGGTGCGGGCCAATTCGCGCAGCGACACGCCGTCGGCACCGCGTTCGGCGACGAGGACGGCGGCTTGGGCGAGGATGACGGCCTTCAGGTCGCCGTGGTGGTAGGAGCCCCGGGTCATCTCTCGCCGGCGACGTCCAGCATCCACGCATACTGGAACGCGGTCTCCTTCCACCGCTCGTAGCGTCCGCTGATGCCGCCGTGCCCGGCGTTCATCTCGGTCTTGAGTAACACCCGGGGCGCGTCGCGGGCCGGGTCGGTCTGCGCATGACGCAGCGCGGCAACCCATTTCGCCGGCTCCACGTAGTAAACCCGGGTGTCGTTGAGTGACGTCATCGCCAGTATCGCGGGGTAATTCCTGGACTCGACGTTCTCGTACGGCGAGTAGGACTTCATGTAGTGATACACCTCGGGGTCCTCCAGCGGATTGCCCCACTCGTCCCATTCCGTCACCGTCAACGGCAGCGACGGGTCCAGGATGGTGGTCAGCGGGTCCACGAACGGGACCGCGGCCAGGATTCCGGCGAACATCTCCGGCGCCATGTTGGCAACCGCGCCCATCAGCAGACCGCCCGCGCTGCCTCCGTAGGCCACCAGGTTCTCCGGCCTGGTGACGTCGGTGCCGACGAGATGGCTTGCCACCGTGATGAAGTCGGTGAAGGTGTTGCACTTTTCCAGCAGCTTCCCGTGCTCGTACCACGGCCGCCCCAACTCGCCGCCGCCGCGGACATGGGCGACCGCGAAGATCATGCCGCGGTCGAGCAGCGACAGCCGCGCGATCGAGAACCGCGGATCCTCGCAGGACTCGTAGGCGCCGTATCCGTACAGCAGCACCGGCGCCGGGTATCTCAGGCCGGCCCGGTGGATGATCGAGATCGGCACTCGCGCACCGTCGTGCGCCACCGCCCAGTCGCGGCGCTCGACGTAGTCCTCTGGGCGATAGTCGCCCAGCACAGGCTGCTCACGCAGCAGCGTGCGTTCGCCGGTGCCCAGGTCGAGGTCGTAGATCCGCACGGGGGTCACGAAGGAGGTCGCGCCGATCCGCAGTTTGGGCGCGCTCCAGTTCGGGTTGGCCGACAGCCCCACCGACATCAGTTCGGAGTCGAACCTGATGTCTTGCGCCTCACCGTATCCGGTGTCGGTGAGGGGCCACAGCTCGATCCGGGGCAGCGCGTCCTTGCGATAGCTGACCACGAGGTGGCCGGCGAACGCGTCGACCGCGTCCAACCGGACGTCACGGCGGTGCCCGATCAACGTGCGGACGTCGGTAGGGTCGGCCACGGGCGCCTCGACGAGGGTGAAATTCTCGGCGCCGTCGTTGTGCAGGATCAGGAAGCGGTCCTCACCGCCGATGACGGCGTGGTCGAGGGAGTACTCGACGGATTCCCGGCGCGGCCACACGACGGTGAACTCGGCCTGCGGGTCGGCGGCGTCGGCGTAACGCAGCTCCGAGGTGATCGCGCTTCCTGCGGCGATGATCACATACTTGTCGCTGCGCGTGCGCCCCACCGCGACCCAGAACCGTTCGTCCGGTTCGTGGTAGACGCGTTCATCGGACTGCCCGGCACCCAGCCGGTGCCGCCACACGGTGTCCGGCCGCCACGCGTCGTCGACGGTCACGTAGTAGACGGTGTTGTTGTCGGCTGCCCAGGTGGCGCCGGCCCCGACACCGGCGATCTCGTCGTCATAGCGCTGCCCGGTGCGTAAGTCCTTGAACCGCAGCGTGTATCGCTCGTCGCCCTTGACGTCGACCGAGTACGCCAGGATGTTTCCGTCCACGCTGACGGTCACGGCGCCCAGCGAGAAGAAATCGTGACCCTCGGCCTCGACGTTCTCGTCGAGCAGCACCTGTTCGCCGGGGATCTCGGTGTTCTCGTCGAACACCGGAGGCGTCCAGTCGTCGGGGTCGGTGACGGGACAACGGCATTGCACCCCGTACTGCTTGCCCTGGAAGCTGCGGCCGTAGTACCACCAGTCGCCGCGACGCGTCGGCACCGACAGATCGGTCTCTTTCGTTCGGGCTTTGATCTCGTCGAAGATCGTCTGCCGCAGCGGCGCCAGATCCTCGGTGACATGCTCGGTGTAGGCGTTCTCGGCTTCCAGGTAGTCGATCACATCCTGATTGGACTTGTCGCGCAGCCATTCGTACGGGTCGAGGAACACGTCGCCGTGGTGTTCGCGGCGGGTGTAGACCCGCTTGGCGATGGGCGGGCCGACCGTGGGTTCGAGCTTCACGCGGCAGCCCCCATCCATCGGTCGAAACGGAGGCCCGAGATGCGCTCGTAGGCCTCGATATAGCGCGCTCGGGTGGCGTCGACGATGTCGGGCGGCAGCGGCGGCGGGGCCTGCTCACCGTGCCGGTCCCACCCGGATTCGGGACCTGTCAGCCAGTTACGGACGAACTGCTTGTCGAAGCTGTCCTGCACCTGTCCCTCGGTGTAGCCGTCGGCGCGCCAGTAGCGTGACGAGTCCGGTGTGAACACCTCGTCGGCGAGCTTGAGCTCACCCTGGGCGTCCACGCCGAACTCGAACTTGGTGTCGGCGACGATGATGCCCTTGGTCAACGCATGCGCGGCGCCCTGGCTGTAGGTCCGCAGCGTGCGTTCACGCAGTTGCTCGGCACGCTCGGCGCCGACCAGCTCGACGACGTCGTCGAAGCTGATGTTCACGTCATGCTCGCCGAGTTCGGCCTTCGTGGCCGGCGTGAACAGCGGTTCGTCGAACCTGCTGGCCTCCACCAGCCCCGACGGCAGCGCGATACCGCAGACGGTGCCGGTCTGCTGGTAGTCGATCAGTCCGGACCCCGTCAGGTAGCCGCGGGCCACGGCTTCCACCGGCAGCATCTCCAGTTGCTCGACCACCAGCGCCCGGCCCAGCACCTCTCCGGGGATGCGTTCGTCGTCGGGCGGACCGGCCAGATGGTTGGGCACCTCGGCCGTGCGGCTGAGGTAGTCGAAGAAGAACACGCTCATCGCGGTCAGCACGCGCCCCTTGTCCGGGATCTCGGAGGTGAGGATGTGGTCGTAGGCCGAGATCCGGTCGGTCGCGACGAACAGCAGGTGCCCGTCGTCGATGCGGTACAGCTCACGGACCTTGCCGCTGGCCAGGTGTTGGTAGTCGGACAGAGCGGGACGCATCGGCCCAGCCTATCGGGCCGCCGGAGCCGCTCTGTGTGTGCTGTGATCGAGCACATGAGCTCTCGGTGGATCCCCTACGCCACGACCCCCGGCCGATTGTTGTGGCAACTGGTCAGCGACGTCGTCGTCCTCGCCTGGACCGCGATCTGGGTTTGGGTGGGCGCCGCGGTCCATTCGGCGGTGTCGACACTCGCCGAGTTCGGCTATCAGGTGGAGAGCGGCGCCAACGGCGTGGCCGGCAATTTGGACAATGCCGGCAACAGCGCCGACGACGTGCCGCTGATCGGCGGCGCGCTGGCCGGGCCGTTGCGAGGCGCCGGGGACGCCGCGCGCGAGATCGCCGGTGCGGGGCAGTCGCTGGGAGTGACGGCCGGCTGGCTGGCGTGGCTGCTGGCGTTCGCGGTCGCCGCGCCGCCGATCCTGGCGTTGATGATGCCGTGGTTGTTTCTGCGGCTGCGTTTCTTCCGCCGCAAATGGACCGCCGTCACGCTGTCGTCCACCTGGGCCGGGGAGCAGCTGCTGGCGTTGCGGGCGCTGGCCAACCGCCCGCTGCCCAAGCTCGCCGCGATCAGCACCGACCCGGTGGGCGCATGGCGTGAGCAGGACCGGGTCGCGATCCGCGGGCTGGCCGCACTCGAACTGCGCGCCTCCGGTATCCGCGCGGCCAATCTGAAGCGCGCCGAGTAACCGCCGAAATCGCATTCCACGCGGTCCGCGCCGCCGATCCGCGACGTGGAATGCGATTTCGGCGGTTTACCTCAGCAGGCGTTTGAGCGAGGTTCCGAACGGGTGTCGCGCGGTCAGCGACCCGAACCGCACCCGGCCGGCGACGACGACGTGCAAGCGGCCCGACGGCGGGCTGGTCGTCACCTTCACCGACGTGGACGACGCGACGTTGGCGACCCGGTTCAGGTCGGCGGTGGCGCCGTCGGGCAGGATCAGCTCGGTGGAGCTGAAGTAGTCGTCGATGTCGATGTGCACGACCGGGCTCTGCAGCACTGCCGACGTGAAATCCAAAGTGGTCGAACACATCCGGGTGACCAGCTGCAGGCGCGCGGGTGCGGTCCACGGACCCTTGCGTGAGATGCCCGACATCCAGCTCCGCAGCACCTCCGGCGGGGCGGGCGCCGGCTGACGGCGGACGTGGGGCAGATCGGCGATCACGGTGTCGAGTTCGCGGCGGGTCCGGGCCGCCAGCACGACGTCCACCCGCTGGGTGTACTCGTCGAGGGTCAGCATGCCCTGCCCCACGGCGTGCTCGAGAATCTGTGTCACTGCTGCTCGATCGGCATCCGAAGCCCTGATGTCCGGTTGTCGAGGGTCCATGTGGTTCGAGCTTAGGGTGAAGCGCTGAACTCGACCACCAGGTGCCGGATGCCGGTGTGCCGGTTGCTGCGTGTCCACTCGACCGGACGCGCGAGGGTCACGGCGTCGAAGCGCCGCAGGATCTCCTCGAAGATGACCCGCAGCTCCAGCCGCGCCAGGTTGGCTCCCAGGCAGTAGTGCACACCCTGACCGAAACCCAAGTGCGGGTTAGGTTTCCGGGTGATCTGGAAGTGGTCCGGCGCGGCGAAGGCGGCCGCGTCCCGGTTCGCCGAACCCTCCCAGACCAGCACCTTCTGTCCGGGCTCGACGGTGTGCCCGCCCAGGGTGGCGCGGCGGGTCACCGTGCGCCGCTTCGACGGTGACGGCGAGGTCCACCGCACCATCTCCTCGATGGCCGTGGGCAGCAGGCCGGGGTCGGCACGCAACTCGCGGTAGGCGGCCGGGTTCTCCACGAGTGCCAGCAGGCCGCCGGCGATGGCGTTGCGGGTGGTCTCGGCGCCGGCGCTGAACAGCAGATTGAAGAACAGGTAGCTCTCCAGGTCGGTCAGCTGCGGGTCGCCGGAGTTCACCACCACCGAGAGCATGTCGTCGGCGGGTTCGGCGCGCTTGGCCGCGATGAGTTCCTGACCGTACGTGAACATGCGTGACCCGGCCTCCTCTACGGAGAGCCGGGTGATCGACGCCTTGCGCGCGCCGCCGAAGTCGAAGCTGGGTTCGATCGCCTCGAACAGCCAATGCCGTTCGGACTCAGGCACACCGAGAAGGATGCAGATCATCTGCATCGGCACCTCGGCGGCGATGTCGGTGAGGAAGTCGACGGGGGTGTCGGGTTCGACATCGTCGAGCAGGCGCCGGGCCCGGGCGCGGAGGTCGTCCTCGACCCGGCGGATCATCCGGGGGGTCAGACCCGAACTGACCAGCCGGCGCACCGCGGCGTGGCGGGGATCGTCCATCATGTTCAACAGTTGACCGGCGATCGGCAGGTCCTGCAACAGCGTTCCGCCGAACGGGCGCTCCCCTCCGGTCACCGACGAGTAGGTGTCCGGGTCGCGAAAGACCGCAAGGGTTTGCGCGTGGGTCGCCACCGACCAGAAGCCCTCTCCGTCGGGGGTGTTCTCCGTCGGCTCATGCCAGTAGACGGGGGCGTGTTGGCGGTGCACCGCGAACAGCCCGTGCGGGAACCCGGCCGCGAAGTTGTCGAGATCGGTGAGGTCGACTCCCGCCAGGGCTCCCGGGACCGTCACAGAATGGCGCCCGAGGTGTATTTGGCCGCCTCGGGATACCGCCCGATCAGGTCGTCGACGGCCGCGACCACCCGGTCGACCTGGTCGCCGGCCGCACCGGTGAAGACCTGCTTGTCGGCCAGCGCGGCGTCGAGCGCGGCCCGATCCAGCGGCAGTCGCGGGTCGGCGGCCAGCCGGTCCAGCAGGTCGGGCTCGGCGCCTTTCTCACGCATCGCCAGCGCCACGGCGACAGCGTGTTCCTTGATGACCTCGTGGGCCGTCTCGCGTCCGACGCCGGCGCGCACCGCGGCGATCAGGATCCGGGTGGTGGCCAGGAACGGCAGGTAGCGGTCAAGTTCACGCTGGATGACCGCCGGGTAGGCGCCGAACTCGTCGAGGACGGTCAGGAACGTCTCGGTCTGGCCGTCGAGGGCGAAGAACGCGTCCGGCAGCGCGACGCGGCGCACCACTGAGCAGAACACGTCGCCCTCGTTCCACTGCGCGCCGGCCAGCTCGGCGGCCATCGAACCGTATCCCCGCAGCACCACCTGAAGTCCGTTGACGCGCTCACACGAACGGGTGTTCATCTTGTGCGGCATCGCCGACGATCCGACCTGGCCGGGTGCGAAGCCCTCGGTGACCAGTTCGTGCCCGGCCATCAGCCGGATGGTGTGCGCCATCGACGACGGGCCGGCCCCGAGCTGGACCAGCGCGGACACCACGTCGTGGTCGAGCGAGCGCGGGTAGACCTGACCCACGCTGGTCAACATCTGGGAGAAGCCGAGGAACTGGGCGACCCGTCGCTCCAGGTCGGCGAGCCGTTCGGTGTCCCCGTCGAACAGGTCGAGCATGTCCTGCGCGGTCCCCATGGGCCCCTTGATGCCGCGCAGCGGGTACCGGTCGATCAGCTCGATCACCCGGTTCAGAGCGACCAGCAGCTCCTCGGCGGCCGACGCGAACCGCTTGCCCAGTGTCGTGGCCTGCGCGGCGACGTTGTGACTGCGCCCAGCCATCACCAGGTCGCGGTAAAGCGCGGCGCGTTCGGCCAGCCTGGCCAGCACCGCGATGGAGTGGTCACGCACCAGTTCCAGCGAGCGGCGGATCTGCAGCTGTTCGACGTTCTCGGTGAGGTCGCGGCTGGTCATGCCCTTGTGCACGTGCTCGTGGCCGGCCAGGGCGTTGAACTCCTCGATCCGCGCCTTCACGTCGTGGCGCAGCACCCGCTCCCGCGCGGCGATCGAGGCCAGATCCACGTTCTCCAGCACCCGCTCGTAGTCGGCGACCACACCGTCGGGCACGTTCACACCGAGCTCGGCCTGGGCTTTGAGCACCGCCAGCCACAACCGCCGCTCGGCGACGATCTTGGCTTCCGGCGACCAGATCGCCACCATCTCCTCGCTGGCATACCGGTTGGCCAGGACGTTGGGGACACTCACGAACACACAGCCTATCGGCCGCTGCACCGGCACAGAATGAGGCACAGTAGCCCCATGCACTTCGTTGGGCTCGACCTCGCCTGGGGTGAGAAGAACCAGACCGGTGTCGCCGTGGTCGACGCCGGCGGTCGGCTCCTGCATGTGGGGGCGGCCCAGGACGACGACAGCATCGTCGCGGCCCTCGCGCCCTTCACCGACGGCGAATGCCTGGTCGCGATCGACGCGCCGCTGATCGTCAAGAACGCGACCGGTCACCGGCCCGCCGAGACTGCCTACAACCGCGACTTCCAGCGCTTCGAGGCGGGTGCCCGCCCCGCGTTCACCGACCGGCCCGAGTTCAAAGAACCGCGGGCCGCCCGGATCGCCGAACGCCTGGGACTCGACATGGATCCGTCCTCTGGTTCGCCACGGCGCGCGATCGAGGTGTATCCGCATCCGGCGACCATCGTGCTGTTCGAACTGGAGAAGACGCTGAAGTACAAGCGTGGCCCGTTCGAGGACAGGCAGCGCGAACTGCTGCGGCTGATGACGCTGATCGAGGGTCTCGACGACGCCTCCCCGCGGCTGCGCGTCAACCGCAGCGTCGCCTGGGTCGAACTGCGCAAACGGATCGAGGCCGCGGTCAAACCGAGCCACCTCGACCGCGACGAGGACCCGGTGGACGCGGTGCTGTGTGCCTACGTCGGGCTCTACTGGTATCACCGCCCGCAGGATGTCACGATCTACGGCGACGCAGGCTCCGGCTACATCGTCACCCCGTCACTGCCGCCGGACCGGCGCCCGAAATCGGCTCGGGCACAACGGCCGAGGCAGTCGGTCGCGGTGTCGCCAGCCGTCGCCGAATACGAGTCCCGGCGTCCCGCACTGGTCGCCGCGACCGAGCATTACCTCGGTCTGGTCACCGGCCTGCTCGACGAGGCCGGCATCAACTACCTGTCGGTCACGGCGCGCACCAAGACCGTGGAGTCGTTCGCCGCGAAGGCCGACCGACGCACCGCGGGTGGCCGGCCCGCCTTCACCGAGCCACTGGTCGAGATCACCGACTTGATCGGGTTGCGGGTCATCACCTATCTGCGTGAGGACGTCGCCTCGGTGGCCGAGCTCCTCTCGGAGGAAATGCGACTGCTCGACGACCGCGACATGGGGCAGGAGACCGCCCGCGAGGGCCGGTGGGGCTACGCCAGCCGACATCTGCTCGTCGGCGTGGAAGGAGTGCAGCAGCCCGCGTCGATCCAGGTGCGCACCGTGCTCCAGCACGCGTGGGCGGAGTTCGAACATGAAATCCGGTACAAGGGCTCGATTCCCGCCGCGCACGGGCCCGATCTGGACCGCCGCTTCACCCTGGCTGCCGGCTTGCTGGAGCTGGCCGACCGCGAATTCTCCGCCGTGCGGGAACGGCTGCGCACCGCCACCCCCGAGGTCACCGAGATCACCGACGACCCGAGGATCCCGACGGCGGTGTTGG
Organism: Mycobacterium sp. SMC-8; assembly: GCF_025263565.1. Classification (NCBI taxonomy): domain Bacteria; kingdom Bacillati; phylum Actinomycetota; class Actinomycetes; order Mycobacteriales; family Mycobacteriaceae; genus Mycobacterium; species Mycobacterium sp. SMC-8. The sequence goes on from NZ_CP079865.1 coordinate 594,231, forward strand.
CGACCTATCTCGGGAACCGGTTCCCCGACGCCGGTTGGTCGCGCACCGACCACTACGCATGGATCGCCGGGTTGCTTCTCGATCTGGGGATCGAGTCCATCGAGGCGCTGGACGCCCAGCTCCACGGAGTGGACACCGGCGCGGTGAATGCCGCGATGGACTACCGCTACCCGGCCGGCGCGGTGCGCCGGCTCGACGATGCGCTGCTGGCCCGATTCGGCCGTCGCTACCTGGAGCTGGACGGCAATGCTCACCGAACCACGTTGCTGGACAACCGCTTACAGCGACTCACCGAAAGGCTCGGTTAGCTCGGGCCTGAACCGAGGTGGGTCGGGTCGGTGATGTGGCCGTCCCGGATGCCGAGTTGCTTGTTGATCTGCTGGGTGATGAAGAACAGCACGACGCCGGCCGAGCACCGCGATCGCGTTGCTGCTGGCGAACGCCGACACGTAGAGGATCAAACCGAACGCGATCAGCGTGGTGAACACGATGGCCACCCACGGTGACTGACGCGTCGGGTGCACGGTGCCGAGCACCGGCGGCAGCACGTGCTGGCGCGCCATGCCGTAGATCAGCCGGCTGGCCATCAGCATGTTGATCAGCGCGGTGTTCGACACCGCGAACATCGTGATGAACGGCAGGATCGCGTTGATCGGCAGCCCGGGAGCGCCGGCCTTGACGACCTCCACGAGCGGGGTGTCGCTCGCTTCGAGCTTGCCGACCGGCACGAGCGCCACCGCGACGATCGAGATCAGAACGTAGACAACGCCGGCGATCGACAGACCGGACAGCAGGATCTTCGGGAACGTCTTGACCGGATTCTTGGTCTCCTCGGCCATGTTCACCGAGTCCTCGAACCCGACCATCGCGAAGAACGCCAGCGAGGTCGCCGCCGAGATCGCCATGAAAGTGGTCTTGTCCTCGGAGGTCTCGAACGCGGTGATCCGGGAGAAGTCGACGTCGCCGCCACCGGTGAAGGCCCACAGCCCGACGAGGATCACCACCACCAGGCCGGTGATCTCGACGATGGTCAGCACCACGTTGAGCTTGACGCTCTCCCCGACGCCCCGGTAGTTGATCGCGGTCAGCGCGGCCATGACAGAAGCGCCAGCACCGCGACACCGACCTTGGGCGCGTCCATTCCCACGCCTTCGAAGAAGTTCGCCGAGAACGCCCTCGAAGCCGTTGACGCCGAGGTGATCCCGGAACACATCACGACGAACGCGACCAGGAAGGTGATGAAGTGGATCCCGAAAGCCTTGTGCGCGTACAGCGCAGCGCCGGCGGCCTGAGGGTACTTCGTCACCAGCTCGAGGTAGCTGAACGCCGTGACGGTGGCCACGCCGAAGGCGACCAGGAACGGAAGCCACGCCGCCCCACCGACTTCACCGGCGACATCGCCGACAAGGGCGTAGACACCGGTGCCCAGGATGTCGCCGACGATGAACAGCAAAAGCAGACCGGGGCCCATGACGCGTTTGAGCTCAGGCTGTTTGGCACGCGTGTTCGGCCCGGCCACCGCTTCCGACATCACGCCTTCCTGAAATCCGTCGAAACCCTCATCATCGGCCAGTCGGGCCGGGACCGCAGCATCACCGCAGGATCCGACCCGATTCCGTGCCGCTCCCGCGACCATGCCCAATCCCAAGTAACCACCGGCGACGAGAAGCAAACGCTAGTTGAACGGGGCCAACACATCGATGACGTCGATCAGGGTGGCTCTGGCGGTGGCGCGCGGCCCCTCACCCTCGCTGACCAGCGCCGCGACCACCGCACCGTCGACCGCGCACACCAGCGCGGTGACCAGTTCGGCGCGCACCGACCGTCCCGACCGTTCGACGACTTCGACGACGGCTTCGCTGCGCTGCTTGAGGATGCGCCGCTGGATGTCGCGCAGACTTGGCTGACGGGCACAGGCGATATAGCGCTCGTAGCGGGAGATCATCTGCTCGGTGACGCGTTCGGGATTCTCGCCGACGAGAAGGTCTACCAGGATGTCGGCGGTGGATTCGGCGCCGCGACGGCGTCGTGACAACGTCTGCACGCGGCGCCGCAGCTGTTCACTCTCCCGGCTGCCGACATGCTCGACCGCCTTGGCGATGAGGTCATCCAGCGAAGAAAAATAGTAGGTCGTCGACGCCAGCGGCAGCCCGGCGCGGCGCGCCACGGCACGGTGGCGCACCGCATCGAAGCCACCTTCGCAGAGAAGGTCCGCGGCAGCGCTGACCAGCGCATACCGCCGCCGTTCTCCCTTGGGAGTGACCGCTGCCGTCACCCAGAGAATCCTGCCAGCCACGGGGTTCCGGCATCGGTTTTTCGGCGAATCACCAGGCTTTCCCGCCCCGCGTTGGGCACGGCGTGGCCCGGCGCCGTCGATGGCATGATGTCGCGCATGCCGACCCTCAACCGCCGGGAGATGCTGGCGTTCGGACTGCGCGCGGGTTTGGTCGCCGCCGGGGCGTCGATGCTGGGCGACGCGGTGGCCTCGGCAGCGCCCGCGGCCACCTACGTGACCGGCTCCTTCATCTCGGCGGCCCGCGGCGGCGCGGTCACCAACTGGGCCGTCGCGCGCCCGCCGGATCAGACCGCACCGTTGCGCCCGGTGATCCTGTTGCACGGCAAGGACTCCTCGGCGCACACCGTGATGTCGATGGGGGCCGAACAGTTCCTGGCCGATGCGGTCCGGGCCGGCCTGCCGCCGTTCGCGATCGCCGCCGTCGACGGCGGCAACGGGTACTGGCACCGGCGCGCCTCCGGTGACGACTCCGGGGCGATGGTGCTCGACGAATTCCTGCCGCTGCTCGCCGAACAGGGACTGGACATCTCGCGGGTCGCGTTCCTGGGGTGGTCGATGGGCGGCTACGGAGCGATGCTGCTGGGCTCGCGTCTGGGCCCCGCCCGCACCGCCGCGATCTGTGCGGTCAGTCCCGCGCTGTGGACCTCGCCCGGCGCCGCAGCGCCGGGCGCGTTCGACGGCGCCGCCGACTACGAGGCGAACACCGTGTGGGGTCTGCCCGCCCTCAACGAGATACCGCTGCGCATCGACTGCGGGTTCGACGATCCCTTCTACGCCGCCACCCGGCAGTTCGTCGCCCAGCTACCGACGCCCCCGGCGGGCGGCTTCTCCCCCGGTGGCCACGACGCGGGGTTCTGGTCCTCGCAGCTGACCGCCGAGTTGAGCTGGGCGGCACCGCTACTGGTCTAGAGCGAGATCCGGCCCTCGGCCGCCGCCTGTCCGATGTCATGCCGGAAGTGGCTGCCCGGCAACCGGATCGCACCGATCGTCGCGTAGGCGGCTTCACGGGCAGCGTTCAGATCCGGCCCCGTCCCGACCACCGACAGCACCCGGCCACCCGAGGACACCAGGCTCCCGTCCTCGCGCCGGGCGGTGCCCGCGTGCAGCACCCCGTCCTGGTCCGCGCCGTGGATCACGTCACCGACCCGCGGTCGTCCCGGATAGTTCTCCGCGGCCAGCACGACGGTGACCGCCGAACCGTCCAGCCATTGCAGCGCCGGGTGGCCGGCCAACTCACCGGTGGCCGCGGCGCGCAGCAGTTGACCCAGCGGCGACTCCAGCAGTGCGAGCACGGCCTGGGTCTCCGGGTCACCGAAGCGGCAGTTGAATTCCACGACCGCCGGCCCGGCCGACGTGATCGCCAGCCCGGCATACAACAGACCCGAGAACGCGCTTGACCGCCTGACCAGTTCGGCGGCAACGGGTTTGACGATTTCGTCGACGATCTGACGAGTGATCTCGGCCGGCAGCCACGGCAGCGGCGTGTAGGCGCCCATCCCGCCGGTGTTGGGTCCGGTGTCGTTGTCGCCGACCCGTTTGAAGTCCTGGGCGGGCAGCAGCGGCACCACCGTCTCGCCGTCCACGACGCAGAACAGAGACACCTCGGGTCCGTCGAGGAACGATTCCAGCAGCACCGGGTGTCCCGCGTCGAGTAACCCGGCCGCATGCGCGCGAGCGGTGTCGCGGTCCGGCGTGACGACCACACCCTTACCGGCGGCCAACCCGTCGTCCTTGACCACCCAGGCTGCCTGCCCGGCGGGAGGACCGAACCGGTCCAGCGCCTCATCGAGGTGGCCGGGGTTGTCGACGATCTCACTGCCCGCGGTGCGCACGCCCGCAGCCGACATCACGTCTTTGGCGAACGCCTTCGACCCTTCGATGCGGGCGGCATCCTTCGTCGGACCGAAGCAGGCGATCCCGGCCGCGCGGACCGCGTCGGCGACACCGAGCACCAGCGGCACCTCGGGCCCGATGACCACCAGGTCGGCCCCGATACGACGGGCCAGCGCGGTGACCGCCTCTCCCGACGTGACGTCGACGTCGTATTGATCGGCCACCGCCGCGGTGCCCGGGTTGCCCGGCGTCACCGACAGCGCGTCGACCTCCGGGTCTCGGCGCAGTGCGAGCAGCAGCGCGTGTTCACGGGCTCCGGATCCAACCACCAGGACGTGCACAGATGGACACCCTAGTGGCACCGAGCGCCGGACTCTCTACATCGTCGGCCATACATCTTAGCGCCGCAGTGTATGGTCGAGGTTGAGTGCTGCACGTCACACCATGAGGAGATTCCCCTTGACCGCGACCCAGAGCTGCCCGTTCCTGCCCCCCGGTTACGACTTCACCGACCCTGATGTGCTGCGCAAGGGCATCCCGGCGACCGAGTTCGCGGAGTTACGCAAGACCGCCCCGGTGTGGTGGAACGAACAGGCGGAGTCGATCTTCGACGACGGCGGCTACTGGGTGATCTCGCGACATGAGGACATCAAGGCGATCTCGCGCAACAGCGCGCAGTGGTCCACCAACGCCAAGGGAGCGGTGATGCGCCTTCCCGACGGGGTGACCGCCGAACAGCTTGACCTGACCAAGGCGCTGCTGATCAACCACGATGCCCCCGAGCACACCCGACTGCGCAAGATCGTGTCGCGCCTGTTCACGCCCAGGGCGATCGCAGGAATGGAAGCCAAGCTCGCCGACGCCGCCCGCGAGATCGTCCGCGGCGCCGCCGCGAAGGACAGCGGCAATTTCGTGGACGACGTCGCGATGATGCTGCCGCTGCAGGCCATCGCCGACCTCATCGGCGTCCCCGAAGAGGACCGGGAGAGGCTGTTCGATTGGTCCAACGCGATCATGAACACCGACGACCCGGACTTCGACTCAGATCCCACGATGGCCAACGCCGAGTTGATGGGCTACGCCTACACGATGGCCGAGGACCGCCGCCGGTGCCCTGCCGACGACATCGTGACCCGACTGGTCCAGGCTGACCTGGACGGCGAATCGATGGGCGAGGTCGAATTCGCGTTCTTCGTGATCCTGCTCGCGGTGGCCGGTAACGAGACGACCCGCAACGCGATGACGCACGGAATGAACGCCTTCTTCGACAACCCCGACCAATGGGAGCTGTTCAAGCGGGAACGCCCCGACACCGCCATCGACGAGATCATCCGCTGGGCCACCCCGGTGCACTGCTTCCAGCGCACGGCACTCGAGGATGTCGAGGTGGGCGGTGTCACGATTGCCAAGGGGCAGCGGGCCGGACTGTTCTACAGCTCGGCGAATTTCGACGAGGCGGTGTTCGACGACCCGTTCACCTTCGATATTCGTCGGAACCCCAACCCCCACTTGGCCTTCGGAGGCAACGGCGCACACTTCTGCATCGGCGCGAACCTGGCCCGCATGGAGATCAAGTTGATGTTCAACGAGATCGCCGACCAGATTCCCGACATCTCGAAGGTGGCCGAGCCGCAGCGGCTGCGATCCGGCTGGATCAACGGGGTCAAGGACCTGCAGGTCGCCTACCGGTAGCCCGATCACGGGTGGCCTACAGTTCGTGGGTGCGCACCCACGGTTGGTCAGGAGCCAAGCCTGCCTCGGACGAGGAGGCCGTTGCACGCATCCTCGCGGCCGCGGGCAAGGTCATCGAGGAACGCGGCGCCGACTTCAGCATCTCCGACGTGGCCCGCACCGTCGGCGTCACGCGTCAGACGGTGTACCGGTACTTCTCCAGCACCGAGGCCCTGCTGGTGGCGGCCGCGGTGCACGCCGTCGATGGGTTCCTCCAGCGGCTGGCCGCTCACCTGACCGGTATCACCGATCCGGCCGAGGCGGTCGCCGAGGCAGTGGCGACCGCGCTGGAGTGGTTGCCCCGCGAGAAGTACATCGGGCTGATCATGGTGCCCGGCGGCTCCAGTCATGTGCAGTCGGTTACCTCCGACATCGCGCTGCGGTTCGCGCGCGACATGGTGGGCCGTCTCGACGTGGACTGGGCGGCCGCGGGTTTCGACGACCCGGGTCTCGATCAGCTCTCCGAGCACCTGCTGCGCATCATCCAGTCCTTCGTGATCGACCCCGGCCGGCCCCCGCGCAGCCGTGACGAGCTGCGGGCCTACCTGCGTCGGTGGGTCGGCAACGCGGTACTGCCCCGCTGACGCCCGGGAACGCGCGGCACGGCCCTGGGGTCAGACGACTGTGAGCGGCAGCGACTTCCGGTCCTCGAACTGCCAGGACGCACCCCGGCTGAACTTGCACACCTCGACCTCGGGCAGCTCCTTGGCCGCGGTGTCGGTCTCGATGACGCGGACGGTCCAGTCGTTCTCGGTACCGGAGACCTCGGCCCGCA